>NZ_JBQTHF010000030.1:0-293620 GCF_052390155.1 Actinokineospora sp. | reverse complement strand
GGTTAATGGCTTCCCCCGGGGGCTTTTCACCGGGGGTTCCAGGATTCTCCCTGCTACTTACTGCAACTGGTGCTTCCGCGCGCGGATCAGCTTGAGCGACCCGGCTCCAGGGCCGTTGTAAGGGTCGTCGCCATGGGGGGGGGTGCGGGTGGGGGGTTGAGTGGTAGTCACCGGACACGCTCCTCGGAGTTGGTTAGTTAGTAGGTGATTTCGACTCGACGCATACCCTCGGCGAGGGTTTCGTCGAAGACGCCGCCGCGTATCGCCGTTGCGCCCGGCGGTGTGCCGACACCGTGCGGGTCTATTCGAGCGGTGACGCCGTTGGCGGCAAGCTCCCGCGCGGTGGCGTCGGCGCGATCCTGCGCGAGCTGTCTGCGGCCTTCGGGGGTCGAGTTCGGGGGGTCGGCCGCGTACCCGTTGACGGTCACCACGGCCGTCTCGGCGCCTGCGGTCTTGACGTTGATCCGCTCGGCGAGTTGGCGCAACAGGTCGACGGCGATGGGCGACAGCTCCGCCGAGTCGCCGTCGAAGCCAAGCATCGAGTTGGACAACACGGCGGTCACGGTGTTGTTCGGCCCCTCGACGGACGACACGCCCTTGACCGGAACGATCGGTGTTTCGACCGTCGCCAGCGACGGGACGGGCGGGACGCGGGTGTCGTCGATCGCGCAGGGCAGTGCGCCGGCTGCCGTGCAGATCGCCATCCAGTAGTCGACCAGCTTGGTGCGCAGCGGCAGCGGCAGCGCGGGCTGGTCGCCTGCCGTCGATCCGATGCCGGTGAACAGGACGCGCCAGCCGCGTAGGTCGGGCAGTAGCCCAGCCCCTGCCAACTGCTGGGCGACGGTCGCCGGGTCGGCGTCCCAGCCGACCTTGCGGAGGTCGAAACCGCCGTTGGTGCTGAGTCCGCTGCTGATCACGAGCAGCAGCCCGGGGTGGTTGCCGCGGATGGCGTTGTCGATCCCGTCGAGCAGATCGAGGCCCGGTCGGTTCGCGGCCGTCGTGGACAGCCGCTCGGCCAGTCGACGCAGGTTCTCGTCGATCAGCTTGGTGCGCTGATGGCCGTGTTCGACCCGGCCGTCCGCCCGGCGCGGCGTGAGCGACACCGTGAACTGGGACTTGCCGTCCGCGGTGTTGATCACGGCGACGCTGCTTTTGCCGGTGCTGCCGTTGGAGACGTTCCTACTCTGCGCCGCGGTGTTCAGCTCGTGCCACGCAGTGGGGGTGAAGGACGGGCGGAACTCGTTGGCGGTGGCGCTGGCCACGGCCACGATGCGATCCCCGTCGGACGAGGAGACCGTGGGCGTCGGTCCGGCCGTCGGGTTGGCGCACGCAGCGCCGAGCGCCAGGACCGCGGCGACCGCGGCGGCTGCTCGCCGCTGTTTCGTATTGATGCCGAACATGCTCGAACTCCCGTCATCGGCGACAGTTAGGAGCCTAACATGTCGACAGTATCGCTATGTATGACATAGCGACGCCGACGACAGCGACCACGCCAGCCACGATGCGCGTGACGCCGAAGACAAGGTCGAGGGTGCGTGCCTGGGGTCGCCCTGCGATCCTGGTTGGATCAGCGGGCGGTCCTGGTCGAGTGTCGGCTCCGGCTACCGGAGGTCGGCGGTGATTCCCTTGTCCCGCAAGAACTCCAGCCAGCGGCGGGCCGCCTCGGGGTCTTCGGCGGCCCGGTGCAGCCCGGCGGGAGTGCGGCCGGAAAGGATCTCGGCGATGCCCGCGGCGAGCGGGGTGGACACCAGCCGGGCCATGGCGCTGTCGGTGTCGTCGCCGATGAGGTCGAGGACGTACTCGGCGGACCAGGTGGTGTCGTCGGCGCCCCGGACCGCCAGTGCCACGGCCAACACCACGCGGTCGCGGTCGGCGTCGGTGGTCGGGTACTTCGCGGCGAGTTCGGCGGCCAGCGCGGTGATCCGGTCGGCGTCGCCCCGGCGCAGTTCGGTGAACACCGGGGTCCACGCCTCGCGCCAGCCGGCGAGGCGCAGGGTGCCGCGGACGAAGGTGTCGAGCGTCCAGGACGTGGGCAAGCCGTACTGCGCGATGAAAGGCACGCTGTCCCGGTTCGGGTACACCTCGAACTTCTCGCCGCCCAGCGAGTGCGGGCCGGTGGCCTCCCACGGTCGCTCGGCGACCTTCTCCACGCCGCCCTCGATGAAGCGGGCGGGCGAGAGCAGCGCGGTCAACACCCCGCGCGGCGCCCAGCTGAACCGGTAGCGGAAGTCGTTGGGCACGGCCGGAATGCCGCCGCAGTAGGAGGTGAACGTGGCCGTCGCGGGCTGCTCGCCGACCGCGGCACGCGCCCGCGCGACGAGGTCGTGGGCGAGGAGATGGTCGATGCCCGGGTCGAGCCCGGCCTCGGTGAGCGCCACGACGCCCGCCGCGCGCGCGGCGTCGGCCAGTTCGGCGATCTCGTCGGACACGTAGCTGGTGTTCGCGAAGTGCGCGCCGCGGTCGAGGCACAGCCGCAGCAGCCGCCCGTGCTCGGCTGCGGGCAGCATCGACACCACCACGTCGCCCGCCGCGACCGTGGCCTCCAGATCGGCCCACGCGCGCGCCCGCACCCGGCCGGTCAGCCCGAGTCGGTCGACGCAGGCCGCGGCCTTGTCCGCCGACCGGCCCCACAGCACGACCGTCGCCAGGTCGGCCAGCACGCGCACGCCGCCGCCGGTCGACAGGCCGGTGCCCACCCAGTGCACGGTTCCGCTCGCCGGTACCCGGTCAGACATGGTGGCGCCCCCGCGCGGCGGTGTCGAAAAGGTCGAGCGCGCGGTGCCACGGGCCGGTGTCCGCGTCGAGCGTGCGCAGCAGCGGCAGCACGTCGGCGGAGAACGCCACGCTCGCCTCGCGCGGCAGCAGCGAGGGCAGGTTGTCGATCGCGATCACGTCGACCGGCCGCTCGCCGCCGCGCAGCCTGCGCGCGGGCTCGGCCCAGTCGGTGATCCGGTCGTACACCGGCAGCACGTTGCAGTCGGAGGTCACATCGCAGGTGACGTCGGACAGCACGCGCAGCCGCCGGGCGGGATCGTCCAAATCGGACTCGGTGACGAACGGCGGCACCGGCTTGGTGGTGAGCACGGCGTTGACCAGGATGTCGTGGGCGAGCAGCGCGGGCTTGTCCAGCTTCGCGGTTTCCTCGATGTCCCAAGCGGTCGGCGTTATTCCGGCCACGGCGAGCGCGTCGCGGGCACCGCGGCCGGACCGGCCGAGCGCGCCGACGACCAGCGCCGTCGCCTCGGCATCGCCCGAGCGCAGCGCGTCGTCCAGTTCGGCGCGGGTTTGCGGGCGCAGCGGCGGATCCAGCGTGCCGCGCAGGTGCAGCACGGCCAGTGCGGCGCCGACATAGCCCGCCCAGTAGCCGAACGCGGCCAGCCTGCGCCCGGACTCGTCGGTCAGGTACTCCAGGTCGAGCAGCGCGCCGCCGCCCGCGGTGAACCGGTCGAGCAGTTCGGCCGCGCCCGCCTGGCCCTTGTAGGCGTGTCCGAAGTAGACATGCCGGTGCCGCAGCTCGGCGGGCGCGTCGGGCAACTCCTTGAGCCCCAACACATACGCATCGAGCGGCGCGTCGACCCAGCTCTCGGCTGGCGCGACCGCGCAGCCCGCCGCCGCGTACTCGGCGATCGGGAACACCCGCTGCGGGGATTCCTCGACCGTCACCGGGATTCCCGCGGCCAGCAGCAGCTTCGCGTCCCCGGGCACGATCGGGGCACGGCGCTCGGTGGATCGCACCTCGTGCCGCATCCACAACCGCGGTCTGTCCGCCATGGGTGCTTCCTCTCGTCGACGGTAAAGCCACCGTCACCTCGGCGGGCCCACCTCGCCGAGAGCCCTGCCTGTCATGGCTGACCCGGGCGCATGACCCAGCAGTCGCAGGATGGTCGGAGCCACGTCGGCGAGCGTGCCATGGGGCGGCAGCCCGACGGAGCCTACGACGATCAGGGGCACCGGGTTGGTGGTGTGCCCACCGTACGGGATCTTGTCGTCTCGGAGCATCTGCTCGCCGTTGCCGTGGTCGCCCACGAGCATCAGCCACCGACCCGTTTCTCTTGCCGCGTCGAGAATCCGGCCCACCGCGGCGTCGGTGTGTTCGACGGCGCGGCGGGTAGCGGCGGCGTGGGCCGTGTGGCCGACGACGTCGATGTTGGCGAGGTTCGCCACTACCAGGGCGACATCGTCGCGGGCGGCCGCGGTGGTGACCTCGGCGACGACCGCGTCGAGGGACATCTCAGGTTCGACGCGGTAGTCGCGCTGTGCGCCATCGCCGATGCGGACGTGGTCCTCGACGGCGCGCCGACGGGAGTTGCGGCCGTTGAGGTAGAAGGTGACGTGCTCGAACTTCTCCGCCTCGGCGATGCGGACCGAGCGAAGGCCGAGGGTCTCCAACTCGTCGGCGAGTCCCCCCGAGGCGTCGACACGCGAAATCAGCGCGGGGATCGGCGCGGCGGTGTCGTAGGGCGCGAGTGCGGCCCACTCGACGGAGCGGTCTGCCGTGTGCCGGACGAGGCTGTCGGCGAGTTGTTGGATGCGGTCGCTGCGGAAGTGGGTGAACAGCACGCGGTCGCCGTCGCCCAGCGGGACCGGGCCCCCGATGACCGTCGGCGGGATCCAGACGTCGCCATCGGCGGGTGCCGCCACCGCACGTTCCGCCGACACCGCCACCGGGCCGTGACCATCGGCGATGGCGCGGACCACGCGGTCGGTCAGGGCCGCGTCGCCGCTCTTGTCCATGGCGTACCCACGGCCGGACACCGTGGCCACCCGGCCGAACCCGCCCAGGAACTTCGTCACCTGCTTGAGATGGAGTGCGGCTGTGTGGTCCGGGACGTCTCGACCGTCGGTGATCGCGTGAACCTGGATGTCGCGCAGGCCGTGCGCGGCGGCGGCCTCGATCACCTTGCCCAGATGACCGATGTCGGCGTGGATCTGGCCGTCGGAGCAGAGGCCGACCAGGTGCAGTCGGGCCGTGCCCGCGCAGAACCGCGCGAACGCGGGGTCCCGGCCGATCTCGCCGGAATCCAGGTACTGCTGCACACGGACACTCTCATACGGCAGCGGTCGGCCCGCGCCGATGACGAGGTGGCCGATCTCCGAGTTGCCCACGGTGTGCGGGAGCAACCCGACTGCCTCGCCCGACGCGGCGAGCAAGCACGGCGGGTAGTCGGCGGCCAGTTCGTCGAGGACCGGCGTCGACGCCTCGGCGATCATGTTGCCCGGCCCGGGCGGGGCCGTGCCCCAGCCGTCGAGCACCAGCAGGATGCCGTTGCTCACCTCGTGCTCCGGCCGTCCTCGAACAACCCGTCCAGGGTCTGCCAGAACGCGGGGAAGGACTTCGCCACGCAGCCAGGGTCCTCGATGACGACGCCATCGACGCGCAGTCCCGCGATGGCGAACGACATCGCGATGCGGTGGTCGTCGTAGGTGCTGATCAGCGCGGGCTTGGGCGTGCCGCCGTGGATGATCAGCGCGTCGGGGCACTCCTCGACCTCGATCGCCATCTTGCCGAGTTCGGTGGCGACAGCGGCGATCCGGTCGCACTCCTTGACCCGCAAGCTCGCGATGTCACGGATGCGGGTGGTCCCGGTCGCGAACGCCGCGACGATGGCGAGGCTGGGCACCACGTCCGGCATGGCGTCCATGTCGACGTCGATGCCGCGCAGGTCGCCGCCGGTGAGGGTGACCGAGTCGTCCTCCCATCGGGCTGTGCATCCCATGCGCACCAGGACGTCCACCAGTCCGATGTCGCCCTGCACCGATCCCCCGCTGATCCCGGGTATGGTCACACTGCCGCCGAGAACCGCTGCGGCGCAAAGGAAGTAGGACATGCCCGACGCATCCGGCTCGACCAGTACCAAGCCGCCCGCATAAGACTGGCCCGCGGCGACGCGGAAGCGGCGGTATCCGTCGCGGTCGACGGTGACGCCCTGGGCTGCCATGGCGGCCACGGTCATGTCCACATAGGGCTTGGAGATCAATTCGTCGGTGAGCTCGACTTCGACGCCGACCTCGGCGGCCACCGCGTTGATCAGCAGGCTGGAGGTGAACTGGCTGCTGGTCGCGCCGCTGATCTTCGTTCGGCCGCCGCGGAAGCCGCCGCCGCTCACGCTGATCGGCGGCGACCCGTTGCCGCGCAGGGAAACCGCGGGTACGCCGAGCGCGGGCAGCGCGTCGACCAGGTCGCCCATCGGCCGCTCCCGCATCCGGCTGTTGCCGGTGATCACCGTCGTGCCCGGGGCGTGGCCCGCCATCGAGAGCAGGAACCGCAGCGGCGTCCCCGCGCCGCCGACGAACACCTCGTTCGACGGCGCGCGCATCGGCTGGCCGGTCGGCGTGACGGTGATCCGATTCGCGGTGGTGTCGATCTCCGTGCGCACGTGGCCGAACGCCTCGATCGCCCGGGTGAAGTACGTGGTGTCGTCGGACAGCAGGGCGTTCTCGATCTCCATGCGCTTGCCGCACAGCGACGCCATGGCGATATACCGGTTGGTGTAGCTCTTCGAGCCCGCGACGCTGATGACGCGGTCGACGGTGTCCAGCGTTCGGATGGTCACGGTCTCGGCACGCAGCCGCTCGTCGGCGTGGTCGTTCCTGATCACAGGGGGATCCTCCAGTCGGTCAGCAGCAAGAGTCGGTGGCCGCGCCGAACTGCGCGCGGGCGAACCCGGCTGCCCGCTGCGCGATGTCGGGCGGGAGCCCCAGCTCGCGGGCCGCCGCCAGCACGGCTTCGGTGAGGTCGGGGGTGGTGAGCAGTTGACGTTGGGTGGCCTCGGTCAGCCTGGCGGGCAGGTCCGGGTCGACGCCGAGTTCGTCGGCGAGCACTTTCGCGCCGAGGGTGGCGGTGCACACGCCGGTCTCGGGCAGGTCGAGTTCGACTCGCCTCGCGGCATCCCAGTCGCCCGCGAGCGCGGCGACGACGGACCGGACCTGTTCGTAGCCGGTCGCCAGCAGAAAGGTCGGTGCCCGGCCGTAGCTCTTGATCCCCACGGCGAAGAAGTCGGGCTCCGGGTGGCTCAGCTCGGCGTGCCCGTGCGGGCGGACGGTGCCGCACGCGTGGTGGTTCGGATCGATCAGCGGGGCCAACACCCGCGGCGCCTGCAGGATCGGGTCGTTGTCGAGCCGAAGTTCGCTCAGGAAGCCGAGGTCCGGGCGGTAGCCGGTGGCCCGCACGATCCGGTCCGCCGGGATGACGAAGTGGTCGCCGTCGCTGCCGCGGCCGACGAGCTCGACCGGCTCCTCGTCGGGCTCCGGGTCGGCGACCGCGCGCAACTCGGTCACCGCGAAGTCGGTCACCAGGTCGATCGCGCCGCGGTCGACCAGGAGGTGCAGCCCGGCGCCGATGGCGCCGCGGGCAGGCAGCGCGTCGTCGGCACCGCCGCCGTAGGCGCGGTCGGTCGTGCCGCGGATCGCCCATGTGACCTGCGTGTCCGGTGCCGCCGCGGCCAGTTCCGCGAGGGCGAGGACGGTCGTGGCGGCCGAGTGACCCGATCCGACGACAATGGTGTGCCGGTCGGCGAACCTGTCGCGGTCGGCCCCGAGGACGTCGGGCAGCGCGTGCTCGATCCACGACGCGGCGGCGGCCTCGCCGTGCGCGGGAAGCCCGGTGGCACCGAGCGGGTTGGGCACGGTCCACGTGCCCGAGGCGTCGATGACCGCGCGGCCCAGCCACTCGGCGCCGTCTGCGAGCCGAACGACGAACGGGGCCGCGGACCGCCCCGCCGAGCGCACCCGGTCCACGCCGAGTCGGGCGACGGCGGTGACTGGCGAGCCGTAGTGGATGTGCGGGCTGATCGACGGGCACGCGGCCAACGGCCGCAGGTAGTCCGCGACAAGAGCCGCGCCAGTCGGCAGCGCGTCGTCGTCCGGCGCCTGCCAGCCCCGCGCCACCAGCAGGCGTCGGGCAGTCGCGTCGACGTTGTAGCGCCACGGACTGAACAGCCGCACGTGCGCCCACTGCCCCACCGAGTGGCCGGGGCCGTCGCCTGCCTCGAACACCTGGAACGGCAGCCCCCGCTCAGCGAGCTGCGCCGCGGCGGCGAGACCGACCGGCCCCGCGCCGATCACGATCACGGGCAGCGATTCCATGGCTCCTCATCCCACGCCGACGCGCACCCGGTGGCGGGTGGCGGCGTCGACGAACGCGTGGATCAGCGGGTGGACGGCGTCGGGCGTGGACGACAGCTCCGGCTGGAACAGGGTGCCGACGAAGAACGGGTGGCCGGTGAGCTCGACAGCGCGCGGCGCGCCCTCGTCGTCCCAGGCGGTCACCGCCAGTGGGCCGGTCGAGATCGCGGACAGGAACTCGGGGTTCAGCCCGTATCGGCAGTGGTAGGTCTCGGCGACCCGCGAGGCGCCGCCGAACACCGCGGCGATCCGGCTGCCCTCGACCAGCCGCAGCCAGGACTTCTCCCCCAGCAGCGAGCACTCCAGGGGCGTGATCAGCGGCGTGGTCGCGTCGGGGACGTACTGCACATCCTCCGCGTCGCCCATCCCCACGACGTGGCGGGCATACTCGACCAGCGCGTGCTGGAACCCACCGCACGTGCCCAGAAACGGGATGCCGCCGCGCCTGGCGTGGCCGATCGCGGCGAGGACGCCGTCCCGGTTGGCGTACGGCGAACCCGGCGCGACCCAGATCCCGCTGACGTCGTCGAGCTGGTCCAGTGACCGCAGCTCCGCTGTGGGCAGCCACTCGACCTTCGCGGGCAGCACCGGGCTGATGGCGTCGATTCGGGGATGCGCCTTGGCCTGGCGCTCGCGGTCGCCGAGCACCACGATGCGGACGGTCACGCCGTGTCCCCCTCAGCCGCGCAGCACGCGGTCTCGCCGGCGGCAACGGGTTCCAGTCGCAGCGCGGCACGTCGGGCGCTGCCGAGCGCGTCGAGCAGCGCGACCACCTGTCCCTGCTGCTCAGCGAGGATGACGACCGAGCTGATGCCGCGGGCCACGCAGCCCCGGCGTCGCTTGACCTGCTCGGACCCCGGCCCGAACTCCGCGTGCCGCAGACCTTCGGCGTAGGCGTCCTGGACCGGCCGCGTGATGATCAGCGGGAAGTACAGGCCGCTGCGCCTGCCCAACAGCTCGTAGTCGAACCCGGACCACTTGAGCACCAGGCGGTCGCCCTTGCGCACCGCGACGCAGGAGCCGACCAGGGTGTCGCCCTGGAACGCGGCGTAGCAGCGCAGGTCGGCCTTGGCCGCCAACATGCCCAGCAGGATCGCCTCGACGTGCTCGGGACGCTCGTGGCCGTCGTACTTGCTGCGGTTGTAGCAGGTCAACTCGGCGACGCGGCGCAGGTGTGGGCGCGCGGCCTCACCGTCGAGCCGCTTGATCTCGAACCCGGACTCGGCGAAGTTGCGGTGGTCGCGGTTGACCGTCACGCGGGCCCGCGACGGCAGTGCCTCGACGTGATCGGCATAGGTCTGCGCGGTGAGCGGCATGTGGTACTCCTGCCCCCAGAACACCTCGTGGCCACCGTGCCCGACGAGCGCGTCGATGAGCGGCTGATTCCCGTCCCGGCTCGGGATCCACGGCGCGACGATGCTGCGGGCACCGTTGTCCAGCGCGGTCTTGACGAGTTCGTCGACCATGCGCGCCACCAGTTCCGGGTCGCCCGCGGCCTCAGTGCGGAAGCCGAGCGGGGACCCCAGGATCAGGGCGGGAAAGAACGTCGAGGCGCCCATCCCGTCGACGACCGACGTCGGGTCGATGCCCTCCGGCGAGGCGCCGGTGTCGCAGCACGCCGTGTCGCCGCTGGGCGGCTGCCAGCCGAGGTAGGCGCGCGGGTCGAAGTCGACCGCCTGCGGCGAGTCGAACCAGAATCCCGCTATATAGGCCGAAAGTTCGCCGTCACGGGTGGCGACCGTGTGCCATGGTCGCGCGTCGGGCAGTGCGTGGGCGGTGGCGCGCAGCCAGGCCGGGCCGAGGTAGGGCCACAGGTCCGGCAGGGCGTGCAGCTCCTCCTCCCAGCTCATGGCAGGCAGGTCGACCCCGGCGGTGACCTGGGTTGTCTGGTCGGTTCCAGCGGTCATGTCCGATCTCCGATCTTTGCGCGTGCGGGGCGCGCCCATGCTGGTGTGGCTCTCGACCATGCCGAGCAGCTAGTGCGGGTGTTGCTCCGTGGAGCAGGTGATCAAGTGGTGGCGGCGGTGACCGGCTGCCGCGTTGGTTCCGGCCGCAGCCGCCGGGTCAGCGGGCTCAGCACGGCCAGTGCCGCGGCGCAGCCGTAGAGCACCATCTGCGACAGTGGGGCGACGCCCGCCCCGGCCGAGCCGACGCCTGCCAGGGCCAGGCCCGCGACCGCCGTGACCACGGCGACCGCGGCGGATTCGGCGATCGCCATCGCGGACGCGGACTCGCTGCGCGAGACACCCGCCGACAAGTCGAGCACGGTGACGTTGATGGCGGTGTTGGCCAGGTTCGCGCCGAGGCCCGTGACTGCCCAGCCCACGTACGCGAAGGCGACGGCGTTGGCTGGGGCGAGCCCGAACGCCGTCATGGCAAGACCCGCGGCTTGCAGGAGCTGGCCGCCCAGCACGAGCGACGGCCGGTCGAGCGTGGCCGTCCACGGCCTGCTGAAGGCCAGCCCGCCGACGGCGTAGCCGATGATGCCGCAGGACAGCACCAGTCCCGCGCCTGACATCGAGAAACCACGGCCCTCCACCAGGCTCAGCGGGATGAGGAACCCCACGGCCACCCACGGGGCGGCGACGAGTCCGCGCATCAGCACCGCGGTGGGCAATCCGGCCGCGAAGCGGAACGCGCCGCGCGGAAACAGCGGCCTGCAGGCGACGAGAACCACCACGACGGCGACCGCGAGCACCGGCCACGCGATGCGGGGCGGGAGCTGGCGGGCGTAGAGCACCGCCAGGATGCCTGCTGACAGCAGGACCGCGGGCAGCAGCCGATGCCGCAGCCGCGTTCCCGACGCACCCGCGTACCCGTGGCCGTCGACGTGCTTGAGCACCGACCAGACCACCCCCAGCGCCAGCAGTTCGAGTGCGGGCACGGGAAGCAGCACCAGCCGCCAGGTGGCCTGCTCGGTGACCACGCCCGCGACCAGCGGGCCCAGCGTGCCGGGAATGGCCCACCCCATCGAGATGAAGCCGAAGACGCGGCCCCGGCCGCTGTCGCGGAAGCAGTATCCGATGAGGACGTACACCGTGACCCAGACCAGTCCGGTACCGATGCCCTGCACGGTCCGCCCGGCCAGGAACCAGCCGAACCACGGAGCGCTGCCGCAGATGATCAGACCGCACCCGTGCAACAGCGCCCCGGCGACGAAGACCTTGACCGGGCCGAGCCGGTTGACGTACCACGCGCCAAGGACCACGGCCACGAGCTCGGCCAGCACCGACGCGCCGAACACGAGGGCGTAGAACGACCGGCCGCCGATCTCGTCGAGCGCCGCGGCGACGAGCGTCTGCGTCGCGGTCTTCTCGAACGACGCAACGACGACGGTCAGCACCAGGGTGATCGTCAGGCGCGTCGCTTGCCCTGGGGTGAGGGTGACTCCGTCGACGGACTTCTGGTCGGGACCGGCCATCACAGCCGCCACGACATCCAGTCGATCGGCGGCAGACCGAGGTTCTCGCGCAGGCGCTCGATGTCGCCCGCGACGCGAACGCTGGGAAAGAACCCCTGCGGCGTACGGATGATCGGCAGGTGGATGGGCAGGTCGGCTTCGAGTTCGCCTGCGGACTGCCGTGCCGACTCGGCCGCCGCGAGCGCGTCGTGCCTACCCGCGGTGATACTCGGCGGCACCGCGCGCATGCGCCTGGTGTCGGGAGTGTCCGTCACTGTCGCGTACAGCGTCAGCTCCTCGGGCGTGCAGCGCCCGGTGAAACCCTCCAGGACCAGGCGGCAGTACAGGATGGCGTTGATCGTCTCGGCCGCGGACTCGACGCAGGTCATCCAGTCCTCGTCGGCGATGGCGGCGTCGAGGTCCGCGACACAGCTCTGCACCTCGTAGATGTAGACCCAGGCGGCCGGGGCGACCCGGGTGGCCAACCACTGCGCGTCGTGCGAGACAGTCATCGGGTCACCTGGTTCTCGGTCAGGGTCGCGGCGACGGCCTTCTCGTCGACCAGGATTCGGGACAGGCTGGCGCTGAGCAGCGTGACCAGGTGGTCGGCGCCGTGTTCGGCGATCACCTCCGCACACGTGCCCTCGACCGGTGCCGTGGACTCAAGCCTGCCGCGCGCGGTGAGCGCGAACTTCTGCGAGCCGATCCGCACGGGTTGCAGGTCGTCGGCGCGCTCGACCCTGGTCACCGCGAACGGGTCGAAACCCGCCATGCCGAGGGTCGCCAGCATGCTCTCGACGTCGGCTCCGTTCGCGCAGGCCGCGGTGGCGGCGCGCAGTTCGGCCGGGACTCCGGCCTTGACTGCCCTTGCGGGCAGCCACTTCTGTCCGATCGGCGGGTAGCCGCGCGTCGCGCAGGCCAGATTGAGCACGGCCCGGCCGCACACCGACCAGAGGTGCGCCGCGTCGTGCGCCGACCTCGTCACGGCCTCGGCCATGGCCCAGTTGGACAGCACCGTGCTCAGCGCGCGGCGGACCAGGTGGGCCAGCACGACCTCGTGCTGCCCGACGTCGAACATCGGCGGACTGTCCTCGTCCATCGGCAGTGCGGTCGACCACCGGGTGAGCCAGGCGGCTTCCCCGTGCTTGAGCACCACGTCGGCGGCGAGCCTGCCGCTGGCCACATCGACGATGGGGCCGGTGAGCTTGGCGAACACGGTGGCGGGCAACTGTGCCGGGTAGTGCTCCACGTCCACGGTGACGCCGTTGACGAAGAAGAGGAACGGCGGCGTCGGGGCATCGATGTCCGGCGACAGCAGGTGGATGTCGATGTCGCTGCCGCCGTTGCCGAAACCTTGGGCCAGTGAGCCCACGATGTATCCGACGCCGTTTTCGAGCACGCTGCCGCCTGCCGTGCGCAGGCCGTCCAGCGTCACGCCGACCCTGCTGAGCGCGGTCGCACAATTGTGATCCTTGTGCTCGCGCGCGCGAGCGGCAACAGACATGCGCAGTTCCTCCATTGTCGACACACGCTGAGCTGATTCCCCCGGTTGGATTCAACGATTGATCCTACGTCGGCCGACGAGTCCGCCCGGAGTGGTCGAATTAGATGTGACGGGGATCATACTCCGCCACCGTAACGATTAGCCTAATGCGAGTTACCGCCCCGCGGTGAGTCTCGCCGCACCCCGGATTGGAGTCCGTTCTCAACCCTTGCCGCCCAGGAAGATCAGCTGCTACAACCCGGTCAAGCCTGCCAGGTTCTCCGCGTTCCCCGCAAGTCCGTTAGGCCGTACCGGCACCACCGTTTGGCGGGTATTAATCAGTGATTTAGATCACATGTTAACTCTCTGAACGGGCGCCCGGAGTGCCGTGTACGGTTTATGCGGCAGCCTTGCGACGGAATGCGCGGGGGTTTGTTCAGGGGGGCAATACGGTGCGTCGAATTCCCACGGTCGCGTTGGTGTACCAGCGACCGTCCATGCCATGGATGTTCGAGGCCGCGCGGCGCGCGGGCGTCGAACTCGTCCTGGTCACGAAAACCACTCCGGCGGCCGACGAGCGGCTGCCCGACGAAGTGCCCGCCGGGGTCGTCGAAGTCCTTTCGCTCGACATCACCGAGACCGACTCCGCCGTGGCCGCGCTGCGCGAGGTGCACTCTCGGCGGCCGATCGACGGCGTGGTGGCCGGTAGCGACGGCGCGGTGCACTTCGCGGCGTCCGCCGCGCGGGCACTGGGCCTACCCGCCCTCTCCGCGGCGGCGGCGCTCGCCGTGCGGGACAAGCGAATCATGCGCGAACGCCTGCGGGACGCGGGGCTCAACACCCCGCCGTTCCTGGCCATCGCGGGCCCTGACCAGTGGCAGGAAGCCGCCACGCTGCGGTTCCCTGTCGTGGTCAAGCCCGCGGGCGGGTTCACCAGCCTCGGCGTGGCCAAGGCCGAGTCCGCGGCCGACCTCGAAGCCACGGTGCGACAGGTGTGGGACGTCTGCGTGCGCCACCTGCGCTTCGGCGCGGGCACGGCCGCGTTCGAGGGCCTGATCGTCGAAGAGTTCATGGACGGCCCCGAGTATTGCGTCGAATCTCTTACCTACCAAGGGGAAACGCGCGTCCACACGATCGGCTACAAGGGCACGCCGATGGGCCCGTACTTCGAGGAGACCATCTACCGCGCGCCCGCGCCGCTGTCCGACGAGCTCGAACGGGCCATCCACGACCAGATCGTCGGGGCGCACGCCGCGTTCGGCGTGACCGACGGCCCGACCCACGCGGAGCTGCGCATCCACCAAGGCGCCCCCCACCTGCTGGAGATGGGCGCCAGGGTCGGTGCCTCCGGCGCGTCGCACCACATCGTGGCCGGGGTGACCGGGGTCGACTTCGGCGCGGAGACCTACCGCATCGCCATGGGCCTGCGGCCGTCGAGCTGGGCCGAACCGGTGGCTGCCACCGGGGTCGCGGCCATGTACTTCGTCCAGGTGGGCGGCTCGGGCACGATCGCCGACATCGTCGGGCTGGACGGGCTCGACGACGATGCCAGGGTCGACCGGGTGGTACGGATGATGGGCCCCGGTGACGTGGTCCGCCCGTACCCCGAGTACAGCGGATACCCGGGATTCATCCTGTCGAACCACCCCGACTACGCCGACGCCGAGTCGTTCCACCGGCAGCTCGACGACACTGTCCGCATCACCTACCACTGATCCAGACTCGCGCACGCCGCTTGGCCTCGCGCCAGGCTGTCGCGCGCGCATGATCAAAGGATTGGGCCACTTTGTTAGCAGGCTCTGTGCAGGGGCTCGTGGTGGACGACGTCTTCCTCCGACTCGACGGTGTGGTCGCCGACTGCGAGTTCCTCCTCAAACTCGAAGGACTCAACCCTGCCGGCTCGGTCAAACTCAAGACCGCCGTCGGCCTGCTCGACGCCGCCGAGCGCGACGGGCGGCTGCGGTCGGGCGGGCATGTGATCGAGTCCTCCTCCGGCAACCTCGGCGTCGCACTCGGCATGGCGTGCGCCGAGCGCGGCTACACCTTCACCCTGGTCACCGACCCGAACGCGCTGCCCCGGAGTCTTGCGCTCATCCGGGCGACCGGCGCCAACATCGCGGTCGTCGAGCACCGCGACGCCAACGGCGGGTTCCTCGGCAGCCGCATCGACCACATCAAGGGTCGCCTCGCCGTCGAGCCGGACCTGGTGTGGCTCAACCAGTACGCCAACCCGGCCAACGCGCGGGTGCATGCCGCCAGGACGGCGAAGTCCATCTTCGACGAGTTCGGCGACCTCGATTACCTGGTCGTCGGCGCGGGCACCACGGGCACGCTGATGGGCTGTCTCGACCATGTCGCCGATCGCTCGCCGGACACCAAGGTCGTCGCCGTCGACACCAGTGGTTCGGTCACCTTCGGTACACCGGCAGGCCCGCGGTTCGTGCCGGGGTTGGGCACCAGCAGGCGGCCCGAGCTGGCGGATCCCGCGCGGTTCGACCGGCTGCACCGTGTCGTCCACGTCGACGAGCTCGACGCGATCCTTGAGTGCCGCTGGCTGGCGCGCACCCGTGGGCTCGTCGCGGGCGGCTCGACCGGGTCGGTCGTCGCCGCGGTGCGGCGCATCGGGCCCGAGTTCCCAGCCGGGGCACGGGTGGTCGCACTTGCCCCCGACCTGGGCGACGGCTACCTCGAAACCGTCTACAGCGACTCGTGGGTCGCCGCGAAGTTCGGTGTCGACCTGTCCGAGCGCGACTTCCGCATTCCACCAGTCCGGGAAACCACAACAAGAGGTCGAATCGATGTTTGATTTCAGCGTCGTCAGCGGCACGGTCGCGCAGGACGTCATCGCGCGCTCGCGACCGGAGATAATCGACGCGGTCCGCAAGGCGTACCGCACGCACGGGGCCGGGCGAACAGTCAACCCGGACAGCTACTTCCTGCGGTTCCCAGCCAAACCCGACGCGCGCATCATCGCGCTCCCCGCGCACCTCGACGGCGACGACGAGGTCTCAGGAATCAAGTGGATCTCCAGCTTCCCGGCCAACATCGACCGCAACATACCGCGTGCGTCGGCCGTCCTGCTGCTCAACGACTACGCCACCGGATACCCGTTCGCCTGCCTGGAGGCCGCCCAGATCTCCGCGGCCCGTACCGCGGCTTCGGCCGTGCTCGGCGCGTCGGCGATCACCGGCAGCACCACCGCGGGTCGGATCGCCGTGATCGGCGCCGGGGTCATCGCCCGCAACGTCGCGGAGTTCTTTCTGGCGCACCAGTGGTCGGTCGGTGAGTTCGTCATCCACGACCGCAACCCCGACTACGCCGACGCGCTTGGCGCACACCTCCAGTCGGCCGTCGGACAGCGCGCGCGCCGCGTCGACAGCCTCGCCGCCGCCATCGACGGCGCCGACATCGTCGTGTTCGCCACGACGGCAGGCGAGCCGTACATCACCGCGGCCGACACGTTCGCCCCCGGCCAGACCGTCCTCAACATCTCCTTGCGAGACCTCGGCCCGGAGATCATCCTCAACGCGCACAACGTGGTGGACGACGTCGAACACTGCCTGAAGGCCAACACCTCGCCACATCTGGCAGAGCAGCGGTACGGCAGTCGCGACTTCATCGACGGCACGCTGCCGCAGTTGCTGGCCGGGGAGTTCGAACTGGGCGCCGACAAGCCGCGGATCTTCTCGCCGTTCGGCCTCGGCGTGCTCGACCTCGCCGTCGGCATGCACGTCTACCGGACCGCGGTCGCCGAGGGGCGCACCGTCGAAGTCCCCGGCTTCTTCGGCGAAACCCAGCGCTGGTCCGCACTCACCCGTTGACCACCAATCGGAGAGATCAATCGGAGAGATCCACCATGAGCACACCTGACATCGCGGTCCACCAGCAGGAGCGCTCCACCCTGGTGTCGACTTCGGACCCAACAGGGCTTCTCGACCGCTACTGGCCCCCGGTGCCGCCGTTCGAGAAGTTCGATGACGAGCTCTACGCGCTGCTGTGGGCGGCGCCGGACGAGCAGGACGCAATGGTCGCCGCGTCCCGCGCGGATCCGGTAACCCACGGCAAGTTTCTGCACGGGCACCTGGCCGAGCTGTACGCCTACAGCTTCGGCTACCGCGACGCGCCCTGCACCCGTGAGGTCGACGACGCGCTGGAGACCGCGATGCTGACCACGCGGATCAAGCTGGAGCGGGAGCTCTTCGACCACTGGATGACCCCGGAGCCCGCGCCGCGGTTCGCCGACCAGGCCGCCGCGGGCGCCTACCTGGCGGAACTGGCCGACACCAACCCCGGTGTGGACCACCCGCTGTTCGCGTTCCTGCGTGACGAGGCCGACGAGCGCCAGATGCACCGCTTCCTGCAGGCGGACCTGATCCGCAACGAGGTCGTCGACGACGAAGTCGCGCTGCTGGTCGTCGGGCTGCAGGGCGCGCAGAAGAACGTCGCCGCGGCGAACCTGTGGGACGAGTGCGGCCGCGGCAGGCTGGAGAACTTCCACACCCACTGGCTGCGCAGGCTGTTACAGGCGACCGATGGCTGGGACGAGCTCTACGAGTACCGCCACGACCACCCGTGGTTCGCCAGGTTCACCTCCAACACCAACGCCGCGCTGCTCACCCGGCCCGCGCGCAAGCTGGAGGCATACGGCTGTTTCCTGGTATTCGAGAGCTGGGTCGCGCCGCACTTCGTCAGCGTCCTGGCGGGTATGGACCGGCTGGGCATCCTGGATGACGACATTCGGATCTATTTCGCCGCGCACGTCAAGATCGACCCGCGGCACAGCAAGGAACTCGCTGAAGGACTGCGCGACCAGCGGCCCGCGCTGAGCCCCAGAGAGATCGAGAAAGTCGTCTACGGCGCGCATCTCGCGGCGTCGGCGGGCAAGCGCCAGTTCGATTGCATGGTCGACTACCTGCGTGGTCTGAAGTGAAGGGAAACCCGGACATGAGCACATCCCCCGCGGTCAGGCTGGTCACCTGCGCCCACCTGCCAGAGTTGGCTCCAGACGACCAGGAGTTGCTGCACGCGCTGCGGCGCAAGGGCATCGACGTCGAGGTCGCGGTCTGGGACGACCCGACCGTCGACTGGGCCGCCGCGCCGGTGACCGTCATCCGCTCGGTGTTCGACTACCACCTGCGCCCGGCGGAGTTCCTGGCGTGGCTGGCCGACATCGAGTCGAAGACGACGGTGCACAACGCGCCGGAGATCATCAAGTGGAACGCGCACAAGTCGTACCTGCGCGGCGTGGCGGAGGCAGGCTTCGACATCATCCCGACGCACTGGCTCAGCCGCGACGAGTCGGTCGACATCGCGACCATCCGCGCGCGGAACTCGTGGACCGACATCGTGGTCAAGCCCGCGATCTCGGCATCGGCGCACCGCACCCTCAAGGTGACCGGCGACAACCTCGCCGAGGGCCAGGCGCACGCCGAGGACCTGCTGCGCGACGGCGACGCTCTGGTGCAGCCCTACCTCTACGACTTCGAGACCACCGGCGAGACCTCGGTGATCTGGCTCGGCCCGCGGCAGACGCACAGCGTTCGCAGGCCGTCCGGCATCCACACGACGCTTGAGGAGGCGCACGTCGGCGCGCCCCTGACGCCCAGCGAGAGCGAGATCGCGCTGGCCGGCAAGGTCTATGACTGGATCACCCCGAAGCCGCTGTACGCGCGGATCGACATCATCGACAGTGTCGACTACGGCCTGCTCGTGCTCGAATTGGAGCTGATCGAGCCCGCGCTCTACCTGCGGCACTCCACCGCGGTCGCGGACGCCTTCGCGGACGCGGTCATCGACCTGATCGAGCGGTAGGGGCCATGGGCGAGACCGGACTCGAACGCACCCAGCGCCGCACCATCGCGGTGCTGTTCCTCAGCCAGCTCGTCGGCGGCCTCGGGGTGGGGATCGGCATCGCGGTCGGGGTGCTGTTCGCCGCCCGGCTCACGGGGCAGGTGGCGTCGGGTCTGGCGGGCAGCACCATGGTGCTCGGCACCGCGCTTACCGCGGTGCCCGTGTCGCGGCTCATGCAGCGGCACGGGCGCCGCGCCGGGCTCGTCGCCGCGTACCTGACCGGGGCGGCGGGCGCGGCGCTGCTGGCCGCGGCGGCGGTGACGTCGTGGGTCGGCTGGCTGTTCCCCGGCATGTTCCTGTTCGGCGGCGGGACGACGGCCAACCTGCAGGCGCGCTTCGCCGCGGTCGACCTGGCCACGGCCGAGCGCCGGGGCCGGTCCCTGTCGACGGTCGTCTGGGCGACGACAGTGGGCGCCGTCGCCGGTCCGGTGATCGCCGCGGCGGCCGACGGCGGCTTCCGCGGCATGGGACTGCCGACCATGACCGGCGCGTTCGCCGTGTCGGGCGGCGCGTTCGCCCTCGCGGCACTGGTCGTCTTCGTCCTGCTCCGGCCGGACCCGCTGACGCTGGCCCGTAGCCAGGGCGCCGCGCAGGTGCGGCGCGGCGGGACACTGGCCGCGCTGCGCCACATCGCGTCGGTCCCCGCCGCCCGCTTCGGGCTCGCGGGGGTGGCGATCGGCCACTTCGGCATGATCGCGCTGATGTCGATGACGCCGGTCCACCTGGACCACGGCGCGCACGGCGGCACGGACCTCGGCGTGATTGGCGTCGTGGTGTCGGTGCACCTGGCGGGCATGTACGCGCTCTCCCCGCTGGCGGGCTGGGCAACCGACCGGCTGGGTCGCAAGCCGGTGATCGGCTGCGGCATGGCGATGCTGGTCGCTGCCTGCCTTGTCGCGGCGGCGTTTCCGCATGACGTGGCCGCGGTCACGCTGTCGCTGGGGCTGCTGGGCCTCGGCTGGTCCGCTTCGCTGATCGCTGGGTCGACACTGGTCACCGACAGCGTGGAGCCGGAGCGGCGGCCCGCTTCGCAGGGCGCGTGCGATCTGACCATGGGGTTGGCCGGGGCGCTGGCCAGCGGCGCGGCAGGCCTAGTGCTGGCAGCATTGGGGTTCTCGGTGTTCGCCCTGCTGTGCGGGCTCGCGATCGTGGTGCTGCTGGGTCTGGTCCTGGCCGTGGGTACCCGGGATCACCACTCGCAGTTGGTCCCGAGCCTGGATCGGGTCGACAGGTGAGCCCGCGATCCCGGGCCCCCGACGCTCATCCCAGGCTCAGCGCGTGGTTGGGCAGTTCCAGGGGTTCCAGGGTGCCCGCGCCGAACGTCGTGCGGACCCACTCGTCGTCGTAGACCGTGTCCAGGTAGCGGTCGCCGAGATCGGGCGAGATGGCCGCGATGCGCGCGCCTTCGCCGAACTCGGGTGCGCAGCGCAGCACCGCGGTGACCACCGAGCCGGTCGACCCGCCGACGACCAGCCCGCGGCGCGCGAGAGCGCGGCACATGCGCACCGCGTCGGCCTCGTCGACCAGTTCCACCCTGGGCACCCGCGCCGCGTCGAGCAGCTCAGGGCGCCTGCTGGTGCCGATGCCGGGAATCCGGCGCGGCCCCGGGGCGAAGCCGAAGGTCACCGAGCCGACGGTGTCGACGGCGATCACGGTGGTGTTGGGGGAATGTCGGGCAACGTGGTCGACACAGCCCATGAGCGTTCCGGTGGTGCCCGCGCCGACGAACAGGTAGTCGACCGCGCCGAGTTCGTCGAGCAGCGACTTCGCCGTGCTGTCGGTGTGCGCTCGCGCGTTGGCCGGGTTGGCGTACTGGTTGAGCCACACGAGGTCCGGGTCGATGGCGAGGCAGTCCTTGATGTACTCGATCCGAGTGCCGAGGTAGCCGCCATTGGCGTCGCGTCGACAAACCCGCGCGACCTTCGCGCCCACCGCCCGCATGAACGCCTCACTGCGTGGCGGCGTGTTCGGGTCGGTGACGCAGGTGAACGAGTAGCCGCGCTCGGCACAGACCACGCTGAGCGCGATACCCAGGTTTCCCGAAGACGACTCGACGACAGCGCCGCCCGCGCGGAGCAGACCGCTCAGCTCCGCGTCGTCGAGCAGGCTGATGGCGGTCTTGAGCTTGATCGACCCGGCCGGGTTGAGCCCTTCCACCTTGAGTGCGAACTCGCGGCCGGGAACCAGCCAGTCCACTCGCAAGAACGCGTTGTCGATCACGACGTCCTGCACGTAGTGCGCTATCACGGAACCGTTCTACTCCTTTCCCGGAGAGCCAAGCGCCGGGGTGCCGGAAGGGAAAACCCATTCCACGCTGAAATACGCGGGCCTTGCCCGAGTGGCCGATGGACGCCGTCGGCCCCAGTGCCTGTGTCCGACCGATCGACAGAACTCCGTGCGCGAGAACTCCGTGCGCGCATTCGCACCCTTCGACGCTACACGTCGCGGCAAACAGACACCCCGGTCCACCGCAACTGCGAGTCAGATCACAGTGCATAGCAATGGTTGGCGATCGGTTGACCTGAACGGGCGCATCCGTTGATGGCAACGGTGGAACGTCTCGTTGCGGCGGGAGCGCAACGGGTGATCCTCGACGGGTTAACGTGCGCCGAACGGCGTAAACGTGGCAGCGGCTTGGTGAAACCAGTTGCGTCGCCAAGTTCCGGTCCGGTAGCCTCGTTCGAGGCGCGATCCCTGTTCGACAGGGATCGCGTCCGGTCGATGGGGGACGTATTTCGGGGGCGTCGAAATCCTTGGCGGACGGGCTGACCAATGGTCGCCGACGCCACGATCACCTATGTCGAGACGTCCATGCCTGGACGCTTCCGCGCGCGAGGAAAACGGGGTGAAGGCAAACCAGTGATGGAATCGAAGATGCCAGGCGGATCGGCGCTGGCGGCCGATTTGGTGCTGAGCGCCGCGGGCCTGCGCAGCGAGCACGTGTCACTGGAGAACGGCAGGGTGGTCGCGGGCGGCGCGCCCGCGCCCGCCGACCGCGGCGCGCTGGGCCCGGATGCGGCGTACTTCGTCGAGGGTCTGCCGGTCGAAATGCACTGTCACAGCATCGGCCAGGTGGATTTCTCCGACTTCGCCACGCTCGACCTGATCGCGTTGAACTCGACCTCGGCCGCCGAAGGCGTGGCCTGCGTGCCGACCCTGTACCTGCGCCACGACCGTCTCGACGACTTCGTCGCGTTCATGCGCCGGTTCCACGAGCTGCGTGCGCGGGGCCTGCTGCCCTACATCCCGGGCATCGCCCTCGAAGGCCCGCTGCTGGCCAGCCACGGCGGCACGCCCGCGTCGACGGTCTGGCCGCCGACGCGCCACGAGTGGGAGAAGCTCGCGGGCTGCGGCAGCCTCGGTCTGGTCTACGTCGTGGTCTCGCCCGACGGCCTCACCCCGGACTCCGACCTCTACGACCGGCTGACCCCGGCCCACCCCGACCTGCGGTGGATCGTGCGAACACTGGTCGAGGCCGGTGTGCGGCCCGCGCTGGGGCACTACACCAAGGCCGACGCCGCTCGCGCCGCCGAGCTCACCTACGAACTGGTCGACCAGGCATGGGCGGCCGAGAGCCCGATTCCCGGCGTGCGCGTGGTCACCGACCACCTGTTCAACGACATGCCGCTGCCGTTCAGGCACGCCTTCCGCACCCGCAGGGCCCGCGCCGAGCGAGACGCGCTCATCGCCGCGTACGACCTGCCGTCGTGGAACCTCGCCGACCTGCATCAGCAGGTCGGCCCGGTGGCCGCGGCGATCATGCGGCTGTGCCACGACGGGAAAGTGGCCTCCTGTATCAACTTCGACGGCGAGCACGTCGACCTGGCCATCGCCGCCAGGGCCGTCGAGGTCGTCGGCAGCCGCAACATCATGCTGATGACGGACCGCTGCGACGCGGCCCGGCTCGGTGGGCAGGACCTGAGCCGGGGCGAGGAGAACTCGCTGTGGTACCAGAAGGGCGGCATCGTCGCGGCAGGCTCGCAGCCCATCGACCGGCAGATCGCCAACGCCCGCTCGGCAGGCGTGCCAGAACACATTCTGTGGGACCTCATCTCGTTCACCGCTCAGGCAACACTCGGCCTCGACCGCGACCCCTGGCTCAACCCCGCCCGGTCCGGCTGCTTCGTCGGCGGCGCCGACCAGCAGAGCCGGGTCGCGGTCCTCTCCGGCCCCGCCGACGCCGCGGTGGCCCCGCGGTGGTCCGAATGACCGGCAGGCCCGCCCGAAGCCGCAACGAAGTGGAGCAGCACCGGTGATTGACGTACTCGACAAGCTCGACGTGGACTGGTCCGACCTGACCAAGGTGCACCAGACCACCAGGGATCTGCTGCAGGAGTTGGCGGAGGACAAGGCCACGCTGCAACTGCTGGTCGACCGGGTCCGCGAGGAGCCGTCGCTGATGGCCATGTGCGAGCGGCACCGCCTGCTCGACAAGATCGTCGTCTACGACGGCGGCCCGCGCGGCTTCCGGCTGCGCATCCACATCTCCACCCGCGAGCACCGCGACCGGCCGCACGACCACCGGTTCTCCTTCACCAGCCGCATCATCACCGGCCGCTACCGCCACACCCGACACGACCTTGTCGGCGACCTGGACGAGTCGATCCCGTGGCACGTCCAGGAGGACGTCGAGGCGATGCTGCAGAACGCGCGCGCCGTGCCGAGGTTCGACACCTTCCAGACCGCGGGCAGCACCTACTCCCTGCACCACACCGAGGTCCACACGACCTTCACCACGCCGGACACCGTCTCGCTGTTCCTCCGTGGACCGTCCGAAAAGGACCGCTCGCTCATCACCGAGCGCGAGACCGGCAGGCTTTGGTGGCGCTACGGCGCGGACAAGGAGAGGCAGGACCGCCGCGTGCGCAAGGTCATGAAGGCCGCGGAGTTCGAGGAACTCGTGGACCGGTTGAACAAGCTGGAAGTCCTCTAGCTCAGGAAGGCTTTTTGCGCGATGACTACCGCTACCACCAAGTCCGAGTCCGAAGTCCTCGCCGTGATGAACAACCTCCCGGCCGTGGACTGGTCCGACCTCGAAGCCGCGGCGGACCTCACCCGCGGCATCGCCCACACTCTCGGCGACGACCGCGAGCTGTTGGCGGCCCTGGTCGACCGGGTGCCCGGCGTGCCGGAGCTGCGCGAGAAGTGCGAGTGCCACGCGCTCGACGACAAGATCGTCATCTGGGACGACCAGGAGAAGGGGCTGCGCATTCGGCTCCGGCTGGCCAACACCGACCAGTACGAGCGCGTCCACAACCACCGGTACTCGTTCACCGCGTACCTGCTCTACGGCACGTACTTCCACACGCTCTACGCCACCGACCAGCCGCTGGACGAGACAGCCGATGTCACGCGGTTCTGGCCGCGGGTGATCCGGGAGGAGCGCACCGGCGACATCATCACCCTGCACCACCAGCAACTGCACACCACGATCACCTCGCCGGAGACCGTCTCGCTGATGATCCAGAGCCCCGCGCAGAAGGCGCGGGCGTTCATGATCCGCAAGTCCGATGGCCAGGTCTGGTGGCGGCTCGGCGCCGCGGAGGAGGACGCCGACCGCCGCGCCGAGATCCGAATGTCAGACGAGCGGTTCAGCCACTGGCGGACCAAGCTGGTGCAACTGGGCGTGCTGTGACCGAGTCGGTTGTCGCGGGACCGCACGTGGTGCGCTACGGCGCGGGCAACGCCCAGCACGTGCTGGTCGCGGCGATCGGCGCCGAGGCCGCTGTCCTGTTGGTACACGGCGGTTTCTGGCGCGCGGAGCAGCAGGCGTCGAGCATGCTCGGTGCCTGCTCCGACGTGGCTGCCGCGGGGTTGGCGGCGGCCTCCGTCGAGTACCGCACGGTGGAGACGGGGGCGAGCTGGGACACCATGGTGCGGGACGTGGCCGACGCCGTCACCGCGTTCGGCGCGGCGACGGCGATCCCGTTGCGCCGCACCGTCTTGGTCGGGCATTCCGCAGGCGGCCACCTGGCACTGCTCGCCGCCGCCAGGCTGCCGGGTCTGGGCGCCGTCGTCGGGTTGGCGCCCGTGACCGACCTGGTGCGGGCGCACGCCCAGCACCTCGGCGACGACGCGGTCCTGGGGCTGTTCGGCGGGCGAGAGCCCGCCGTCGAGGAACTGCGGGCAGCGTCGCCGCTGCACCAGCCCACACCGGGGTGCCGAATCCTGCTGGTGCACGGCACCGCCGACCAGGCGGTGCCCGTCGAGCAGAGCTCGGCGTACGCGCGGGCGACGGGCGCGCCGCTGCGGCTGATCGACGACGCCCGGCACATGCACCTGGTCAAGACCGAACGGCCCGCGTGGGCGCGGGTACGCGCCGAACTCGGCGCCATGGCGAAAGCGCTCAGCGATGACCCGATCGACACCTGACCCCCTGCTCGTCGGCCGCCGTGGCAGGCTGCGGGTGCTGGCCCTGGTCTCGGCGACCGGGGCGAACCTGACCACCCTGATCCGGCTGGCGGCAGACCACCCTGACCTTGTCGAGGTGGCACTGGTTGCCTCCGACCGGCCCAAGGCGCGCGCGCTGGACGTTGCCGCCGCGGCCGGTCTGCGGGTGTGGCCGGGGAACTTCGAGGCCGAGTGCGGCCGCTACCGCGATTGTCGAACCGACCCGGACCGTGCCGCGTATGCCAAGCGCGCCATGGCTTTCCACGACCGGCTAGCCGATCGGATCGAGGGTTTCGAGCGCGACCACGGCGAAATCGATCTGGTGGTGCTCGCCTATCACCGCTGGATCCACGGCCGGTTCCTGGAGAAGTTCCGCGACCGGGTCATCAACCAGCACCCCGGCGACCTGGCCTCGCTGGACGACACCGGCGCGCGGACGCTGATCGGGCTCGACCCGGTCGGCGTCGCGCTGCGCCGCGGCGACCACTCGACCCGCACCTCGACGTTTCTCGTCGACGACGAGCACGACGGCGGCCCCATTCTGGCGCGCGGCCCGGTCGTCCCGTACGGCGGGCCGCGACCTCCGTCCACTGAGGACGTCGTGCGGCACGAGTCTCTTCAGAAGGAACTCAGCGACCGTCCCGCCCTGCGCTGGACAGTGCTCGCGCTCGCCCAAGGCAGGCTGGGGATCGACCGGTCGACCCGGCACGCCGACGGCAGCGCGACCGTGCGCGTCGACGGGGTCGCGGCGCCCCTCGGTGGCCACGTGATCGACCAGCCCGCCGACCACCACGACCCCGGAGCGAAGGCATGACCGCCCCGACCCTTGCCGATCCGCGCACGGACGTGTCCGCCGAGTACCTCGCGGAGTTGACCCGCAGCCCGCAGAAGGTCGAGCACTACCTGCTGGACCCCTACGTCCGCCATGGCGCGCGTGAGCTGACCACGGACTGCGTGCTGCGGCACACGTTCGTCGTGCTCAAGCCGGACGCGGTCGTCGGTCGTCGCCTGCATATCGTGGTAGACCTGTTGGGGCGCAACGGCTTTCAGATCGTCGGCGCGCACCGGTTCCGGTTCACCCCACTGCTGACCCGCGAGATCTGGCGCTACCAGTTCAACATCGCCACCCGGGACCGCGCGGAGGTTGTGGACCTGCTGCTGCCCGCGGGCGACAGCGTCCTGCTCGTCGTCGCCGACGAACGCCACCGCCCGGGTGCGCTGCCCGCCGCCTGCAGGCTGTCGGGTCTCAAGGGTTCGGCCGACCCGGCGCTGCGCGGGCCGGACGACCTGCGCAGCGTGCTCAACGCCCCCACCACGCTGTTCAACTTCATGCACACCGCCGACGAGCCCGCCGACGTGGTGCGCGAACTGGCCCTGCTACAGGTGGCGACCGGCCACCCCGTGCTGGGCATGCTCGACGGCGCGCCGTCGCCCGATGTCGACACCGTGGTGCGCGAACTCTACGCGGCCGCCGCGGCGCATGACCTCGACGCGCGGTCGAGCTGGCGACGGCTCGGGTCCGCGGGCGACCCCGCGGTGCGGGAACTGGCCAGGCGCGCGGCCGACGGCGACCCCGCGGCCGATTGGTCGGCCCTGCTCGACCTGTTTCCCTGCCGAGTCCCACCCGCGGACCTGGTGTGGGACGCACTGTCCATCGCCACGGCGGCGATCGCGTCCAACGTGCCGGGGCTGCGCCCCATCGTGCCAACGGCGGGACCGGCACTGTGGTCGACATACCAGGATGAGGACTCACGCTCGTGACCACCGCACCCAGCGCGGCAACAGCATCGGCCGCCCGCGAGATCCCCGGCCGGATGGTCGCGGGCGACCTCGTCTATCGCACCCCGCCCGCGGCGGTGTTCACCCGGTCCAACGGCGTGCGGCTCTATGACGTCGACGACCGCGAGTACCTCGACGGCGAGGCCGCCAACGGCGCGCTGACGTGGGGCTACGACGCGGAGATCGTCCGGGAGGCGTGCCTGCGGGCGATGGCGATGCCGGGGCTGCCGTCGTTCTGCGAGTCGTCGCTGCGCATCAGCGTCATCGACCGGTTGGCCGACCGGTTCGAGCGCGCGGTCGGCGTCCCGGGCCGCGTCGCGGTCGAGTTGGGCGGCGCGCAGGGCATCGAGATGGCGCTGCGGATCGTCGCGGCACACCGTGGCGACGGCCCGATCCTCTGTTTCCAGGGCGGCTACCACGGCCGGTCGCCGTTCACCGCGCACCTGAGCGCCAGCAGCCGCTACCGGGCAAGCCAGCCGTGGCCGGGGCCCGAGGTCGTCCGGCTGCCGTACCCCGACTGTGGCTCCTGCCCGCACCGTCCACTGAACGGCGGCTGCAACGCGGCGTGCGCGAGCATGGTCGAGCGGCTGGGCACCAATGACATGCTCGGTGTCCCCGGCGCGGGCGCGAGTCGCGGTGTCGCCGCGCTGGTCGTCGAGCCACTGCTCAACGTGGGCGGTTTCGCCCTGCCCGACAGCGGCCATCTGCGCCGCGTCGCCGACCACGTGCGATCCCTCGGCGGGCTGATCGTGGTCGACGAGATTTTCACCGGCCTGCACCGGCTCGGCCCGGAGTGGGGTTTCCAGTTGCACGGCCTGGACCCGGACATCATCGTGGCCAGCAAGGCGCTGACCAACGGGGTGACGCCGTTCAGTTGCGTGTGGGCCAGGGAGCCGTTGGCCGACCCTGCCGTGTTCCCGCCCGGATCGCATTCCTCCACGTTCGCGGGCAATCCGCACTCCCTTGCCGTCGTGGACACGGTTCTGGACCGGTGGGCGGGTTGGCCGGGCGCGACGGAGTCGATGGCGGAATTCGCCCGCGAGTTGCGCACCGCGCTTGAGGTGGTCGCCAAGCGCGACGTCGTGCGGTCGGTCGAGGTGGTCGGTGGCCTGGCCAGGATCGAGCTCACCGGCCCGCACGCGAGCGCCGTGCGCGCCAAGGCCGCGCGGGCGGACCAACGGCCGGGACTGCTGCTCGCCAGCACCGGAATGGCACCTTCGGTGGTGGCGCTGCACCCGCCGCTGGTTACCTCGGTCGCGGACATCCGGCTGATGGCCGAGGTGCTCGACGATTCGCTGAAGGAGCTCGAAGGTGACATCTGAGCGCGCGGTGCCCCTGTACGACTGGATCCCGGGCGCGGTGGTGTTCGACTGCGACGGCCTGCTCATGGACACCGAGCCGTGCTGGACGGTGGCCGAGACCGAGCTGTTCGCCCGGCGCGGGCTGCCGTTCGGGCTTGAACAGAAGGCGCTGGTCATCGGCAAGTCCGTCGAAGCGGCAGCGGAGGCGATGGCCGAGGCGTTCGGCGAGCCCGGCGCGGGCCCGGCCATCGCCGTCGAGCTGCTCGACCTCGTCTCCGCCGTCGTCGAGGCCGAGGCCGCCGCGATGCCGGGCGCGCTCGACCTGGTCGAGGCCACGCGCAAGGTGCTGCCGATCGCGGTCGCGAGCAACTCCCCGCGGTCGCTACTCGATGTGGCCTTGAGCCGCGGCGGGTTCACCGACTTCGTCGAGATCAGCGTCGCGGCGGACGAGGTGCCCAACCCCAAGCCCGCAGCCGACATGTACACCAGGGCCTGCGCGTTGCTGGGCGTGCCTGCGGCCGACACCCTGGCGTTCGAGGACTCCATGACCGGGTTGCGGTCGGCGCGGGCGGCCGGAGTGCGCCTGGTCGGGGTGCCCACGCTCGGGCACGAGGACTTCCCGGCCGATCATGTCGTCGCGTCGCTGCTCGACGCCGAGTTGATGGCGTGGGTGAGTCGGTGGACCAGATGATTCCCGCCGACCCGATCGTGTGCGTTTGCGCGCGCGTCTCGGAGGACACGGTGCTGGCGGCGATCCACGCGGGGGCGCGCACGATCTCGGACATCCGCACGTCCTGTGGGGCGAACACCGGGTGCGGCGGCTGCGCCGACGACATCGGCGAACTGCTGGAAGAGTCCATTTAGGACGGTCTGTGATCAACTACTGGGGATATCTCGCGATGGTCGCGATCGTAGTCGTCACACCGGGTGCGGACACTCTGGTCGTGGTCCGCGGCGCGATGAGCGCGGGCGCGGCGGGCGCCCTGCGCACCGCGCTGGGCGTGTGTCTGGGACTGGCGTGCTGGTCGGCGGCATCGGCGGCGGGACTCGCCGCTCTGGTCGCGGCCTCGCCCACCGGCTACGCCGCGGTCAAGATCGCGGGTGCCACGTACCTGATCTACCTGGGAGTGCGCGGCATTCTCGCCGCCAGGGCCAGGTCCGCCAACGAGATCGTCATCTCGGCCGCGGGCCACCGCCGCGAGGTCATCCAGGGTTTCCTCACCACCCTGGGCAACCCGAAGGTGGGCGTGTTCTACCTGTCGCTTCTTCCGCAGTTCCTGCCGGAGGGCGCGGCGACGGTGGGGGCGTCCATGCGGCTGGCGTCCATCCACATCGGACTGAGCTTCCTCTGCCTCGCAGGCTACGCTGCGCTGGTCTTGCTGCTGGGCAACATCTTCAACCGCGGCGGGTGGCAGCGCGCCGTCGACGGAATCGCGGGATCGGTGTTGTGCGCACTGGGCGCGGGGTTGATCGTGACAGCGCTGACTGGGGGAGCGTAGTGAAACAGGCCCGCACCAGAAATCACCAAGCCGTTGGCGGCGCCTGTAGCCTCGCCGATAACGCACCGACTGTGCCTGGACGCATGGCCGTGATCCGGGCGACGCCGTGACTGGAGGACATCGACGTGACCGCGACGATCACCAGGCAACACCGCGCCAACCCGACGCCGCGGCCGGAGATGGCCGAGATCCTGCGCAGCGCACTGCTTGGCGACGATCGGTACGCGACCGAGGTGTGCTCCGACCTGATTGCCGGGGCACTCCGGTCGGATGCCACGGTGCGGCCGGTGGATCTCGGACCAGGTCTGGTGGCAGTTGTGCGGACCAGCGCCGATACCACGGCGAGGGTGTTGTGCGTGCACAACGTCACCGACGAACCGGCAGTCTTTCAACCGGCGGCGGCCGTCGTCGGCTCCTTGACCTTCGTTCGCGGGCAAGTCGACACCGACGACCTCGGCACCGGAGTGCTGCGGTGTCGGCTGTGCGCCAACGGTTTCGTGTGGTTCGGCATCCTTGACCAAGCCAAGTGAACCAGTGGTCCAGGCGACCGTTGACGACGAGTTGGTCCTGCTCAATCCCGGGCCCGCAGGTACCTCCCAACGGGTGAAGGACGCGCTCCTGCGCGGCGATCTGTGCCATCGCGAACCCGAGTTCGCCGACCTGCTCGGCAGGCTGCGCGAACGCCTGCCCGCTGTTCTGGGCGTGGCGGCCACGCACGAGGCGGTGCTGATCACCGGTTCCGGGACCGCCGTGATGGAGGCCGCGGTGATCGGTGCGGTGCGGGCAGGCCGGTCGATGCTGGTGGTCAACAACGGTGTCTACGGCGACCGGCTGGCCAGAATCGGCCGAGCCAACGGGATCACGGTGCACGAGGTCCGCCCGGATGGTGATCCGATCACCCGGTGGTCGACGCCGATAGACCCGCAGGCGATCCAGGACGCGCTGGCGGCGCACCCGGATGTGGACGCGGTCGCCTGCGTGCAGCACGAGACAACCACCGGCATGATCAATCCGGTTGCCGAGATCGGCCGGATCACCCACGACGGGGACCGGGTGTTCCTCACCGACGCGATCAGCAGTACCGCCAACGAAGATCCGCCACTGTCGCGGGTGGCCGCCGACATCGTCTGTGGAACCTCCAACAAGGGGCTGCACGGACAGCCTGGACTCGGGTTCCTGCTCTGCTCCGCACGGGGCGCGGAGCGGATCGAGCAGGCGCCGACGCGCTCGTTCTACCTGCATCCGTGGTCCTACCTCAGTGCGCAGCGCAACGGCGACGTGCCGTTCACCCCGGCCGTGCAGGTCATGTACGCACTCGACGAGGCCCTCAGCGAGCTGACCGACCACGGTGGCGTTGATGCCAGGGTCCGGCTCTACCGCGACCGGGCCGATCTCGTGCGGTCCGGCTTCGAACGGCTCGGCCTGCGGATCCTGGTCCAGCCTGCCTGGCGGTCCAACTCTGTGACGATGCTGCGCCTACCGGCCGGGGTGACCTATGGCCGGTTGCATGACGAGCTGAAACGGCGCGGCTATGTCAGTTACGGTGGTCAGTCGCACCTGTCTCGCGACTACTTTCGCCTGTGCACGATGGGCGAGATCGCGTGGCATCGGCTGGCAGGCCTGGCCTGCGCACTCGATGAGTCGATCATCGCGGCTCGCGCCTGAGGACCAACGACACGAAGGTGCACGATGCTGGCTGCCGAGCAGTTCTGCCACGAGCTCGCCGATCGGGGATTCGACATCGCCAGCGGGGTCCCGTGTTCCTATTTCGGCGGGCCGATCGCCCTGCTCAGCGACATCCCCGGTCGGTATGTGCCCGCTGCCAACGAGGGCGCCGCGCTCGCCGTCGCCGCCGGTGCCGCGCTGGGCGGCAGGCGTTGTTACGTCATGTTGCAGAACTCCGGGCTTGGCAACCTCATCAACCCGCTGACTTCGTTGATCATGACCTACGAGATCTCGGTCATGGTGTTCTGCAGCCTACGCGGATGGCCGGACCCGGCCGACGACGAGCCGCAACACCAGGTGATGGGGCCCGCGACGCATGCCCTGCTCGACGTGCTCGGCGTTGCGCATTGGACACTTCAGGCCGGTGACGATCTCGCCCGGTTCCGCGAGATCCTCGACGGTGCCGACCAGGAGCTGGTGAACAACCGGGCCGCGTTCGTGCTCGTCGCCCGGGGCGCCATCGGCGCGGCGCGCACCGTTACCGGCTCCGACGACCGGCTCGACAGCGCCGACGTGGTGCGCACAGTGGGGACCGTCGCGGCGGGGTTCCCGGTGATCGCGACCACCGGGTACACCGCCCGCGAGCTGTTCTGCCACGCTGAGCAACCCAGCAACTTCTACATGCAAGGCTCGATGGGACACGCCAGCGCCATCGGGCTCGGTGTCGCGCTGAGCAATCCGCATCGCCCGGTGGTGGTGCTCGACGGCGACGGTGCCACCCTGATGCATCTTGGCACGCTGTCGGTCATCGGGCACCAGGCCCCGCCCAACCTCGTCCACGTCATCCTGGACAACGGACAACACGAATCGACCGGCGGACAGGTCACCACGTCGCACACCACGTCGTTCACCGGCGTGGCCACCGCATGCGGCTACCGCACCGCCGTCGACTGCGATTCGCTCCACACGCTCGAATCGGCGCTGCGGACCGGACTCGCCGAGCCGGGACCGCACCTGCTGGTTGTCCGTACCCGACCCCGGTCCGGTCCGATGCCACCGCGGGCAACCTCGGCGGCAACCCCGCAGATCCTGCGCGACCGGTTCAGCCAGGCCCTCCCGCTCGTCTGATCCGCCGGTGTGGGACACCCGGCGCGGAGCAACTAACGGGACAGGGGAACCAGGCGCGCGTCGGCCCACGCTCGGGCCGCTGTGGCCATCCGCCGTGTCCAGTCCTGCGGGTTGTTGCCTGCGATCTCGTCCCACAGTCGGACGTTGGCGCGGGCGAACAAGTCAAGTCCGGCGGGCGGCGCGGTTGCCCATGCTCGCGTCTGGGAGACTTGCGCCTCGGCCTGCTCCGGTGTGTGCCCGGACGCGATGAGCCAGACGAGCAGACAGCAGGGGTCGATCCAAGCGGCGCCGCGAGTCGGCCACGCCCAGTCCACGATCCGGGCCATTCGGCCGTCACCGATAAGCAGGTTCGACGGGTTGTAGTCGGTGTGCAGAAGGGTCTCACCGGAGAGTGGTTCGGTGTCTGCGCCATCGAGGTAGGAACGCCACCGCGTGGCGTCTTTGATCGGCAGATCGGGACATGGCAGGTTGCCGAGCGCGTCGATTGCGGCTAGCACCGCAGGCAGGTCCGGCGAGCCGGGCGCATAGTCGGGGTGGTGTCCCTCGATGTGCTCGAACCCGAGTACATCCCATCCGGTGGTGTCGGCTATGTGCCACAACAGGACGGGTGCGACCGGTTGCACGTGCGGATTGATCATGGCCTCGCGTGCCTGCGTGACGATGCCGGGGTGGCCGGTACGGATGCCCTTGACGAACACCGTGCCGTTCGTGGTGTCCAGAATCGCCGAGAGTGCGGAGTTCATCCCCTCCGACACCGTGCGCGCGGCGAGGACCGCGCCGGTGCGGGCGGCTATCGCCTCGCGGAGAGACTCGGGGAGGTCGTGCCAATCGGTGCGCTGGTGCATGAGTCCTCTCACGGCTGCAATGCCCGTTGCTTGGTGGCGTAGAGCCGGTAAACGAACAGTGGAACAGGCTGCGGCCAAGATCAAAAATAACGGCGGACTCAAGACCACCGCGGGACCCCGCGCTCGCGCGCTGAGTAGCGCCATACGTGAAGAGTGCGCCGACCGTGCGTTGTCGGCCCGTCGAGCACGCTCGTCGGCGGGCGACTCGCCATCTGGGTCGACCAGGGTTGCGAACCTAGCTCTTGCGCACTCGACACGCGAAACACTTGTAGGCCTGCTGACCTGACAGGTTGTCGTAGTACCGGTCGTCCACCAGCGTGTTCGCCGGGGCATACCGAGGATCGCCGAACTGATCGCCCAGTTGCTGCATCGGGCCGAATGTGTTCGGCACGAATATCGTGTCTCTCCGTATGTCCGCCCAGAGCGACGCGGTACCGGCGATCGAACCACGCGGACTTTCCACGACAATCGGATCCAGGTCGGCAATGCCGTATCGAGCCGCGGTGTCGGGGTGAATCTGGACGAGCCGGATTCCGGTCAGTTGTTTGCCGGTCGGCGTCCAGTGGGTGATGGTGGCGAAGTGTGCGACGCTGGGCCGCCCGGTCATGCCCATCAGTGGGAACTCGCGGTGCGGATCGTCGCCTGGCCTCGGCACGCCGAGTTGCACCGGGTGCGTCGTGGCCTGCGGGTTGATCGGATTCGTGACGAACTCGTCGCCGTACGCGATGGTCGGGTTGTCCCCGGTCACCTCGGGGTGGGTGAAGTAGCTCGGGAGCGCGCGGTGCCCGGCCCCCGCCAGGCGCCGGTCGAGGTCGGCGGTGAACAGTTCCACCTTGCCGCTCGGCGTGAGGAACCGTTTCCCTTCGGCACCAAGAGATTTCGTGGCCGCGTACCACGACGGGTGGTCGAGGTACAGGGTGCTCACCCCGGGGTGCTTGGCGTCGGGACACGGCCAGCGCAGCGGCTCGGCCCGCTCGGCCAGCCGCTCGGCGGTCATCCCGCCCATGCCGGGTGTGTGCGCGACGAACTGCGCCCACAGCGTGCGATAGTCCCGCCAGGCCGGGGGAAACGCGGCAGCCCAGTACGACGCGGGCTTCCGCTCGTCGTTGCGGGCGAGCGCGTGTGCCAGGTCGATCCAGATCTCCCAATCCGGGCGGGACTGGCCGACCCGGGGCACGACTTGTTCCTGCCACCGAATGGCGCGGTCGTCCCGGCGCATGTAGACGCCGTCCATCTCCAGACCGCTGCACACCGGCAGGATGATGTCCGCGTAGTACGCGGCCTCCTCCATGTACAGCCCGGTGTACACATAGAATTCGAGCAGGCTGAACGCGTCCTTGACCTTCGCCGAATTGGCTGACGAAATCAGCGGGTTACCCTGTGTCAGCAATGCCTTGATGCGGTACGGCCTGCCGCTGAGAATCGATTCGGCGAAATAGTCCGGCCCTACCGGCAGCGCCTGATCGCGCGGGGGTGTCCGCGGCGCCAGCGGGGGCAGTGCCAGATCGCCCGGCCACGTGTTGTGCATGAAGTTGCAGCCGCCGCCCGGTTTGCCGACATTTCCGGTCACGGCGGCCAGGAAAGCGAGCGTCCGGTAGGTGTCGAACGCGCCGAGTTGATGTGAGATTCCGGCGTTGCAGAAAATCGCGGCCCGTTCGGCGCGGGCGTATTCCTCGGCGACCCGGCGGATCACCGCGGCAGGCACGTCGGCCATCCGCGCCGCCCATTCCGGGGTGTAGCCATGCTCGACCAGGTGCTCGCGCAGTTGATCGAAACCGAGCACCCAGCGCCGCACGAAATCGCGGTCGTACAGCCCGGAATCGATGACGTGGTAAAGCATGCCGAGAACGAGCGCGAAATCGGTGTGCGGCTTCGGCGCGATCCACTCGTCGGCCTCGGCCCCGGTGGGCGTCTTGCGGGGATCAACGACAACCAGCTTGGCCCTGGTCTTGGCCCGACTGCGCAGCAGGTAGTCGAAGGTCACTGGATGGGTCTCGGCCTGGTTGGTGCCAAGGAACAGCAGGTACGTGGCCGAGCCGAGGTCTTCGCGGCGGGTGGCCGGGTCGGTGCCGTATCCGTTGGTGAACGCGCCAAGGCCGAAGGTGGCGCGCAGGGCGTCGCCGCCCGCGTCGTTGCACACCGGCCCGACGTCGGTGTTGTTCGGGCTGCCGAGCAACGCGAACAGGCGTGCCACGAGCGAGCCGACGCCCCGCGGCAGCCTGCCGGTCGTCCGGTTGGCGATCGCGCGGGCCTCGCCGTTGTCGCGCAGAGCGAGAAGTCTGGTGGCCACGATGTCCAGCGCCTCGTCCCAGGACACCGGCTCGAATCGTGAGTCGGCCGCGCCCTTGGCCCCGCCGACCCGGCGCAACGGCGTGGTCAGTCGCAGCGGGTTGTAGACAAGCTCGGGCATCATTCGGGCTTTGACGCAGATGTTGCCCGCCTGCACCGGATCAGCAGGCTCGCCCTGCACGCTGATGATCCGGCCCGCGCGCAGGCCGACGTGCAGCCTGCAGTTGGAGTTGCAGAACTGGCACGCCGTCGCGATCACCGAATCCGGCCGCAGGGCGGCCGAACTCGCGGTGAAGTTGAGTTCGCGGCCGGTGTCCCGGCCCGCACCACCAAGCGGAGCGGCGGGTGACACCGGTGACCCGGGCGCTGCCTGCGCCTGCGCAGGCAAGCCGACAGAGATCGCCGTGCCACTGATCAGCACCCCCTGGCCAAACTTTCGACGGGAGACGGGACTGTCGGTCACTACCACTCCTATGCGTCAGCAGACGAGGTACCGGTCATCGACGGGCTTATCGAGTCAGAAATTCGGCACAACTCACTCGGTTGAATGTCTCCGTGCCGTTTCAGGTGATGGGGGTTGTTATCCAGCAGTTTCCAGAAATCGGTCAACCAGGCGACCGTATCGCGCATGACGTAGTGATTGGCTCCGGGCCGCAGTGCGGAGAGGAGAAAAGATTTTCGGCCTTCGGCAGGCTGGCCGAGAACAGTGATGCGTTCGTCGACTTCGCCGGTGTCGGCAATCGCATGAAACCGTTCGCTGAGGTCGAGGCCGCCCGGCGCGAACGACTCGCCCGCGGCTGAGGTGTTGCGCCACAACCGCACGATCCCGCGGTCGAGCAGGTTGCGATACAGCGGGACGGAGTCCCGGGCCGGGTCGAACGGCGGGATTCTCGCCTCGATCAGGGTGTCCACCAACGTCGACGCGCCAGTGGCAGGCCCGTCCACGCGAAACCGGCCTGCCGCGGGGTCGGCGCTGACCACCGCGCCTGGGCCGGTGCCGACATCGAGCAGCCCATGGCGGGCCAGCGCTCGGATGCGGGCCATGACCGGCAATCCGGCACCGTTGACGAGGCGGTTGTTCAGGCGGAGGTGGCTGGAGCGGAACGTGCGGTGCGAGTCCGGGGTCAACCCGCCGTCGTCGACCGCATAGAGGATCACCGGACGCAGATCGCGCCACACGCCGTCCACTGCCGCCTTGGTCGGGTTGTCCAGGTTTCCGTGGCACGCCCACAGCTCGTCGCGCTCCATGAAGTCGAGTACCGCGAGCCGGTAGGTGGCCTGGTCGGGCCAGTTCGGCGCGTCGATCGGCGCGATCGTGCGAGACCAGTTGAACCGGTTTGCCCCTGGTGTGATGCCGAGCCGCCACGGCGACGCCCACCCGGACGCGGCCTGTCGGATCGCGGACCGGTCTGCCAGCGCGTCCGCCGCCTGTTCCCGCGCCGCCGCTCCGAACGTGATCTCGACCCAGTGCAGCAGGGTCGCCTCGACCGGCCATCCCGACGTGTCGGCCTCCGCCTCGAACACGGATACCCGGCCGTCGACGACGGCTTCGAGGGTGGCGACGATACCGTCCACGGCCTGTTCGAGGCTGGTGAGCAGACGCTCCGGGTCGCCCGGGCGGTCCCCGTGACCGGCGTCAGCCCGCAGGAACGACCGGTAGGCCGGGGACACGTGGTCGGCCAGCAGGCCGCCCACCTTCCGACCGAACAGCGTCGTGTAGTGCAGGCACGCCATCTCCAGCACGATGATGGGCAGCACATGGGCGTCGAAATCGAGCTGCCGCGGACCGCCGTGGCCCGGCACGCCAACACTGTCCCGCAGCGCATCGATCGCGTCGAAGGTCAGGAACACGCCGCGGTGCTCCAGCGCGGGACTGTCGAGCTTTCCGTTGTGCGGCAGGGTGAACGTGAACAACCCGGTGTTGCTGAATGGCAGGATCCTGGCCGGTTCGGCGCCACTGGGCCGGTACCGCAGGCCGTGTTCGGCATCGGGCAGGAACGACCCGCCGCGCCCCTCGGTCAGGTAGAGGACCACGTCGATCGCGGTGAGCCCCATGCCCGCCAGGCCGACGACGGTACCGGGAGCCGTTGCCTGCTCCGGCAGCATCTCGTCGAGTGGATAGGCATAAGGTACGTAGGCGTTCCCTGTCCGGTCGGCGAACTCCGCCAGCACACCGGTATGCGCCCCACGGCGCGGATCGTGCGCGGTGTGACCGGTTACCAGCAGCAGTTGATCTGCCGGGTACCCCTCGCCGCCCGCACCGCGCACCATCAGCGTGGCACCCCGAGGCTCTAGATCGACCACCTCGACCGGGTGCAGATGCACCTCGACGCCGGGATGTGCGCGCAATTCCTCGACGTAGCTGTCGAACATGTGCTGTAGCGCCCGGCCGTGCAGGTAGCGCTTGGGGGTGTCGCGCGGCCCGACATCCAGGTCTGGATGTCCGGTCAGCTCGAACTGGCGCCGACACCACTCGTACAGCGTCGGCCGCGCCGGGCCGGGCCGCAGCGGGCCCGCGTCAGACACCGTCTCATCGGCGGCGAAGCCGACCTGGCCGGCGATTCGGTTCAGGTAGCTGGTGGCAGGCTGCGTCGGGCTGTGCGCTTCGCCCGCGCCGAAGTTGCCAGATCGGTCGAACACTCGGACGACGAGCCTGCCTGCGCCCAACCGGCCGATCTGGGCGGACAGCCGCTCAAGGGCGTAGGTGGCGCGGGGCCCGGCGCCGATGATGGCCAGCCGATATACCGGTGTCATTGCGCATCCTCCGAACGCGATGCGCCTCAGCGCGCGAACACGAGTGCGACGTTGTGTCCGCCGAACCCGATTGACGTGGACAGCGCGGCGCGGTGCGGTAGCGCCCGCGCCGTTGTCCGAACGAGGTCCAGGGCGACGTCGTCGTCGGCAACGTCCAGATTGCGAATCGGCGGTACCAGCCCGTCACGCAGGGCCAGCACGGTTGCCACCGCTTCGACCGCGCCAGATGCCCCCAGCATGTGCCCGGTGCACGCCTTGGCCGCGGTGACCGCGGGCAGCGTGGTGCCGAACACCTCGGCAAGTGCACGCGCCTCGGCCGCGTCCCCGGACTGGGTCGACGTGCCGTGGCTGTTCACGTGCCCGATATCGGCGGGTGTCAGTCCGGCGTCCTCGATCGCGATTCGGATGCACCGCGCCAAGCTCCGCCCCGACGGATCCGGTGCGATCAGGTGATGCGCGTCGGACGTGGTGGCCGCGCCGAGCAGGCCGCCGAGCAGCGGGGCGCGGCGCGCATCGGCATGCTCCGCGCGCTCCAGCACCATCATCCCGGCACCCTCGGCCAGCACGAATCCGTCCCGGTCGCGGTCGAATGGCCTGCTCGCTGCCCCCGGGTCGTTCTCCCGCCGCGACAGCGCCCGCAACTGGGCGAAGCCTGCGAGGGTCATCGGGTGCACGCATGCCTCGGCACCGCCCGCCACGACCACATCGGCCCGGTTGAGCCGCAACAGGTCGAGCGCGACGGCGATCGCCTCCGCACCCGAGGCACACGCGCTGACCGGAGTGTGCGCGCCTGCCCGGGCACCCAGATCGAGGGCGACACTGGCCGCGGGCGCGTTGGGCATCAGCATGGCCGGAAGATAGGGGGAGATCTGCCGCGGGCCCTTGTCGCGGAGCACGGTGAGTTGGTCGGGCACGGCCCGGGCCCCGCCGATTCCGGTCCCGACAACGACGGCGAGCCGGTCGGCGTCGATCTCGGTGTCGACGAGCTTCGCCTGGTGCCACGCCTCCCGCGCGGCGATCACGGCCATCTGCTGGACTCGCTCCAGGGTCCGTGCCGTCAACCGGTCGAGCCTGCCCTCGATGTCGGTGATCCCGGCGAGCCTGGTCGGCAGGCCGCTGTACTCGGGCACATCGAGCAGCCGGACTCCAGAGGTCCCAGCCAGCAGACCGCGAAAGAGTCCCGTCGCATCGGCCGAGATCGGCGTGACCGCGCCGACACCCGTCACGACGACGTTCATGGTTCGATCCCGGTGGCTTCCAGGTAGTCCAGTACGGAGCGCACGGTGCGGAATCCGTTGATCGTCTCCTCGGGGATCTCGATGCGATACCGACTCTCGCAGGCGACCATCAGTTCGATCTTCGCGACCGAGTCGATGAACAGGTCTTCGACCAGGTCCGCATCCGGCACGACCAGCTCTTCGGAAACGCCGGTGATCTCCGCGATGAACGCGGCGAGGAACTTCTCGTGGGCCGCCTGCCCGGCGGCGGCATCTGACATGGTCATGTGACAGGTCCCCTCTGGTCGGTTGGGCGCGCCGCGGCGGTCATCGCCTGCCCCTTGATCGCGAACCGGTCCACGAACTCCTGGCCGGACAGATTTCGGATCTCCCGCATGATCTGATCGGTGAGCTGTCGACGGCTCGTGCTCAGCTTCTCCCTGCCCGCGAATTCGGTGGGTTCGATGGGTGTGCCGAAATGAATGTCGAACCGGACCGGTCGCAGCAGAAACCGGCCAGGCGGCTGCACCCGATCGGTGGCGACCAGGCCGCACGGCACCACCGGCGCTCCGGTTGTCAGCGACATCCATGCCGCGCCGGTGTGTCCACGGTAGAGGCGGCCGTCGGGTGAGCGGGTGCCCTCCGGGTGGATGCCGACCGCGTAGCCGCGGTCGAGGACATCGCGGCTCAGTTCCAGGGCGGCGACCCCACCCCGTCCGCCGTCCCGGCGGACCGGGATGACATCCATCCGTTCGAAGAACTTCCCGCTGAGCCTGCCGCGAAGACCTGGCCTGCCGAACCGTTCGGCTTTGCCCACGAAGAAGACGGGCCGCGGCACAAAGATCATCAGAAAGGTGTGGTCGGCAAAGGACAGATGATTGGCCGCCAGGATGAACGGGCCGGCTGTCGGGATGTTCGACAGCCCGGTGATGCGTGGCCGGAAGACCATTCGGACAGCTCCGGCCAAAGTCCTGCGGACGAGTTCACGGCCAGTCATGCGATGTCCTCCGAATGCACTGCGTCTGTTTGGCTGGTGTGGATGTCTGAATCCGGCGGAATGGTGTGCGGAAAAGCGGTGCGACACCAGTCCGGTCAACCCCGATGTTATTGCCGGTGCTGACCCGCTCGCCGACCAGCGCGCGCGGAACAGGGTAGGTATCGCTATGAATGGCGGTCGCCGAGCATTCTCCGGCTCCAGCTGAACCTGCCTACCCCCGAAAACATTCCTGGTAAGTCCCCCTGTTGTGGCTGCATACGCGAACCCGCTGTGCGGCCGATGCGTCAGACCTGTTACGGCAGATTCTGCCAGAGGGTACTTGAGGTTCGCCGGGCGACGCAAGCCTCCGGTCGTGCGGAAAACATTGCGACGTTCGGCCTAGTTCGGCGTGCTGTCGTATCGGCCGAATGACTCGGAATTGGGCGGCGGATCACGCGGCGGATTTCCGCTGACAGTCCCGGCTTGTCGCCACTCAGTTCCGCCGAGTATGGGACCCACCAGGAGAAACATGACAATTCTGGTAACGGGCGCGACCGGGAACATCGGTCGCCGTGTGGTGGACCGACTGATCGGCGCGGGCAGGCGTGCGGAAGTTCGTCGTGCATACCGCCGCCGCTGCCGGGTTCGCACCCGGCGAGGAGGTCCGCTTCGAGGAACTGAGCCCACAGCAGGCCCGCGAGCAGTGGCTGCGGGACGGCTGCCCGCGGGAGAGTGGGGCGCCTGGGGCTCGAACCCAGAACCTACAGATTAAAAGTCTGCAGCTCTACCAATTGAGCTAACGCCCCTCGGGCGGCAAGTGTACCGGGCGGTCGTGTCGTCGGGGACCGGGCAGGCCGCTCGGCGAAGTTCGAGGTTAACTCCAGGTTTCGCGGATGGGCGCGGCCGGAGTGCGGGTGATACACCTGCTGCCATGCACTTGACACCGCACGAGCGCGACAAGCTGCTCGTCCACGTCGCCGCCGATGTCGCGCGGCGGCGGTTGGCGCGCGGCGTGCTGCTCAACTACCCGGAGGCGGTCGCGCTGATCAGCGACCACGTGCTGGAGGGCGCCCGCGACGGGCGGACGGTCGGTGAGCTGATGGCAGGCGGGCGCGCGGTGCTGCTGCGCGCCCAGGTGCTGCCCGGCGTGCCGGAGATGATCGAATCGGTGCAGGTGGAGGCCACTTTCCCGGACGGGACCAAGCTCGTCACCGTGCACGACCCGATTCCCTGATGGAGGCCCCGATGCGCCCTGGCGAAATCCTGTGCGGCGATGAACCGGTCGAACTCAACCCGGGGCGGCCGCGGGTTCGGCTGGTCGTGGTGAACGCCGCGGACCGGCCGGTGCAGGTCGGCTCGCACTATCACTTCGCGGCGGCCAACCCCGGGCTCGACTTCGACCGCGACGCCGCGTGGGGGCACCGGCTGGACATCCCGGCGGGCACGTCCGTGCGGTTCGAGCCGGGTGTCGAGCGCGAGGTGGACCTGGTGCCGATCGGTGGGCGGCGGATCGTGCCCGGGCTGCGGTCGGAGTCGGCGGGGGTGTTGGACCGGTGACGTCCATCGACCGCGTGCGCTACGCGGAGCTGTTCGGGCCGACCGTCGGCGATCGGATCCGGCTTGCCGACACGAACCTGCTGATCGAGGTGACCGAGGACCGCAGCCGCGGCGCGGGTTCCGGCGACGAGGTGCTGTTCGGCGGCGGCAAGGTAATCCGCGAGTCGATGGGGCAGGCGACGGCGACCAGGGCGGACGGCGCGCCGGATCTGGTGATCACCGGCGCGGTGATCCTCGATCACTGGGGCGTCGTCAAGGCCGATGTCGGGGTGCGCGACGGGCGGATCGTCGGCATCGGCAAAGCGGGCAACCCGGACACCATGGCCGGGGTGGACCCCGCGCTGGTGATCGGGCCGTCGACCGAGGTGTTGGCGGGCAACGGGCGCATCCTCACCGCGGGCGGCATCGACTGCCACGTGCACTTCATCTGCCCGCAGCTCACCGACCAGGCGCTCGCGTCGGGCCTGACGACGTTGATCGGCGGCGGCACCGGGCCCGCCGACGGCACGAAGGCCACCACGGTCACCCCGGGCGCCTGGAATCTCGGGCGCATGCTGCAGGCGATGGACCACCAGCCGGTCAATGTGTTGTTGCTGGGCAAGGGAAACACGGTCAGCGCCGAGGCGCTGCGCGAACAACTGGGCGGCGGCGCGGGTGGTTTCAAGCTGCACGAGGACTGGGGCACCACACCCGCCGCGATCGACGCGTGTCTGACTGTCGCGGACGAATCCGGTGTGCAGGTGGCGATTCACACGGACACGCTCAACGAGGCGGGTTTCGTGGAGTCTACTTTGGACGCCATCGGCGGCCGGTCGATCAACGCCTATCACACCGAGGGCGCGGGCGGCGGGCACGCGCCGGACATCATCCGGGTGGTCGGCGCGTCCAACGTGCTGCCGTCCTCGACCAATCCCACGCGGCCGCACACGATCAACACCATCGACGAACACCTCGACATGCTTATCGTCTGCCACCACCTGAATCCGTCCGTGCCGGAGGATCTCGCGTTCGCCGAGAGCCGGATTCGCCCGTCCACCATCGCCGCCGAAGACGTGCTGCACGATCTCGGCGCCATCTCCATGATCAGCTCCGATTCGCAGGCGATGGGCCGGATCGGCGAGGTGGTGATCCGCACCTGGCAGACCGCGCACGTGAACAAGGCCCGGCGCGGGCCATTGGCGGGCGACGGCCGCGCCGACAACCTGCGCGCCCGCCGCTACGTCGCGAAGTACACGATCAACCCGGCGATCGCGCACGGCATCGCTTCGCACGTCGGCTCGGTCGAAGTCGGCAAGCTCGCCGATCTTGTATTGTGGGAGCCCAAGTTCTTCGGCGTCCGGCCGCAGGTAGTCCTCAAAGGAGGGTTCATCGCCTGGGCCGCGATGGGCGACGCCAACGCGTCGATCCCCACCCCACAACCGGTTTTGGCCCGCCCGATGTTCGGCGCGGCCCCCACGGTCGCGGCGGCGAGCAGCCTGACGTTCGTCGCGCCGGAGGCCGCGGGACTCACCGAGCGGTGGGGGCTCGCGCGGACGCTGGTGCCGGTCGACAACACGCGGGCCGTGACCAAGGCGATGATGCTGCACAACGACGCCACGCCGGACGTCCAGGTCGACCCGGACAGCTTCACCGTGCACGTGGACGGTGAGCTGATCGAACCCGCACCGGTCAGCGAACTGCCGATGGCCCAACGCTATTTCCTGTTCTGACCATGGACATCGTCGCGCTGATTCTGGCCGATTCCCGCTTCCCGGGCGGTGGCCACGTGCACTCCGGCGGCCTGGAGGAGGCCGTCGCCCGCGGCCTGGTGACCGGCGAACGCGACCTGCCCGCGTTCCTCATCGGCCGCCTCCGCACAGCCGGCGAGTTGGCCGCCATCTTCGCCGCCGTGGCCGCCACTTGGGCTGCCCGTCTGGCTCCGGCCCGAGCTGCCACCTGGGCCGAAGCCCGAGTTGCCCCTGGGGCTGCCACCTGGGCCGAAGCCCGAGCTGCCACCGAGTTGTCCACAACCCGTCCAACCATCCACAGAAATCTGGCCCCACCCCGCGCACCCCTTGTGGCCGATAGACTGGAGCAGGGCAGACCCCCCAAGGGAAGGGCGGGGGCTGTCCTTGGGGCTGGTGTTGCCGAGCAGGGGTGGGCTGGCCCGGGGGCTGGTGCTGGTGGGCAGGGGTGGATTGGGCTGAGGGCGGGGGCCGGCCGAGGGGGAGTCCAGGAGGCCGGGGTGGGTCTTGGGGCGGAGGTTTCCGGCGGGGTGCGCGTTGTGCCGTGGGCTGGGTTGGATGGGGAACTCGACGCGCGTACGCCGTCGGTCGCGCAGCGGGTGGCGTCGCGGGCCCAGGGGCGGGGGACCATGCGGGCCGGGTTGCGGGTGTGGCCTTCGTCGGTGCTCGCGGAGTTGGTGGCGGCGGTGGCGCGGCCGCACCATGCCGTTGCGCTTGGCGCGGTGACGGGAGTCGCCGGGGGGTCGGCTGGTGATGCGGCGGCGGTGGCCGGTTACCTCTCGGTGAGTGGGCCGGCTAGTGCGGCGGTGCGACTGCTCGGCCTGGACCCCTTCGCCGTCACCGCGATGATCGCGGATCTCGCCGACGAGTTGCGGGCGCAAACCCTGCGGGCCACGCGGTTTGTCGGAACCGCGCCCGCCGATCTGCCTGCCCCGGGCGCTCCTGGCCTGGACCTGCTCGCCGAATCCCATGCCCGCCACCACACCGAAGAGGTGCGTCTCTTTGCGAGCTGAGCACGGACACGGCCATCCGATCAACTTCGACCCGACCGCCACCGAGCCGGACCGGCACAGCGCGGCACCCGCGACCGGGCGGGCGCTGCGGATCGGGATCGGCGGCCCGGTCGGCAGCGGGAAGACGGCACTGGTTGCGGCGTTGTGTCGGGAGTTGGCGGGCGAGGTGCACCTCGCGGTCGTGACCAACGACATCTACACCACCGAGGACGCCGATTTCCTGCGCACGGCGGGTGTTCTGGCCGCCGATCGGATCGAGGCCGTGCAGACCGGCGCGTGTCCGCACACCGCGATCCGGGACGACATCACCGCCAACCTCGACGCCGTGGAGTTGTTGGAGGAGCGGCATCCGGGGCTGCGCCTGGTGATCATCGAGAGTGGCGGGGACAACTTGACCGCGGTCTTCAGCCGCGGCCTGGTCGACGCGCAGGTGTTCGTGGTGGACGTGGCAGGCGGGGACAAGGTGCCGCGTAAGGGCGGGCCTGGCGTCACGACCGCGGACTTGCTGGTAATCAACAAGACTGACCTCGCACCACTGGTCGGCGCCGATCTCGCCGTGATGGTCGGTGACGCGCACCGGATGCGGGGGGCGCTGCCGGTGATCAGTCAGTCGCTTGTGGACACTCCAGACGCACCCGAGGTCGTGGCGTGGGTACGCGGGTTGCTGACCTGATGCCCGCATCGCCTGCCGGCGCGGCGGAGGGCGGAGGGGCGTGCCTGATGTCCGCATCGCCGGGTGTTGGGTCGGTGTTCGTCGGGCCTGCGGTGCTTGCCTGATGCGCGCCCGGGCGTCATTGGCTGTCGAACTGGTGGAGGGGCGGACTGTGGTGCGGACGATCGTGTCCGCCGCGCCGCTGACCTTGTTGGCGCGCCGACGAAACGGGCCCGTCACCGTCCACATGGTCAACTCCGCCGCCGCGCCGTTGGGGGGTGACGATCTGGCGCTGTCCGTCTCGGTCGGGCCGGGGGCGAGCTTGCGGCTGGTGGGGGTCGGCGCGACGCTCGCGTTGCCCGGTGTCGGGCAGAGTCGCAGTGTGGTGCGGATCGAGGTCGGCGACGGCGGCACGTGCGAGTACCTGCCTGAGCCGACGGTCGTCACCCGCCGCGCGCATCATCATGCCGTGCTTGACGTCGCGCTGGTGGGGGCGGCTCGGTTGCGGGTCCGGGAGACGCTGGTGCTGGGGCGGATCGGTGAGCGGGCGGGGCTGCTCTCGACCGAGACGCACGTCGTGCGGGATGGGGTGGCGCTGGTGCGGCAGCGGCTCGACGTCGGGGATCCCGCGCTCGACGACTCGGCCGCTGGCCTTGCCGGACACCGGGTGCTGGCGTCCGAACTGCTTGTCGGGTTCGGTGAACCCGACCACGCCGCCGGCGGTGACTGGTGGTCGCTGGTGCCCCTCGCCCGGGGTGGTGCGCTGGCCACCGCGTTGGCCCACGACGCGGTCACCGCCAAGAATCGCATCACCACCGCACTCGCCGCCATGCCCCGAAGGGTCCTTTCAGGACAGTCCTGAAAAGACCCTTCGGGGCAGGCCGGGGATCAGGCGTTGGGTGCGCTGATGGTGGTGAAGGCGAGGGCGAACATCGTGGCGCCCGAGCGGTCGAAGGAGAGGCCTGCGAGGGCTCTGGCGCGCACGCCGACGCCGTTCTGCGCGGCGATCTTGACCTCGCCCGCCGGAGTCAGCGCGGGGCGGGCGTCAGTGTCCAGGTTGGCTGCGATCTGGCCGTCAACGTGCATGATGGTGGTTCCTCCCGTGTGAGTCGACCGACCTGGCCCTGCCCGGGTCTGTCGACGTTCCGTTGCCTGATTCCGAATACAACTGGCGGTCCCCGTTGACCGTCACAATCGCGAAACTGCGGGTTCGAGCAGGAGTACGGACGGCACGTCCTCGGCGAATCCGAGGTGCAGCAATCCGTATCCGATACCGGCCAGACCGGCCAGTAGACCTGGGGTGCGCACGCCCGACGGTGTCCCGCACCGGGGACCGTGGTTGTCGAGCGTGCCGAGCAGCCTGCCGCTGCGCCGGGCCAGCGCCACGGCGGCGGTCTCGTGGCCCGCCTTGGCGACGGCGGACAGTCCCAAAAGGACACCGAGTTCGCCGTGGCACAGCGAGGAGTCGCGCAGCGGCGCGGCGGCGGCGAGGGTGGCGGCCATCCCGGCGGCCCGCCGGTCGGCGTGGCTGACCAGCGGGTGCGACCAGGCGGCGGCAACGCCCGCGAGCCCGCTGCACCAGCCCTGGTCGATGCCGTGGTTCCCTTCAGCGGCAACCGAAGGAGCGCCCGCCAGGATCGCGGTCGCCGCGGCGGCGTGCCTGCTGGAACCGGTGTCGGCGGCGTAGCGCAGCAGTGCCCAGCCGATCCCGGCCGGACCGTGCAGGAAGCTGTCGAACGCGGGCGCGGGCAGCTCGGCCTCGGCGACACGGTCCGCGAGCGTCGCGGCGAGCGCGGCCGCCTCGGGCAGTCCGGTCTCGGCGTGCACCGCGAGCATGGCCGCGAGACCGCCCGCGCTGCCGTCGTTGACACTCAGCGCGGCCGGGTCGTCCGCGAGCGCGGATGCCCGCACGGTCGTGGCCAGGCACGCGCGGATGTCGGCGTCGTCGAGCAGGTTGGTCAGTCGGGCGAGGGCGTAGGCGATGCCGCCGATGCCTGCGAACCCGCCGCAGCCCGCGGCCTGGGCCAGTTCCGGTTCGGCGGCGAAGCGGTCCACCAGGCCCGACACCGGCCGCACGGCTTTGGCCGCGAGATCGAGATACCGGGTGACGCCGGTCAGCTTTCCGAGCTGTGCAAGGAAAAGCGCGACTCCGCAGTAGCCGGTCGCCAGTCCGGCGCCCATCGGCAGGACCGTCCAGAACCGGTCGTCCAGCGGTTCCATCCCGGTCCAGTTGGCCCGGGTGTCGTCGTGTGCCGCGCGGGCGGCGATGTCGTCGGCGATGCCGCAGGCCAGCGACAGGAACCGGTCCGGGTCGGCCTCGACCGCCACCAGCGGGCCGGGAAGCAGGTCCGCGCTGCGGTGCTCGACGGTCGAGAGCCTGCTCGCGAGGGTGGCCGTGATCAGCCATTCCTGGTCGTGCCGGTCCAGTTCGCCCATGCCCGCGACCTTGATCGCGACCGTGTCGAGTCCGGGCTGTTCGAGCACGTCGCGCAGCCGTTCGCCCGCCGCGGTCCACAGGTCCCGGGTGCCCGGGCGGGTGTAGAAGGTGGGGACGTCGCCCGCCCACATGTCGGCGGCCTCGAAGCTGGGCAGGCAGGCGAGCCGGTCGTGCAGCGGCTGCGCCCACAGCTCCTCGAACACCCGCTCGCGGCTCACGCCGTCGCGCAGCAGGTCCGGGTGGGTCGACTCGGTCAGCAGCTTCGCGTACACGTGCGTGTGCCGGGCGATCACCCGGATCTCGTCGTCGGCGAACCGCGGCAGGAAGCTCCGCAGCTCGGCGCGGTGCACGACGATCGCGTTGTAGGCCAACCGGAATCCGGCGAGCAGTGCGGTCAGGTGGTCGGCCGGGTCGGCCTGCGCGCCGTCGATCGTCGGCCGGTTCGCGCTGCCGTCGAACACGACCGGCCTGCGGACCAGGTGCATGGTGTCCAGGCCCGCGTCGGCCCAGCGGGTCGCCTCGCTCGGGTAGAGCGTGTCGCGGTCGCCGCCGAGGCCGGAGATGTCGAGCATGCCGTGCTCGCCGAAGATCATGCTCGGCAGCAGCGCGGTGCGCCCGACCGAGGACGACAGCGCCGCGACGGCCGGGTCGTGCCCGGTGGACGCGCTCGGCGGGAACACCGGCTGGAACAGCGTCTCCACGTCGACCAGCACCGGCTGGTCGCCCGCGGCGATCACGTTCTCGTGGTGGATGTCGGTCGCGTCGACCGCGTAGAGCAGTGCGAGGAGCGCGCCCTGGCGGCGGTAGAACCGCTCGATCCCGGTGGCGTCCGCGCAGTCCGCGTGCTCGATCCGCTCCATCCAGCCGTACCCGGGCCGGTGCAGGCACGCGGCGGTGCGCACCACGAGGGTGGGGACGTGGTCGTTGAGCCAGGCCACCAGGTCGTTGAAGCGGACGTGCAGGTCCAGCGGGCGCGGCTTGTAGACCACGCCTCGGCCGTCGGCGAACACCAGCGCGGTCACCGAGCGGCCGCCGCGGTGCCGGTCGCCGAGGCCGGTCCGCACCTCGACCAGCGCGCCAGGGTCGGTGCCGTCGAGCAGCGTGGCCACGATCTCTGCGCGGTCGTCGGCGAACCGGGCGAGCAGTTCGAGGACGGCCCGCTCGGCCTGTAGGCACGCCTGGCCGATCAGCCGGGCGAGCACCGGGTAGGTCTGGAACAGCGCGCACAGCGCGGCGGGGGTGGCGGCCCGGCGCAGGAAGTCCTGGAACCGGTCCGCGGCGGTCTCGCCGGACAACACGGTCGCGGTCCGGTGCAGTTCGGACACCAGCGTGCGGCCCGCGAGGGTGGCGAGCCGGTGGCCGAGCTGCGCGCCGATGCCGACGACGATCGGGTCCAGGTCCAGCCGCGCGTCGGCCACCAGGACGGACGCGCCCTCGGCGATCCGCTCGGCGACGGCGACGGTGAACTGGTGCAGTGCCGGGGCGAGGACGTCCACGTCGTCGTCGACGGCGGCCGGGTATGCCCGCGTGCCGGTCGACTCGGCCGCGAGCACCTGCTCGACGAAGACGCTCCACTCGGGACGGATGGTCCGGTCGCCCGCGTCGTCCTGGCCGAGCGGCCGCTCGGCGACCGCCAGGCCCGCGGTCCACCACGAGGGTGCTGCCGGGCTCCGGCTCATGTCTGTCTGGGACGACTCGCTCACGTCACCGAGACTCGCAGCCGGGTACCGGGTCGGGCATGGGGGCGACGCCCCCATATTCGCCCCGCGGGTACCCGGACTCTGCCCGTCACTCTTTCGGCCGCGGACCATTCGGACTAATGCGAGCATTTCCGCTGGCCAGCGACTTATGGGCGGGGAAATCGGTAACGAAAAGTTCCCACTGAACCACTGTCCACTCTCTATAGGATGCGCCCATGCGAACACGCGCGTCGTCGTTGGTCGGCCGCGACAGCGAGTTGGACACGCTCGACGGCATGCTCCGCGACGCGGGCAAGGGCCGCGGCAGTGCCGCGTTCATCGTCGGCGAGGCGGGCATCGGCAAATCGCGGCTCGCCGCGGAGGCGATCGGCCGGGCGATCGATGAACAGATGGTGGTGTTGCGCGGCCGGGCCAGCGCGACCGGCCCCAACGTGCCCTTTCGCCCGCTGACCGAGGCGCTGTTGTCCTTGCTGCGGCGCGGTGTGTCGCTCAGTGACGACGCGCTCGGCCCCTACCGGCCGGTGCTGGGCAGGCTGGTGCCGGAGTGGAACAACGGCGAACCCAGCCGCCACGGCGACTCGCTGATCGTGTTGGCCGAGGCGATCCTGCGGCTGACCGCGGTCGTCGGCGGCACCACCGGCTGCCTGCTGTTCCTGGACGACCTGCACGACGGGGACATCGAGACCCTCGCCGTGGTCGAGTACATTTGCGACAATCTGCACAGTCAGTCCACGGTCCTGCTGGCGACCGTCCGAACGGAACCGAGCGCGGCGCTCGACCTGGTGCATTCCGCGGCCAGACGGCAAAGCTGCGTGACCGTCGAGCTGGGTCGACTCGCCTGCACCAAGTCGCGAGAGTTCGTCGCGTCCTGTCTGGCGGTGGAAATCCAGGAAATTCCCGAATCGCTCGCCGACCGCCTGTGGAAAGACAGTGCGGGCGTCCCGTTCGTGGTGGAAGAACTCCTGCACGGCATGGTCAGCGGCGGGCACCTGGTGCACGGCCCGACTGGCTGGCGGCTGATCGATGACGTCACCACGGAGTTGCCGCCGACGCTCACCCGCAGCATCGCCGACCGCGCGGAGCGGCTCGGCCCTGGCGGACGCCAGCTCTGCTCGGTGGCCGCGGTCCTGGGCCGCCGGTTCTCCCTGACGGTGGTGCAGCGGGTCACCGGGATGGACGACCACGCCCTGCTCGGCCACCTGCACGCGGGCGTCGAGGCCCAGTTGATCGCCCGGGACGACCGCGGCCCGGACTGGTATTCCTTCCAGCATCCGCTCACCGTGGAGGCGTTACGCGGCAGGCTCACCCCCGCCGACCGGGCCGACATCTCCCGGCGTGCGGCCGACGTCATCGCGGAAGTCCACCCCGGCCTGCCCGGCGAGTGGTGCCAGTTGGCGGCGATGCTGCGGCTCGGCGCGGACGAGCCCGTCGCGGCGGGCAAGCTGTTCGACCAGGCAGGCCGCCGGGCGCTGGAAGACGGGGCAGCGGGCTCGGCGGTGGCGCTGCTCGACCAGGCCGAGAAGCTGCTGGCCGCCGCGGGCGAAGCCGCGCTACGCGCCGGCGTGGCCGAGATGCTGCTCTACGCGCTGGCCGAGCACGGCCAGTTCGACCGGGCCTTCGAACTGGCGGGCTCGCTGACGACGCATTCGGGCGTCGACCAGGAACGCCGGGTCGCGCTGCACGTGCGGCTGGCGTGGGCCGCGCACATCGCCGGTCGGTGGGGCGACGGCATGGCGCAGGTGGACCAGGCGCGCGCGATCCTGCCGATCGAGGCCGACGTCGAGCTCACCGCGCCGGTCGACGCCATTGCCGCCTACCTCGCGCTCGACGGCAAAGGCCCCGACCGGATGCAGCAGGCCGAGGCGCTGGCCCGCAGGCTGGTGGACGCGGGCGAGCGGGTGGCCGATCCGGCGGTGTTGTGCCAGGCGTGGCACGTGATCGGGACCGTCGCCCGGGAGCGCGACCTCGCCGAGGCGCGGGTGTGTTTCGACCGGGCCAAGGCGGTGGCGAGCGCGAACCACCTGCCGATCTGGCAGGTGTATGCCTCGATCGGGTCGGCCAGCATCACCTGGCTCTCCGACTGTGACGGTGCGGTGCTGCGGGCCGCGCGGGACGCGGCGCTGGAGGTCGGCGCGGTCACCCTCGCGGAGAACATGTCGGCCTCGATCGCGCTGCATTCGGTGCTGTGCGGCGATTTCGCGGTGGCGGCCGAGCAGATCGAGACCAGTCTGACCGCTGTGCGCAGGCTGCGGCTCGCCGCGGTCGAGCGGTACCTGCTCATGGCGCGCGGGGTGCTGGCCGCGCACCAGGGCAAGCGCGCGGAGATGGAATTGGCGCTCGCGGAGTTCCGGCACAGCGGCGGGCACCGGGCCCAGGAGTTACCGCTCGCGATCGGGCTCGCGGGCGCGATGTGCGCGCTGCTCGAAGAGGATCTGCCCGCGTGCAGGCGGGAACTGGACAAGGTGGTCGCGGCCGAGGCGGAGAACCCGACCACCTTCTACCTCGCGGGCACGCACGGCCTGCTGCTGCTGCTCGAAGTCCTGGACGGCCGGATGGACGCCGACGCGCTGCGGGCCGCCGCCGGGTCCGCGCCCGCGACGATGCGGTGGAACAAGCAGTTCGTCCTGCTCGCCGAGGCGGTGCTGCTCGGCCGCGCGGGGCGCGCGCAGGAGGCCGCCGCCACGGTGGACCGGTCGCGCGGGGTGTCGGTGCCCTTCGAGATGGCCCGCCACCTCGGGCTGCGGCTGGTCGCCGAGGCCGCGCACACGGACGGGTGGGGTGAGCCCGCGGCCTGGCTGCGGGAGGCCGAGGAGTACTTCCACCGCTCGACCGCGCCCTCGGTGGCCAGCACCTGCCGGACCCTGCTGCGCCGCATCGGCGAACCGATCCAGCAGCGGCGGGCGGGCACGGACCGGGTGCCGCCGCAGTTGCGCGCCGTCGGGGTGACCATCCGCGAGTTCGAGGTGTTCGAGTTGCTCACCCATCGGTTGGGCAACAAGGGTTTGGCCAACCGGCTGCACATTTCGCCGCGCACGGTGGAGAAGCACGTCGCGAGCCTGATCGCCAAGATCGGCAGCGCGGACCGCGCGGCGCTGGTCGAGTACGCGCTGGCGATGTCGGCCGACGCCACGGCGGGCCGCCCCACCGGCTGACGTAGAGTCGGCGTCGACATGGTTCGGGGTAGGCGCGGATCCCAGATGCGCGACGGTCAGCGGGAGCGGGTGTCATGACGAGCAGCCCCGCGAGCGCAGGTCTGTCCGAGCCGATGCGGGAAGCGGGCCGCAGGCGCACCTTCGCCGTGATCAGCCACCCGGACGCGGGCAAGTCCACCCTCACCGAAGCCCTTGCGCTGCACGCGAAAGTGATCTCCGAGGCCGGTGCCGTGCACGGCAAGGCGGGCAGGCGCGGGACGGTGTCGGACTGGATGGAGATGGAGAAGGCCCGCGGCATCTCCATCACCTCGGCCGCCCTGCAGTTCGCCTACGGCGACTCGGTGATCAACCTGCTGGACACCCCCGGGCACGCGGATTTCTCCGAGGACACCTATCGGGTGCTCTCCGCCGTCGACTCGGCGGTGATGCTGCTGGACGCGGCGAAGGGCCTGGAGCCGCAGACGTTGAAGCTGTTCGACGTCTGCCGCCACCGTGACATCCCGGTCATCACGTTCATCAACAAGTGGGACCGCCCCGGCCGCGAGGCGCTGCAACTGTGCGATGAGCTGGTGGAGCGGATCGGGTTGCAGCCGATGCCGCTGACCTGGCCGGTCGGTGAGGCTGGCCACTTCCGCGGCGTGCTCGACCGGATCGGCGGCGGCTTCATCCGCTACGGCCGCACCTCCGGCGGTGCCACCGCGGCCACCGAGCAGCGCCTCGACGCGGGGGCCGCGCAGGCCGAGGAGGGCGACGCCTGGGCGCAGGCCGTCGAGGAGGCCGACCTGCTCAGCGCGTCCGGCGGCGAGTTCGACGTGGCCCGGTTCTTCGCCGCCACCGCCACGCCGGTCCTCTTCGGCGCCGCCGTGCTCAACTTCGGCGTGCGGCACCTGCTCGATCTGCTGGTCGACCTGGCGCCCCGGCCGACCCCGCGGGTCGACGTCGACGGCCGGTCCCGCCACCTCGACGCGCCGTTCTCGGCGTTCGTGTTCAAGGTGCAGACCGGCATGGACCCCGCGCACCGCGACCAGATCGCGTTCGCCCGGGTGTGTTCCGGGGTGTTCGACCGCGGCATGGTGGTCACCAACGCCACCACCGGCAAGCCCTTCGCCACCAAATACGTCCAGCAGGTGTTCGGCCAGCAGCGCTCCACCGTCGACCGCGCGTTCCCGGGCGACGTGATCGGGCTGGTCAACGCCACGGCGCTGCGCGTCGGCGACACGCTCTACGCGGGCAAGCCCGCGGTGCGCTTCCCCGGTCTGCCCAGCTTCGCGCCCGCGCACTTCGCCGTCGCCCGGCCCGCGGACCTGGGGCGGTCCAAGCAGTTCCGCAAGGGTGTCGAGCAGCTCGGCGCCGAGGGTGTGGTGCAGGTGCTGCTCTCGGACCTGCGCGGGGACGCCGCGCCGGTGCTGGCCGCGGTGGGGCCGATGCAGTTCGAGGTGGCCACCCACCGGATGGGCGCCGAGTTCAACTGCCCGGTCCGGCTGGACCATCTGGACTACACCGCCGTGCGGCGGCTCGCCGATCCGGCCCAGCGTTCCATTGTGGATGGTGGGCGGCGCAGTGAGGTGCTCACCAGGGCCGATGGCGCCGAGCTTGCCCTGTTCGCCGACGACATGGCCATGCGCGTCATGCAGCGGCAGAACCCCGACCTGCGGCTCGACCCGCTGGTCGCCGAGGCGGTCTGAGCACTTCGGGCTCAGCGAAATATGGGTATCAGGTGCCCATGACGGGCGCCGTCTTCCCGCCGCACCATTGGTTCCGCTGGTGATGTCGTTTTCCGGGTTCCCGCTTCGACGTCCCAGTAGCGAACACCCAGTCCGGGGCCCAGCCGGGCGGAGCGAAGGGAAGCGCGATGAACGCATTGATCGACCTGACGACGCTGTTCTACAGCCGCCCTTCGCTGGGCGCGTCGACCGAGACGGTCGCGGCCTGGTACCTGGCGAAGGCCCGGCTGCACGAGCGGCTCGCGGCCGAGGGCGGCGCGGACTCCGAACAGGAGTTGGCGTACGCGGCGGAGAGTTACCGCCACGCACGCCGCCTCGTGTCCGGGGAGTGACTGTCAGGGCAGGGTTACCGGCACCGGGAAGTCCGTTGTGGACGGCGGCAGTGGCACGCGCGTACACGGTGAACCGTCCACAGTGCACCGCAGCAGCTCGGTCGGCTGCTGCCGAGTGGCACCGACAGCGACCAGCACGGTAGTGCTGCTTTCCCACCAGGCATCGCCCTGCACCAGCGTTGGCGGCACACCGAGCCGGATGAAGCTCGCATCGCCCGCGGCGACATCCAGGCTCTCCCAGCGGCCCTGACTGCCATCCGGCTCCGTCGTCCAGCGCATCAGCCGGTGTCCATCCGGCGAGGACGTCGCAATCTCGAACAGGCCGACGCCACACTGGCGAGCACGAATCGCGAAGTCCGCCGCCGGATCGACCACCGTCGGGCAGGTCTCGACCCCGCCATTGGTCAGGGCGAGGACTTGGCCCTGCGAGCCGTAACGACCGAGGATGCGGAACTCGTCCGTCGTCGGGTCGGGCACGAACGGTCCGTGCGAGGGGTCCCACCGGTCGACCGGCACCGGGCTGAGATCGCCGCTTACCGCGCCCAGCAGAACGATGGTGTTCGACCAGCCCTGCACCACGACCAACTCGGACAATGTCGTCTGCGCGATGACCGTGCCGGACGGCAGCTCCACGACCACCGCCCGCGATAGCTGGATTCCTACGCCGAGTTGGATGACGGCCCGGGCGCCATTCTCGGTCACCTTGACCACGCTGCCGTCACCCGTGCCGAGATCGGCCGTGGAACCGTCCGCCCGAACCAGGACCACTACCGTGTCGCGGGTGTCCGTCCGCTGGTAGGTGAGGAGCCAACTTCCGTTGGCACGGAAGGCTTTGGTCACGGTCATGCCCGGCTTGAACGGCAGCGGGATCTCGCCGCCGTCCGCCTGGTAGAGGATCTTTCCGGAGATCAGGTCGATTCTCGCCGGTCCGGCGATGCCGACCGGCGTCGGCATGGTCCCGATGGACCCATCGCCGGTCCGCAACCCGATCTGGACGACCGCGAAGGCCACCGCGACCACCGCGGCCATTGTCGTGGCGACGGCGCCTGTCGTGCGGCGCTTGCGGATGCGGGCCGCCCCGGCGACGGCGCGTTCGGTCAGGTCGGTGGGGACCGGCGCGGCGGCCACTCGTGCGGCCATGGCGTCGTGCAGTTGGTCTTCCAGCCTCATCGGGTCACGCTCCCGGGAGTCGTTGTGGCTGACGGGGTTGTCCGCGCGATCTGGCGTCGCAGCGCACTCAGTGCCCGCGATGACTGGCTTTTCACGGTCCCGACCGTCACGCCGAGGATGGCCGCGGTGGCCGCTTCGGAGAGGTCGTCGTGGAACCGGAGCACGATGACCGCGCGCTGCCGCGGTGGTAGCCGCAGCACCTCGGCCCACAGGGCTTGGCGCTCGACGGTGGTGTCGGCGAAGTCGGGCTGGACGATCTCCGGCAGGACGGCTGTGGGCCGCTCACCCCGCCAGCGCCGCCGCCACCACGAGGTGGACGTGTGCACCATGGTCCGGCGCACGTACGCCTCGGCGGCCTCGTGGTCCCGGATTCGCCCCCAGGCCAGGTAGGTCTTGGTCAACGCGGTCTGTAGCAGGTCCTCCGCCGCGGCCCAGTCGCCGCTGAGCAGGCACGCCGTTCGCAGCAGCGCGGCTTGGCGCGCGGCCACGAACTGGCGGAACCTCTCCTCCCCGTCCACGAATCACCCCAGTTTCCTCGAACGGTCCTTCCTAGGCTGCAGGACGCCTCGGGCCGCCGAGAAGGTTGTCACCGCCTGACACCGACTAAATCGACCCTTGTCACGCGAACGTGATTCAGGTTACTTTGTAGTAACATAAGCGAGACCGACCACTCGCTTTCTTTTCGGTTGTCGTTGGAGGCTCGGTGCGGAGACTTCTCGCTGTCCTGATGACGGTCCTGGTGGCCAATCTCGGGCTGACCCTGCTCGCCCCGGCCGCGCAGGCCGCGCCCGGTTTCGCGGTCACCTACGAGTCGATCCCCGGCGACGGCGGCGACCTGCTCAAGGGCTTCGTGGTGACCCCGACCGGCCAGGGCCCGGGCCCCTTCCCGGTGCTGGTGATGCCGTCGAGCTGGGCCACGCCGAACCTCGAATACGTTGCCGTGGGGGCGAAGCTCGCCCGCGAGCGCGGCTACATCGTGATCAGCTACGCCAGTCGCGGGTTCTACGAGTCCGGCGGACTCAACGACGTCGCGGGGCCCGCCACGATCAACGACGTCAGCCGCGTCATCGACTGGGCCCTCGCGCGCACCCCGGCCGACCCGGCCAAGATCGGCGCCGTCGGTATCTCCTACGGCGCGGGCGCGAGCCTGCTGGCCGCCGCGCAGGAGCCGCGCATCAAGGCCGTCTCCGCGCTCAGCGCGTGGACCGATCTGCTGGCCTCGCTCAACCCCAACGACACCGTCAGCGCGCAGGCCGCCGCCATCCTGCTCATCTCCGGCAACATCACCAGCAGGCCCGGCCCCGTGCTGCGCAAGGCGCAGGCCGACCTGCTCAACGGCGACATCGACGCCATCAAGCCGATCGGCCCGGTGCGCTCGGCCGCGACCAAGCTCGACCGGATCAACGCCAACGGCGCCGCGATCATGATCGCCAACCAGTGGGACGACGCGCTGTTCCCGCCCAGCCAGATCACCGACTTCTACACCCGGCTCACCGGCCCGAAGCGGCTGCTGCTCGCCCCCGGCGACCACGGCACCGCCGAGATCCCCGGCCTGATCGGCGTCAGCAACGCGTCCTGGGACACCACGGCCCGTTGGATGGACCACCACCTCAAGGGCGTCGCCAACGGTATCGACCGCGAGAACCCGGTCAACCTCAAGGACAAGCAGACCGGCGCCTGGCGCACCTACGCCGACTGGGCCGCCGCGAGCCGCGCGACGACGCTGTACTTGAGCGACCCGCACTGGCTGACCGGCTTCGGCGACCTCGACACGCGGTCGCGCACCGGTTGGCGCAAGACGATCTTCGCGGGCGTCCCGACGCTGGCCAACAGCGGCATCGCCGTGCTGACCGGCGCCCTACAGGGCTACCTCGGCATCCCGCCGCTGGTGTCCACCCCGCTGGTCGACAAGAACGCGGCGGGCGTGTGGTCGTCGGATGACTACTCGGGCGACACCCTGGTGCAGGGCGCGCCGAAGCTGCACACGACCGTCACGCCCAGCGCCCGCGACACCTCGCTGTTCGCCTACCTCTACGACGTCGACGCGTTCGGCTTCGGCAAGCTGATCACGCACAAGCCCTTCACCCTGCTGAACGCCACCCCTGGGCAGGCGCGCACGCTCGACCTCCAGTTGGAGCCGACGTCCTGGACCGTGCCCCGGGGCCACCACCTGACCCTGGTGGTGGACACCGTCGACCTGCGGTACCAGGGCAAGAGTTCCCTGGGCCACACGCTCACCTTCTCGTCGCCGTCCGGCTCACCGTCGACGCTGACGGTGCCCACCGGCTGATTCGCGCAACTGCGCGGAGTTACCGGCCGCCGGTCCCGATAGCCTGACCCGATGGATCGGGTGTGTGTCATCGGGGCCGGGTCGTCCGGTATCGCGGCGTGTCAGGTGTTGGCGGCGCGGGAGATCGACTTCGACTGCTTCGAGGCGGGGTCGGACATCGGCGGCAACTGGCGCTATCTCAACGACAACGGCATGTCGTCGGCGTATCGGTCGCTGCACATCAACACCTCGCGCGAGGTGATGGAGTACGCGGCGTTCCCGATGCCGACGCGGTACCCGGACTACCCCGACCACTTCCAGATCGCCGAGTACTTCGATTCGTTCGTCGACCACTTCGGCCTGCGCGAACAGATCGACTTCCGCACGGAGGTCACCGCCGTCGAACGGGACGGGGACGGCTGGCAGGTGTCCACCCGCCACCGCGAGACCGGCGACGTGCGCGTCGGCCGGTATCGCGCGGTCATCGTGGCCACCGGCCACCACTGGGACGCGCGGTGGCCCGAGCCCGCGTTCCCCGGCGCCGACACGTTCGTCGGCGGCCAGACCCACGCGCACAACTACCGGGTGCCCGATTCGTTCCTCGGCAAGCGGGTGCTGGTCCTGGGGATCGGGAACTCGGCCACCGACATCGCGGTCGAGACCTCGCGGGTCTCCGAGCGCACGTTCCTCGCGATGCGCCGGGGCGCGCACATCGTGCCCAAGTACTTCTTCGGCCAGCCCTTCGACAAGCTCGCCAAGACCCCGCTCGCCCTGCTGCCGCACTGGTTTCAGCGGTTGACCCTGCGCATGACGCTGCGGCTGGTGCAAGGCCGGATGAGTGACTACGGGCTGCCCGAGCCGGACCACAAGGTGCTGGCCGCGCACCCCACGGTGTCCTCCGACCTGCTCACCCGGCTCGGCCACGGCGACATCACCGTCAAGCCCACCATCACGCGGCTCGACGGCCCGCTGGTGTACTTCGCCGACGGCACCAGCGAGGAGATAGACGAGATCATCTACTGCACGGGCTACCGGATCAGCTTCCCGTTCCTCGACCCGGCGGTGTTCTCCGCGCAGGACAACGAGGTCGCGCTGTATCGCCGGGTGGTCGACCCCGACCACCCTGAGCTGTACTTCCTGGGCCTGGTCCAGCCGCTCGGCGCGATCATGCCGATCGCCGAGGCGCAGGCGCACTGGATCGCCGACCTGCTCGACGGCACCGCCCGACTGCCGAACGCGGCCGCGATGCGGCGCGAGATCGCGGACTACCAGCGGTCGCTGCGCAAGCGCTACCTGGCCTCGAAGCGGCACACCATCGAGGTCGACTTCCTGCCGTACCTGCGCCAACTGGTCCGCGAGCGGAAGGCAGGCGGGCGGCGGAAGTGAGGTGGGTCAGGCGAGGTCGCCGAGGAACGATCGCCAGTCGGTCACCGGGAAGGCGAGCTGCGGCCCGTCGTTCTGCTTGGAGTCCCGCACCGCGATCCCCGCGACCGTGGGCGCGACCTCGACACAGTCACTGTTGCTGGCGCTGAAGCTGCTCTTGCGCCAGCCCACCTCGATACAGTTGCCGTTGCTCGCGCTAAAACTGCTCTTGCGCCAGCCCACCTCGACACAGCCACCGTTGCCCGCGCTGAAGCTGCTCTTGCGCCAGGCGATCCCGGTCAGACCGTCCGGCTCATACGTGTTCATCCTCGTCCTTTCGATCCGCATAGAGCTCAACTGCCAGGGCGGCAATCAGCTCCCTCGATTGTCCCTCATCCAGGGCAGTGTCAGCCAGCGCCGACAAGATGCTCTGGTAGGCGGCAATTTCCTCGGGCCGCTCCAGGAACACGCTGGAGGTCTCACTCTCCAGATACACGACCGGCTTGAAGCTCGTGAACTCCATCAGTTGAAAGGCCCCGGCCATCGCCGCATGCGTTCCGAACGAGGCTGGCATCACCCGCACAGTCAGGTTGTGGCGCACCGACGCACGCAGCAGGTGGTGCAACTGGTCCGACATCACCTCTGGACCACCCACTGGGAGTCGCAGCGCGAACTCGTGCACATAGAACGAGCACCGAGGCGGTCGATCGCGGCTGAGCAGTTGTTGCCGGGCGAGCCGAGCGATCACGCGCTCATCGACCTCATCCGCAGGCACGTTAACGATGCCCCGAATCACCGCGCGGGCGTAGTCGCTGGTCTGCAACAGCCCGGGGATCAAGGTCGGTTCGAACTCGGCGATGGTCACCGCCTGGTTTTCGTGGTCGACCAGGGTGCGGAGCTGTTTGGGGAGGCGATCGCCGAACTGCTGGAGCCAGCTCTGGGTGTCCTGCTCTTTGCACAGTGCCAGCAGCCGATCCCGCTCCTCGCCCTTCACCCCGCACACCGCGAGGAGAGACGCGACATCCAGTTCGGACGCTCCGCGCGCGCCCATCAGCATCCGCGACAGCTTGCTGTCCGACCAGCCCAGTTTCAGGGCGACCTGCCTGCCGGTCAGCCCGGCGCCGCGCATGGCTCCGCGCATCCCATCGCCCAGCTCCCGGCTGCGGAGTGTCGGTTCTCGATAGTCCATAGCCACCAGTAAAGCGATTTCCAGTGTGGGGACGGGATTATCCAATCGGGTGAAGTATTCAGCGCAGCGGGAACCGGACGGTGAAGGCGGCGCCGCCCTTCCGGGGCGGGGCCTGTGTCGATCCGGCCGCCCATGGCCCCGTGCTCGAAGGCGACCGGTATTCCTCCGATGCCAGGCCCGGGCCGTCGCGCACCTGCAACACCGCCGTCCCGGGCTCGACCGACAGCGCCAGCACCATCGGACGCCCAGCCGGATCGAGCGCAAAGCGTTCTCCGCCAGTTGCGCGGGACAAGATGCATGGAAGTCTGAACGGTGACCTTGCATCGCCGAGCAGACAGCAGGAACGGATCGGCTCAGATCGAGCTGGAACAGAGAGGCAGTCCATTGTCAGGTCATCTCGACCAGGCCGCCGGAGCGCTCAACGCGGCGGGCCAGGCCCTTCCCGTGGAAATGGTGGCGGGTGCCAGTGCCCAGATCGACGGCGCGGTTGCCTCGATCCAGCAGGCGGGGGGCGCGATGGGCGACGAACTGGCCGGGGTTGCGCTGTCTATCAAGGCGGAGCTTGACGCGGCGGCGGGTCGACTTCAGGCACTCCGACAGCAGCTCGACAACGCCGCACAGGCGGTTGTACAGCGCGGCTTTTGAACGTTGCAGGGCAGCGATAGTGCCCGACCGCCGCTATCTGGCGCGGACGTGCCGTCGCGGAAGTCGTCGTTTCCGCCGCACGTTAAGAAGAAACTCGACGACGGTCGGGAATTTAACGAGAAGAATCGTTGCCAATATCCGGTGAATGAGGCAATCTTGGACAACAAGAAAGTGCTGGATTCCTACTTGCCTGGCAAGGACATCGTCTCCCGCAAGCACACTCAGGTGGCCGACATCAGGCCCGGTACCTGGCAAGGCTACCTCAACGAGCATGCGGCGAAGTATTCGCCAGGTGAGACGATCAAAGACTCGCCAACCATGCGGCAGCGGTATCCGAGTCTCGTCGGAGAGGAACTCCAGGGGCGTCAATTCCTCGAAGTTCCGGTACAGCACAGACCTGTTCCAGAATGGGCGATACGAGCGGCCGACAGGCTGGGCATTATAATTAGAGACGTTGCCGGGCGCGTCTATGCACTGTCGGAGGGAACCTGAAATGCGATGGGCCTATTGCAATCGGTGGAACGGTCTGCTGGAAGCGCCTATCGACGTGATCGATGCATCTGAAGCCAGTCGTCGGCACGACCTCGGTGCGCTCTACACAGTGGTAGGTACCGGCGCCGATCGAACCGAACTCGTTATCGAAGTCCGGTTCGAGAAGGGGTACGTCGGGGTGAAATTTCTTGACGACCGGGGCCGAGTCGGCCTTATTTACAGCTTCAAGGAGATCGAGGAGCGACTTTTTCTTCGCAAAATGATCTCCTATGACTATGGCGACTCGCAGACGCGAGGAGATCGCGCCGACCCAGTGATCGTGGAGAGCCTGACTTACGCGCCTGAGGGCATTTGCCGCCAGGAAATCGATGACTCGCGGGTGGCGACGATCCGGTCTGTAGACCGCGATTCGGTGGACGTGTCGACTCATTGGGAGCCGATCCCTGTGTTCGGCGAGTACGACTCGGTCGCTCGGTGGGATCGCGGGTAGCAATTGCAAAATACGAAATCGCCCGCCCGGTGGTTGTGGCCAAGGGATGTTGGTGAAGTACTCAGCGCAGCGGGAACCGGACGGTGAAGGCGGCGCCGCCTTCCGGGGCGGGGCCTGCGTCGATCCGGCCGCCCATGCGGGCCACCAGGCCGTGCACCAGGGCGAGTCCGATTCCTGTGCCCACGGGGCGTGTCCCGGAGTAGCGGGCGTTGAGCACGCCGCGCTCGAAGGCGACCGGGTATTCCTCCGGCGCCAGCCCCGGGCCGCCGTCGCGCACCTGCAACACGGCCGTCCCCGGCTCGACCGACAGCGCCAGCACTATCGGGCGCCCGGCCGGAGTCGCGCGCAAAGCGTTCTCCGCCAACCCATCCAGCACTTGCCGCAGTCTGCGCGGGTCGGCCATCACGGTCACCGGGGCCACCGCCGAGTCCACCGAGAACCGCACGCCCGCCGCCGCGCAGCGGGCCGACCACACCGTGGCCGTCTCCGACACCAAGACCGGTAGGTCGACCGCGATGACGTCGAGTCGGAAGTCGTCGGCGCCGAGGCGGGCGAGGTCGAGCAGGTCGCTGACCAGGCGGTCGAGGCGGGTGGCCTCCTGGTCGATGGTGCGTCCGGCGGCCGGGACGGCGTCGCCGGTCACCACGCCGTCTGCCAGCGACTCCGCGAATCCCTTGACGGCGGTGAGCGGGGTTCGCAGCTCGTGCGACACCGACAGCAGGAAGTCCCGTTGGCGGCCTTCGCTGCGCTGCAAGGCATCCGCGAGCGTGTTGACCGACGCGGCGACTTCGGCGACCTCGCGCGGGCCGTCGACCGGGGCGCGCAGATCGCGGCGGCCATGGCTCATCGACGCCGCCACCGCCGCCGTCCGGCGCAGCGGCCGCGACAGCAGCCTGGCCAGCACCAGACCGGCCAGAGTGGCCGCCACCAGGCCGATCGACAGCGCCACCATGACGTTGCCGACCAGCTTGCGGCCGGTGCCCTTGGCCGTCTCCGTCTCGCGGACCAGCGCGATCGCGCCCCGGGTGTCGGCCGGGCGCAGTTCGACCAGCAGCGTGCGGCCGCCGACCTCCACGGTCTTGTGCGCGGGCGCGGTGATCTCGGTGATGCCCGCCTCCCTGGCGGCACTCTCGGCAGCGGGGGTCGAGCTGATCAGTGTCCCGTTCGGACGGACCTGGACCACCTCGACCCCTTGTCCGCCAAGCACCTCCACCACGCGGCGGAGGCCGATGCGGCTGTCGGCGAGCTGGCCCGCCACCACGTCGGCCTGATCAGAGAGCGTCTGCCGGGTGACCTCGCGCGCCGTGGTGACCACGAGCTGCGCCGAGATGAGCCCCGCGACGACCGCGACCACCCCGGCCACCGCCAGGCACAGCGCGGTGATCCGCACCGCGATCGACCCGCGCCTCACCCGCGCTCCGCCGCGTAGCCGACGCCGCGCACTGTCCTAATCGGACTGTCAGGGCCGAGTTTCGCCCGTAGCTGCGCGATGTGCACGTCGACGGTCCGGGTGCCCGCCGCCGCCGTGTAGCCCCACACCGCGCTGAGCAACTGCGCCCGCTCGAACACCTGGCCCGGACGCCGCATCAGGTGCGCCAGCAGGTCGAACTCGGTGGTGGTCAACTGCACCTCGACGTCTCCGGTCCACACGCGACGCTCGCCGAGATCGAGCCGGGTGGTGCCCGCCTGGAGCACCTCGCCCGCGCCGGGGCCGTTGGCGCGCCGCAGCACCGTGCGCACCCTGGCCACCAGTTCGCGCGGGCTGAACGGCTTGGTGACGTAGTCGTCGGCCCCCAGTTCCAGGCCGAGCACCCGATCGACCTCGTCGTCGCGCGCGGTCACGAACAGCACCGGGGTCCAGTCGCCGCCCGCGCGCATGGCGCGGCAGACCTCGACGCCGTCCAGGCCGGGCAGGCCGATGTCGAGGATCACCGCCACCGGCTTGACCCGGCGCAGCGCCGCGAGGGCGGCGTGCCCGTCGGTCTCGACGTGCACGCCGAACCCGTCGCGGCGCAGGTACAGCGTGACCAGTTCGGCGATGGCCCGATCGTCCTCGACGACGAGCACCAGTCCGCGACCGGAATCCATCGTCGTACTCTAGTCGCCGGCCAGCTCGGACTCGACGCTGTCCACTGTGGACTCGATCTGGTCCACCTCCTGCTCGACCGAACCGCTGCCGCCACCGGGCGACGGCGAGTCCTGCTGGCAGGCGGCGCAGGCGAACAGCAGCGCCGCCGCCACGAGCGCGCGCCTCACTTGGTGCCGCAGTGCTTCGACCGGAACTCGACCACCCGGTCCTTGGCCTTGGTGAGCTGGTCGATCTTTCCCGCGCGCCGCTCGGCCTTCTCCTCCAGCAGCTTCGCGGCGGCCTCCCGGCCCGCCGCCCGCTCCTTCTCCGCGCGCGCCTTGAGCGCAGCCGACGAGCCCTTGACGTCCGCCCCGGCGTTGATCCGCTCGGTGAGCTTCGCGATCCGCTGCTCGATCTTCGGCAGCCGCTCGGTGCACAGGAACGCGACCCGCTCCGGGCTCAGCGTGATGGTGACCGGCTCGCTGGGCTGCGCGGCGGCGACGCCCGCACCCGTCAGCCCGGTTCCGGCGACGATGGCCGCGACCACTGCCCACTTCTTGGCCCGCATGTGCACTCCTTCACTCGGTGATGGCACAACTTTCGCCGAGCCAGGTAAAGAGCGCGGCCTTGATCGTGTTCGGGGTGTGTAAGGCGACCATTGACCGGGAGTGGTGTCGCTCTGATACTGGCGGCCATGGTGCAGCCCTCCAGCAAGTGGCCGGTCGTGGTCGCGTTCGCCCTGCTGGTCGTGGCGAGCCAGGTGTGCTGGCTCGCCTACGCGACGATCACCACCGTCACCGCCCGCCGCTACGACGTCTCCGAGCAGGCCGTCGCCTGGCTGGCAGGCATCTTCCCGCTGCTGTTCGTCCTGCTGGCCCTGCCCGCGGGCTGGGCACTGGACCGGTGGTTCCGCGGCAGCCTCGCGGGCGCCGGGGTGCTGATGGCCCTCGGCGCCGCCATCCGGCTGGCCGACACCTACCCGGCCGCGCTGATCGGTCAGACGCTGGTCGCCGTCGCGCAGCCCGTGATACTCATCGCGATCAGCTATGTCGCCGCGCGCTACCTCGCGCCGGACGACCGGCCGCGCGGCATCGCCCTGGGCGCGGGCGCGACTTCCCTGGGCATGATCACCGGAATCGGCCTCGGCACCGCGCTGTCCGACGACGTGCGCACGGTGGTCGGCATCGGCACGGCCATCGCCGTGGTGGCGAGCCTGGCGGCGCTGGCCGCCTTCCGCGTGCCGCCGCCGTTCGAGCCCGCGCGGGCCGAGCCGCCGACGCTGCCCGCGACCTGGCGCGAGCCCGGCGTACCGCGGATCGCCCTGTTCGCCTTCCTCGGCATGGGCGTGTTCATCGCGCTGGCCACCTGGCTCGAACCGCTGCTCGCCCCGGCCGGAATCGCCGCCGGGACCGCCGGACTGCTGATGCTGACCATCCTGGTCATCGGCGTGGTCGGCTGCGCGGTGGTGCCGCCGTTCGCCGCCCGGCGGCGCGCCGAACCGAGCGCCCTGGTGCTGGCGAGCGTGAGCACGGCCCTGGCCTGCGCGCTGCTCGCCTTCATGCCCGGCGTACCCACCGGGATCGTGGCCGCCGTCCCCATCGGACTGTTCCTGCTCTCCGCGCTCCCGGTCGCGCTCGCGCTGGTCGAGCGCAGGAACCCGGCGTCGGCAGGCCCGATCGCGTCGATCATCTGGCTGTCGGGCAACGTCGGCGGCGTCGCGGTGTCGTTCGTCGTCGGCGAGCTGCTCGACCGGCCCGGTGTCGCGTTCGGACTGTTCGCCGTGCTCACGCTCGCCGCCGCCGTCGTCGCGCGCGGACTACAGCAGCGCGAGGATGACGTAGCCCGTGCCGAGGGCCATGACGAGCTGGCAGAACGCGGCTAGCCGCCCGTCGAGCAGGATCGCCGGGCCGCCGGTCGTCTCGGTCCGGCGGAGCGCGGCCGGGCCGAGCCGCGCGGCCTGCACCGCGAAGTAGGCCACAAAAGCCCAGCCCACCAGCGGAAACGCGGCGTCGCCGGTGTGCGGGCCCGACATCCACGCCGACGACATGGCCTGCGCGGTGTGCGGCACGGCGGTCAGCATGTAGAGCATCGCGAGCCCGGCGACCGCGTGGTGCAGGCCGTGGCCGTGCCAGCCGACCGGCGGCGTCCGCCGCTCACGCCGCCACAGGCCCGCGAACAACGCCGTGAGCAGCAGGAACACCGTCTGCCACGCCGCCATCGGCAACGGGCCACCGACCGGGGAACACATCACCGCCATGCCCACGGCCATGACCACGTGCCCCGCGTCCACCGCCCGGTGGCAGCCGCGGTACCCGTGGGGGAACCGCCCGGCGGCGACCAGCCGCGCGACGCAGTACCCGGCGATCCCGAGGAACGCCGCCGTGAGTACCCAGCTGAGCCACTCGGGCCTGCCCACCGCGGCCCTGGGTCAGCCTGTCGGGGTGAGCAGTCCGTCGAGGACACCGCCCTTGACGTCGGACACGAGGTCGGCGAGTTGGCCGAGGCTCATCTGGATGCGCTGGCCGAAGTCGTCGGTGATGACCACCCGGCGCTCCTCGGCGGCGTCCGGGTCGATCCACAGTTCCGGGCAGCCACAGTTGCACTGGCCGCAGAACGTGGCGATCCGCTGCATGGTGTGCTCACTGTTCATTCTTCGACGATCCCAGAGCCGGCCCGTTCGAACCAGTCCGCAACCAGGCGATTACCCGGCGCGCAAGAAGGACTCGGTGGTGACCCACGGTGTCGGTGGCGCGGTGTCGATGATGGTGGCTCGGTCGAAAGTACTCGACTAGGTTCGTCCTGATACCGGCCGAGCTGGCGTCACAGCCAGGTAACCGCGGGGGGAAAGCGGGCATTGAGAGTGTGAACGTGCTGTTGACTGTTTCCCTGTGGAGGCTTCCGTGGTGACGGTCGCGCCGCCCGACACCGGACGTGCGTCGGCGCTGCGCACTGTCACCCGGTCGGCCACGACCACGCCGGGCAGGCTGTCGGTCATCGCCGTCGGTCTGGTGCTGCTGACAGTGCTCACCGGCATCGCCGCCGCGCTCACCCTCCAGGCCAAGCAGGACACCCTGGACGACCTGGTCGACCGGCGCGAGCCGCTGGCCGCCGCCGCGCAGCAGATTTTCCGGTCGCTGTCGGACGCCGACGCCACCGCGGCCAGCGCGTTCCTCTCCGGCGGCGCCGAGCCCGCCGCCCTGCGCGCCCGCTACGAGTTCGACATCGCCCAGGCGGGCGCCGCGCTGGGCAAGGCGTCCGCCGACGTCGGCGGCGACTCGCTCGCCGAGCGGCAGGTCTACGTGCTGTCCCAGCAGCTCCCGGTGTACACCGGGCTGGTCGAGACCGCGCGGACGAACAACCGGCAGGGCTTCCCCGCGGGCGCGGCGTACCTGCGCGAGGCGTCCGGGCTGATGCGGTCCAAGATCCTGCCCGCGGCCGAGAAGCTCTACGAGATCGACTACGAGCGGCTCAAGGCCGAGCAGGTCGACGCGCGCTCGTTCCCGTGGTTCGCCCTGCTGCTCACCGTGGGCCTCCTAGGCGCACTGGTGGCTACCCAGCTCTACCTGACCCGCAAGACCAACCGGCTGATCAACGTCGGCCTGCTGGTGGCCAGCATCGCCGTCGGGGTCGGGCTCGTCTGGGGCACGATCGCGCTATTGGTGGAGTCCGCGCAGGTCACCGATGGTGAACGCAACGGCTCCCAGCAGGTCGACGTGCTGGTGCAGGCCAGGATCAACTCGCTCAAGTGCCGCGCCGACGAGACGCTGACCCTGGTCGCCCGCGGCGACGGGCCCGGCTACGAGCGCGAGTGGAAGGAACTCTCGGTCACCTTCACCGGCGACGCGCGCACCAACCTGCTGCGCCAGGCTCAGGACATCGCGGCCAACCGCGGCGCGGCGGGCGAGGTGCATCAGGCGATCGACAACGCCGAGGCGTGGATCGCCGCCCATCGCAAGATCCGCGAGCTCGACGACGGCGGCCAGTACGAGGAGGCCGTCAAGGTGGCCATCGGCGACGCCCCGGACAGCGCGGCCGTCGCGTTCGGCAAGCTCGACAAGAACCTCATCGCCGCGCTCAACGCAGGCCGCGAGGAGTTCTACACCCAGACCAGCCGGGCGCGCCAGGCCCTCACCGGCCTGGTGCCCGGCGTCATCGCGCTCGCCGTGATCGCGGCGGCCGGGATCACCATCGGCATCAGGCAACGACTGCGGGAGTACCGATGAGGCGCGTCGTTCTGGTCGCGGTGCTGGCCCTGGCCGCCACCGCCTGCTCGGCGACGGGCAAACCGGTCGACCTCGCGGTGGTGAACTCCGTCGAACGCCCGCAACCGGTGGGCGTCGAGGTGAACCCGCCGACGACCACCGGCGCGGCCACCCAGGTTCCGCCGTGCGACCCGGCCGCGAGCCTGCGCCCTGGAGCCCTGCCCGCCCCGGGCGCGATGCCCGACGGGACGACCATGCGCACCATCCAGGACCGCGGCAGGCTCATCGCCGGCGTCGACCAGAACACCTTCCTGTTCGGCTTCCGCAACCCGACCAGCAACGCCCTCGAAGGCTTCGACATCGACCGGGTCAAGGAGATCGCCGCCGCCATCTTCGGCGACCCGAACAAGGTGCAGTACAAGGTGATCACCTCCGCCGCCCGGATCAACGCGCTCAAGAACGGCGAGGTCGACATCGTCGTGCGCACCATGACGGCCACCTGCGCCCGCTGGGTCGACATCAACTTCTCGGCCATCTACTACGTCGCCGGACAGCGCCTCCTGGTCGACAAGTCCTCCCAGATCACCGGCGTCGACCAGCTCGGCGGCCAGCGCGTGTGCGCCACCAAGGGCTCCACGTCGCTGAACAAGCTGCGCGACTCACCCGCGCCGCCGGTCGTCGTCGCGGTGGACAACTGGTCGGACTGCCTGCTGATGCTGCAACAGGGCCAGGTCGCCGGAGTGTCCACAGACGACACGATCCTGGCCGGGATGGTCGCGCAGGACCCGACCGTGCGGATGGTGGGCCCCCGGTTCACCGAGGAGCCCTACGGCATCGGCATCCCCAAGCAGAGCGAGGACATGGTCCGGTTCGTCAACGGGGTGCTGGCGAAGTCGATCTCGGGGGGCTCGTGGGCCGAGAGCTACGGCCGGTGGCTCGCCCAGGCGGGCGAACAGTCGCCGCCGCCGACCGCCAAGTACCGGGACTGAGGTCGAGATGACGCACTGGACGCCTCCAGGCGACGAGCCTGCCGACGACCGCCCCGCGGAGGACCCGGACGCCAAGTCCGCTGACGCCTGGTTTCGCGGCCCCAACCCGCCGCGCGACATCCCGCGGTTCCCGCCGAAACCCCCGGCGGAGGCACAGGTCTGGTCGCAGCTCCGCCCGGAACCGGTGCCGCCGCACCCGGCGCAGCCCGGTGGTCCGGCGCAGCCCCAGCCAGGTCGGCCGCAGGAGTATTCGCGGCCAGGCCGCCCGCCACTCCCCGGCTCTGGCGGGCAATCCCAGTCTGGTGGGCAACCCCAGCCTGGTAGGCAACGACAGTCTGCTGGTCAGCCACCGGTCGGCGGGCAACCCCAGTCCGGCGGGCAGTCTCAGTCCGGCGGCAGGCCGCCATCGGGGACCGGTGGGCAGCCGTATCCGCAGTCGGGATCGCAGGGTCACCCGCAGCGCCCGGTTCACCCGCAAGCGCGAACAGGACAGTCCTACCCGCCGAACCGACAGTCCCATCAGCAGCAGCCGGGCTCCTACGCGCGACCCGAGCCGCAGGCGGGCCAGTATCGCGGCCAGGCTCCTCGGCCGGACGGGAGCCAACCGCCGCCCGGCCAGGCCCCCAGCCAATCGCCCGGCCAGGGCCCGAGCCAACCGCCGCCCGGGCAAGGCGGCCATCCGCGCGGTGCCCCGGGGCGGCCACGTCACCTGGCGACCCAGTCACAGCAGCCGTTCCAGGCGCTGCCGGCGGGCCAGGGCGGCGCCCGCCACCAGGCGCCCGTCCCGTCCGGCATGCAGTGGTCGCGGGACGTGCCGGTGCCCGCCATCGTCCCGCGCACGCCGGGCATGCTGCCCGACACGGCCCTGGCCGACGACGAGCCGCAGCCGACGTCGGTGCTCGGGATGTCGACGCTCACGCAGAGCATCGTGCCGCCCCGGCCCGTCGAGGAAGTGGACGACGAGCGGCCCGCCACCCAGCAGACCCCCGGCCCGGACATCCCGATCACCGGGTCCGGCGCCTTCCCCACCACCGGCAGGCGGACCGCGTCCCGGTCCACCGGGCGCGGCAGGCTCGGCGCGGGGCTGGTCGAGGTGCCGGTGGTGCCGGTCAAGGACCCGGCCAGCGCGGTCCTCGACGATCCGGTCGTCGCGGAGAACAAGCGGTTCTGCAACAACTGCGGCGCCGAGGTCGGCCGGGGCACCGACGGCACGTCCGGTGACCCCGAGGGCGTGTGCCCGAAGTGCGGGCAGGCGTTCAACTTCCGGCCGCGGCTGTTCCGCGACGACCTCGTCGGCGGCCAGTACGAGGTGCTCGGCAGCATCGCCTACGGCGGCCTCGGCTGGATCTACCTCGCCAAGGACCACAACGTCAGCGACCGCTGGGTCGTGCTCAAAGGCATGATCGACACCGGCGACGCCACGTCCATGGCCTCGGTCGTGGCCGAGCGGCGGTTCCTGGCCGAGGTCGAGCACCCGAACGTGGTCAAAATCTACAACTTCGTCCAGCACCCCGACCCGAACACCGGCTCGCTGGTCGGCTACATCGTCATGGAGTACGTCGGCGGCCAGTCGCTGCGCCAGCTCGCGCTCGAACACCACCGCGAGGCAGGCCGCGCCGAGCCGCTGCCGATCGGCCAGGTCATCGCCTACGGGCTGGAGATCCTGCCCGCCATCGGCTACCTGCACAGCATCGACATGCTCTACTGCGACCTCAAGCCGGACAACGTGATCCAGACCGGCGAGCAGCTCAAGCTCATCGACCTCGGCGCGGTTCGCAAGATCGACGACTACGAGTGCCCGCTGTTCTTCACCTCCGGCTACGCCGCGCCCGAGCTGGCCACCGAGGGCGCGACAGTCGCGTCCGACATCTATACCGTCGGCCGGACCCTGGCCGTGCTGTCGATCGAGTTCGCGGGCTACACCACCCGCTACAAGTACACGCTGCCCGGCCCGGACGCCGAGCCGCTGTTCGCGCTGTTCGGCAGCTACCACCGGGTGCTCAAGCGCGCGACGCAGGAAGACCCGGCGCAGCGCTTCGCGTCCGCGGCGGAGATGGCCGACCAGCTCACCGGCGTCCTGCGCGAGGTGATGGCGCTGGGCACCGGCCGCCCGCGCCCCGGAATGTCCACTGTGTTCGGCATGGAGACGCGGACCTTCGGCGCGGGCCTGGTCGTCACCGACCGCTCCGAGACACTGCCCGCGCCCGACCCGGCCGAGGTCGCCACCGTCCTGCCGCTCCCGCTGGTCGACACCGACGACCACGCGGCCTCCGCGCTGGCCAGCATCACCGCCACCGAGCCCGCCGAACTGGCCGCCGCGCTCGCCGCCGCCCCGCAGGACTCCATCGAGGTCCGGCTGCGCCTGGTCAAGGCCCGCATCGAACAGGGCGACCTGCGCGCCGCGTCGTCTGAGTTGGACGCCGCCCGCAAACTGGTCACCGACCCGGCCGACTGGCGGCCCGACTGGTTCCGCGGTCTGGTCGCCCTGGCGGCTGGCAACCCGAAGCTCGCCCGCGAGGCGTTCGACCGGGTCTACGACGCCGTCCCCGGCGAGATCGCGCCGAAGCTCGCGCTCGCGGTGAGCGCCGAGCACGCGGGCGACCACTTCGCCGCCGCCCGGTACTACGAACTGGTGTGGCGCACGGACCACTCGTTCGTCAGCGCCGCGTTCGGGCTCGCGCGGGTGTACCTCGCGCAGGGTGCCCGGACCGGGGCGATCGAGGTGCTGGAGTCGGTGCCGGACACCTCCAGCCACCACGTCGCCGCGCAGGTCGCCGCGATCAAGATCAAGGCGCGCGCGAACGAAGTCGCCAAGGTCGCCGAACACGACCTGCACGACGCCGCGAAACGCCTGGAGCGCCTCTCCTTGGACGCCGAGCGGCGGACGCATCTCGCGGCGGAGGTCCTGGAAGCGGCCTACGGCTGGGTGCAGGCAGGCAAGCCCGGCGCGAACCCGGCGAACGGCAGCTTGACCGTGTTGGGCTGCGACCTGTCCGAGCGGGAGCTGCGCTTCGGCCTGGAGCGGTGCTACCGAGCCCTCGCGCGGCTCGCGGGCACCCCCGACCAACGCCACGACTTGGTCGACAAGGCCAACGCGATCCGCCCCCGCACGCTCACCTAGGTGCCGGGGTCAGCTCGATCACGGTGATGTCCGGCGGGGCCCCCACGCGCACGGGCGGTCCCCAGAAACCCGCCCCGTTGGTCACATACAGCCAGGTGTCGTCCACTTTGGACAGTCCAGACACGGCGGGCTGGCCGAGCTGGACCAGGTGGTGGAACGGGTAGATCTGCCCGCCGTGGGTGTGGCCGGACAGTTGCAGGTCGACCCGCGCCCGCGCGGCGTCGCGCACCTGGACCGGCTGGTGGGACAGCAGCACCACGGGCGAATCCTGGTCGCGGCCCGCCAGCGCGCGGCCGAGGTCGGGTGCGTCGTCGAAGGTCTTGCCTGCGAGGTCGGTGATGCCCGCGAGGGTGACCGACGCCGTGCCCCGGGTGATCGCGGCGTGCTCGTTGCGCAGGTAGTTCAGACCGAGCCGGTCCAGCTCGGTGATCCACTCCTGGTGGCCGGAGTAGTACTCGTGGTTGCCGGTCACGAAGAACGTGCCCTCGGTGGACACCAGGTCGCGCAGCGGTTCGGCGGCCCGGCCGAGTTCGGCGACGGTGCCGTCGGCCAGGTCGCCGACCATCGCCACCGCGTCCGGCCGGGTCTCGTTGATCATCCGCACCAGCCGCTCGGTGTGCGCGCGGCCGAGCAGCGGCCCCAGGTGGATGTCGCTGACCAGCGCGATGCGGAACCCCGCGAACCCCGGACTCAGCCGCGCGATCGGCACCGCGACCCGCTTGACCTGCGGCGGGCCCAGCGCCGAGACCATGCCCGCGCCCACGATGCCCGTCGAGGCGACCCCGACCACCACGGCGGCGCCGCGCGCCAGGAACAGCCTGCGGCTCTCGTCCACCACGGGCGCGGGCGGTTCGACCTCGGTGGTCGTCGCCGTCGCCTCCAGCGGCTTGCCCCGCGCCCACCCGCGCAGCGCGAGCCGGGGCAGTTCGAGCACGGCGAGCAGGGTGAACAGGTAGAAGAACAGTCCCAGCCAGATGTAGCCGGGCCAGACGAACCAGGCCGCCGCCTCGACGCCCACCCGGCGCGGCAGCGCGAGCGTCGCCACGACCAACACCGCGAGCGCCACCAGCACGACCGTGCCGATCCGCCGCCCGCGCGCGGAACGGGTCGTGTCCTTCACCAGCCGCTTCCACAGGTAGAAGTGCAGCAGCGCGACAGCCAACCCGACGACGGCGAGGAACATGCGCCCAGCCTACGGATTCACCTCGATCGGACTGTTGATCAGGCTCGGGTCCGCGACCACGGCCCGCAGATCCTCGGGGCGGCCGTGCTTGACGAAGTGGCTCAGCTCCACCACCACGAACAACGCCCGCGCCCGCACCGCCACCACCCCCTCCGCCGAGTCGAGCCGCCCCTTCGCGCTGACATACACCCGGCGCCCCGCGACCCCGTCGAGCCACGCGGTGATGAACAGCGTCGAGCCGACGGGGACCGGCCGCAGGAAGTTCGTCTCCAGCTTCCCGGTGACCGCGGGCCTGCGCAGCAGGTTGCCGACCGTGGCCCCCAGCGCCTCGTCGAACGCACAGGCGAGCAGCCCGCCGTGCGCCAGCCCGGGCGAGCCCTGATGGGCCTCGGTCACCGTGAACTGGGAGAGGACCGTGTGCCCCTCGGCGGCGATGGTCCGCAGGTGCAGGCCGTCGTCCTGCTTGTCGCCACAGCCGAAGCAGTAGGCGTAGTGCGGCGTCAGCTCGACCCCGGGCGCGGGCGCGTCGGGATGACGTTCGGGCAGCTCGGTCTCCACCGGCGGCCACGGCTCAGGTGCACGGCTCATTGCCGCAGCGTATGACCGCTGTCCGAGGTGACCCGACGCCCGCCCCTTGCCTGGCTGAGCGGCCCGGCTGTCCACCTGTGCAGCCACGGTGGCCCGCCCCGGTTCACACCCGGCACCGTGGGACTCATGACTGAGGCCGTCGAGTGCGTGGTGAACGAACTGGAGCGGGCCTCCCGGCTGGCCGACGAACTGGCCGCGCTGGTGCTCGGCGGGTCGCTGCCAACTGCCGAGTTCGAGTGCTTCCCGTGATGTCGAGGTTGCCGAACGCCCGTCCAGAACGTCCGATTTGGGCTGATCAGAGTACATACCTGAGCCGGAATCGCGTGTACTTGTTTGTCTACCTGAGCGGGTGACGTGCCCAGTTGTGCACAAGCGGGATGCCAGGGGTGGAATCAACGGAGCCAAACCGTCAGTCTGTAACCCGACGGCGATGATGCCCGGGGACTCTTCACGGCCCGGGGTGGGAGGAAGCCATGACGCGGGTGCGCACCATGCAGCAGGCCGAGGCGCTGCGCAGCGAGCACCAGGAGACGACCGGGGCGTTCATGATGCCCGATATCACGGTCGGGCCGCGGGGCAACCACTCCGTGTCGGGCACGGGCATGGACGGTGTCGAGGCCGACTACGCCGAGCTGACGAGAGCCGACAAAGCCCTCGCCGAGCTGCACGACCAGCTCGTCGGCCAGCTCCGCACGGCGACCGAGCTGAGTGAGCCGCTGCGCGACGGCGGCGGTCCGGTGGCCGCGCAGATGCGCCGCGCCTTCCTCGACCGCGCCGACGCCGATGGCGGTGTGCAGGCCGTACTCGCGGACTACATCGAAGAGCTGACGGCGGTCCGAATGTCGATCCGCGAGACCCTCCAGGCGTATCAGCAGGTCGATGAGCAGGCCGCGGCCGCCCTGCGAGTCGCGGGCGAGGGGGCCTGACATGGCGTGGGATTACGACAAGGACCGTGAGGGCAAGTACCACTCCGAGGCGCACAAGGCCGATGCCGAGACCAGGCGTCGTGCCGACCGCAAGCGCAAGGCCCGCAAGCGCAACAACGACGTCGCCGACTTCGACCGGATCAACTGGGACGCCTACGGCCACGAGCAGCTCTTCGACATGGTCATGTCGGCCGACCCGGCGACCATGGGCGACCGCGCCACGCGCTGGTCGGACCTGTCCGGCCAGATCAACGAGACCACCGGCCGGGTGCAGAACATCGTGCAGGGCCTGCTCGGCACGTGGCGCGGCCCGGCCGCGGTGCGCGCGGGCGAGGCCAACACCCTGCTCACCCAGTGGGCCGACGAGGCGGGCCACCGCGCCGCGCGCGTCGGCAAGGGCCTGTCGCAGTACATGGACGCCGTGGTCCAGGCGCAGGTGAAGATGCCGGACCCGGTCTTCTACTACGCCGAGAAGAACTTCATGGCGGGCTACGACGTCAAGGCCACCGACGGCCCGAGCGCCGCGATCATGCTCAAGCAGCTCACCGACGACCAGCAGCCCAGCCTGGAGAAGCGCAACGCGGCCAAGGCCGAGGCGGTGCGGGTGATGCGGGCGTACGGCAGCGAGAGCCAGGACGTGCACACCGCGCTGCCCCAGTTCCAGGACGCGCCCGCCCCCCAGCCAGGCACCCAGACGCCGACGACGCCTCGACCCGGGCCAGGCCCGGGCGGCGCGGGCCCCGGCGGCGCAGTGCCGCCTGGTGGCCCCGGCTCGGTTCCGCCTGGCGGCGGCACGGGTCCGGGCGCGGGCGGGTCGACGGGCACGTCGCCGAGTCCCATCCCGAACGGCACGGTCGCCGCCGGGTACGCGGACGGCTTCGGCCCGAACTTCGGCCAGGGCTACGGCAGCGGCACGGGCTATGGCGCGGGCGGCTACGGCTCCGGCGCGGGCGGCGGCTTGTCCGGCTCCGGTGGCCTGGCCGCGGGCGCGGACTCCGCCCGCGGTGGCGGTGCCTTCGCGGGCGCGGGCGGCCTGGCCGCGCGTGGTGCCGCGGCGGCCGCCGAGGCAGGCGCGGCCAGGGGTGCTGGCGGCGGCGCGGGCGGCATGTACCCGCCGATGGGCGGCGCGGGCGGCACGCGGGGCAGCGACGACGACGAGCACAAGAACAAGTACGACGACGGCCTCGACCTGTTCGACGACCTCCCACCCGCCTACCCGCCGGTATTCGGCGCGTGACCGGCTACACCACCGATCCAGGCGAACTCCGGGCGGCGGCCGCCCTGCTGACCACCGTCTCCGACGGTGTGGCCGCCGCCCGGCTCGACCCCGCGCTCAGCTCTCGGCTGGGTCCGGGCAGGCTCGGCGCGGTGGCCGCGGCGTTCACCGCCGACTCCCAGGACGACCTGGCAGCCACCGCCGACACCCTGGCCGGTGGCGCCGAGCTGCTCACCGCCGCCCACCGGGCCTACACCGACACCGACGACGAGGCCGCCGCCGCCATCACCCGCCTGGGCGAACGATGACTACCGGCGCCCGGTGGACCCGCGCTGACGGCTACGGTCAGGGCGTGACCACGCTCGCCGTTCGAGGTCGGGGTTCGCGAGGTCGGTCGTGAGCGGGTTCCGCGGGCTCGGCGTCGATCCGACGCCCGGCGACCCGGATTCCGTGGTCGCCGCGGCCGCGGAGTACTCGACGGCCGCGGAGGCGTTGGGCCAGGTCGATTCCGCGCTGCGGCGCGTTGGCGAGGCCACGGAATCCTGGGGCGGTCCGGCGGCCGACAGCTTCGCCGCTCGGCTGGCCGCCCTGCCCCCCGACCTGGACGAACGCGCGACGACCCTGCGTCGAGCGGCCGAAGTGCTCGCCACCTGGGCGCAAACCCTTGCGGGCAACAAGCGCACCGCCGACGAGCTGGACGCCGCCGCCGTCGCCCTGCGCAAGCGGATCAGCGCCGCCCAGGACGATCTGCACGACAAGCGCAACGCCCTCGACCTCGCCGCGACCCCGGTGACGGCGGCCACCGCAGGCATCGACCACGCCGCCGCCGAGGCCGCGCTCACCGGCCTGGAGACCCGCCTCGACGAGGTGCTCGGCCGGGCCCGCGCGCTCGCCGACGATCACCAGCGGGCCGCGGACGCCGTGGCCGACGAGCTCGCCGCGCTGAGCCGGGGCGACCTGGCCCAGCCGGACCGCTCCGGCCAGGACTTGGTCCGGTCGGTCGGCGGGTTCCTCAACCGGGCGTCCGCCATGTCCAGCGCACTGGCCGGGCTGCTCGCCCCACCGCCGACCGGCGTCCCGATCCCGCGCGGCGGCGCGGCGGCGGCGGTCACGGCCATGGCGTCGGGCGGCGGCCACGACCAGGAGCTGGTCATCTTCGGGGAGACCCCGCTCACCGGCCCGAGCCGCCGGTGAAGCTGGCCGCCATCGCGGGGGTCACGCCGGTGTCCCTGCAGTCCCCGGAGCACACCGAGCGGGAACTCGCCGCGCTGATGGTCACCGCGCGCGGGCCGGAGTCATCGCACGACCCGGGCGTCCTGCTCGCCGCGCGGGAGGCGGCCGAACTGGCCCACGCGAACGGCGCCGGACTGGTCGCGGTCGTGGCACACGCGGGAGCCGACCCGGCGGTGCTGGTCGGCACGGTCGTGGTCGCCGACCAGCCGCACGGCCCCGACACCGCCGCCGACCTGCGCCACTACCTCGCGGACGCGGGCGGGCCGGACATCCAGGAGGTCACCGAGTCCCGCACCGAACACGGCTACCCGGTGGTCATCGCCGAGCGCATCCTGGTGGCCGACCCGCTGCGGACCGGACCGCCGTCGGGGTGCCAGCTCCAGGCGGTCGTCATCGAACCGGACGGGCGCCGGATGGCGGTGTTCACCCTGCACTCGGTGACCGGGCGCGGCTGGCTCGACCTCGCCGCCGTCCTCGGCAGGCTGGTCTCCTCGGTCGACTTCGCCGCGCCCGTCGTCGCCGCGCGCGCCCCGTGGTCGCCCGCGGACGGCTCACTGCGCTAGTTCACGCTAGGAGCTTCTCCCGGTAGTCGCGCGGGGTCTCGCCGACCACCTTGCGGAACGTGCGGGAGAAGTGGGCGGCGTTGGCGAAACCGCACCGCTTGGCGATCTCCCCGATGCCGCGCACGGCGTGCGCCGGGTCGGCCAGCAGTTCCTTGGCCTGATCGATCCGCAGCGCGCGGATGCGGCCGGACACGCCGTCGCCGTCGTCGAAGAGCTGGTAGAGCCTGCGCCGGGAGATGAACAGCGCGTCGGCGATGCGTTCGGCGGTGAGCCCCGGGTCCGCGAGGTGCTCCCGGATGTACTCGACGGCGGCCCGGCGGCGGGTTGCCAGGGCGTCGGCCCGGTCGAGTTCGGTGCGCAGGGCGCTGCGCAGAACCAGCTCGGCGAGGCCGGTCAGGTACGCCTTCACCCCGTGCGGGTCGAGCGCGTCGCCCGCGGTGACCAGGTGCGCGACCGACGCGGTGAACAGCGCCTGCAGCGCCCGCCCGATCGGCACCGGCTGGAACAGCAGCGGCCGCAGCTCGCCGAAGCTGATCGACAGCTTGTGCGTGGCCACCGTCAGCAGCACCACCCCCTGCCGCTCGCCGGGGTGGGCCCGCAGCGCGCACTCGGGGAAGGTCAGGCTGACACCCTGCGGCGGCAGGAATCTCGGCAGGTTCGCCCGCATCAGCACCTGCACCTGCTCCGGGTCGGCCTTGGCGCGCGCGCCCCGCGCGGCGACGTCCATCGCCTGGCGGGCGGCGCTGGCACCCGAGGCCCGCACCACGAGATACCCCGCGGCCACCTCTTCGGCGTCGGCGGGGTCGGGCGTCGCCTGCTGGCCCAGCACCTGGGACAGCGCGGCGAACGCGGTCGGTACGCGGCGGGCTGTCACCGCCCCCACAGTAACGACCGAGGGTGGCTTTCCGCTGCGGAAAGCCACCCTCGGGTATCGCGGGAAACGACTAGTCGTTCTCGGCCGACATGGTCTGCCACTTCTCCCAGGACACGGCCCAGTCGTAGTAGTCGCCGTCTTCGGCGCCGAGTTGCTGGGTGCTGCCGGTGATCTCCACGGGATCGCCCGGCAATACCGTGTCGAAATAGATCTTGGCGTTCGCGGGGGCGAGGTTGATACAGCCGTGCGAGACGTTCTGCTTGCCCTGCGCGTAGATGGACCCGGCATAACCGTGCACGAACTCGCCGTTGTTGGAGATTCGGATCGCCCACGGCACGACGACGTTCGAGTAGCCGTACTTCGGATTGGTCATCCCATAGCTGGCGTGCTTGGACATCACCACGTGGATACCGCTCTTGGTGACTCGGCCCGGGTCGGACTCCAGGCCGTAGCTGGCCGGGAAGTCCTGCGTCTGCACACCATCGGTGATCACCACCAGCCGGTGGGTCTGCGTGTCGCCCTTCACCACCTGGTGCCTGCCGATGGTGAACGACGACGACACGTCGTTCTTGCCGTAGGAGCCGCCGCCGAGCGCGACGCCGTAGACCTTGGCGGTGACGGTGACCTTGGTGCCCGGCTTCCAGTACTCCTTCGGCCGCCAGTGCACGCGCTGGTCGTCCAGCCAGGCCCACGCGCCCTCGGTGTCGACCGAGGTCTCGACCTTGAGTGCCGCCTGCGCGGTGACGCGGTCCTTGACCGGCGCGTCGAAGGTGAGCGCGATCGGCATCGCGATGCCGTAGGTCTGGTCGTCGCCGGTGTTGAGGGTGGCCTTGACCTGGCGCTTGGGCTTGGCGGTGGCGAACGCGCCGGTGAGCGACACGGTCTTGCCGTCGGTGCCGACCGCGGTGCCGGACCAGGTGTAGGTCTTGCCGTAGCCCAACTGCTCCGTGACAGCCCAGGACCTCTTGTCCGCGGCGAGTTCCCCCTTGACCTGCCTGCCATCGGCGTTGGTCAGCGTGACCTGCTGGAGCGTGCCGTTGGCGACGGCCATGGTGATCGGCCCGGCCGGGCCGACATCCTTGGCGTCGGCGGCGGGGGAGGCGGTGATCTCGGCGGGAAGCTGGGCGCTGTCGGCCCGGCCCGGCACCGCGTTCGCGTTGCCGCTGGTGCAGCCGCTCAGCGCGAGCGTCGCCACCAGCCCGGCACCGAGCAGTGCGACGGAGAACCACCGTCGTTGCGAGTGCTTGCGCTTGTCCATGTCCGCTCCCTTCCCCACCGCTTGTGACACCAATAACGACGCCAGGGAGGGACCCCGCGTTGGCTCGCAGCGTGTGTGATCCACGTCACTTTCAATGGACACGGGCGGATCTCGGAGAGCGACTCGATCAATTCGGAGCGTATTGATCCAGATCACCCGCTTGGACTAGTCGAGCGCCCGTCAGGCAGTAGTGCGGCCTGCGGCGAGCCGATACTCTTTGCCCTGCAGGCCGTAGCTTCTGTGTTCGTGCTTCCACGCTCGCGGAACGAAAACGCGGGCGCGCTGCTTTTGTCGTCGCAATAGGCGGCAGGCACCGTCCGAGGGCGGCCCGGGGCTGCACGGCGCAGCCTCATGCTCCTGCGATGGAGGCAGGTATATGGCACAGGGCACTGTCAAGTGGTTCAACTCCGAGAAGGGCTTCGGATTCATCGCGCAGGACAACGGCGGTGCCGATGTCTTCGTGCACTACTCGGAGATTCAGGCCAAGGGTTTCCGCAGCCTTGAGGAAAACCAGCGAGTCGAGTTCGAGGTCGGCCAGGGCACCAAGGGGCCGCAGGCCCAGAACGTCGTCCCGCTGTAGCCGTACCCGCGCGAGAGCCCCGGCCGGGCGGCCGGGGCTCTCGTCGTCTCGGGGTGTGGTGGGGCGGTCAGGAGCGCTGGAGCTGCTGGGACTCCCAGTCGAGCCGCTGCATGACCCATTCCTGGGCGAGCGCCATCGGGGAGGTCTGCCGGTAGGCGGCCAGTTCGCGCAACTGCTCGTTGGCCATCAGCGACAGCCGGAGCTGGTAGACCTGCGCGCCGCCGAACCGCCTGCCGGAGCCGGTGGTCTCCGGGTCGCCATCCGGCGAGAGCGCGGCAAGGTAGGACTCCAGCTCGTCGTCGGGCAGCAGTTCCTCGCTCTGCTCGCGCTGTGCGGTGCGGTGACGCCCGGTAGAGGTGCCGACCGCCTTGACGTCGTCGGTACGGCTGCGTCCGAAAGAGGGAAAAGGCACCGGAACAGGGTAACGAATCGGTTGCATGGCCGCCGCCACTGTGACCGGCGACACACTGCACGATCGAGTGGGACCACCGCTGACCTGCGGACATGGAGAGGCCCCCGCGCCAGGGGGAGGAACGCGGGGGCCGGAGGGGATCTCCACAGGCGCTGACCGGGGGTGTGTCAGCACCACGATTGTTGCACGCGCATCCGCCGCGCGGGAGGGGCAGAAGTGGGAAAAATCGAGAGAAATGTTCACCTGAAGTTCCCCTTGTGTAGTGCCATTTCACGCGCAGGCGCGCACCGTTGGGTCCGGCAGGGAGACGGCGCAATCAACCGCGTCCATTCGAGTGAGTGGACCTTGGGTGAACTCTGGTCGACTCACGGCCCTGGTTGGGGAACTCGTCACAGACCGCTACCGACCGTGCAGCACGGTTCACTCTCCGGGGGGCTGTGGGCGCCGGGCGTTCTCTCATAGCCTCACGCCAAACAAGAGTCGGGGAGGCGTTATGAACGGTGCACTCGAAGTGCGAACCTTTCTCTTGCAACAGGACAGCCTGGGGGCCTCAAGCCAATTCACGACCGGAGTGCCCGCACCCCGGTCGGGCGACTCGTCCCGGGTCTCCCACGAGCAGGTCCACCGAGCTCGGCTGGCCGTCGCGAACGGCGCCACCGACGCGGCCGACTGTCGCGAACTGCTCGAAATGCTCGGCCTGGTCGAGGGAGAGGACGGCCTCCCGCCAGTCCGCCGCTGACTTCCGCGACGCGCCCGAACGGACCCCGGCCAGGCGATTCCGGGGCCGTTCCGGCACCCTCGCCCGTTCGTCACGGAACGTGACCCTCGCATCCCGTGCGGGGGTCACCCCCATTTCTCCCCTAGCCGCGCAGCGAAAACCCGCCGTCGGACACCAAGGTCTGCCCGGTGACCCACTGGCCCGCGTCCGACACCAGCCACTCGACCAGGTCGGCGGTGTCGGCGGGCGTACCCCACCGGCCGAACGGCGCCGCCGCGGCCACCCGCGCGCGAGCCTCGTCGTCCGCGTACCCGGTGTCGACCGGGCCCGGGTTGACGCAGTTGACCGTGATCCCGTGCGGCGCCAACCCGGCCGCGAGGCTCGCGGTCACCTGCTGCAACGCCCCCTTGCTCACGATGTAAGGAATCTCACTCGGCATCGGCCCCAGGTGCTGACCTGAGGTGAACAGCACGACCCGCCCGCCCGGCCGCCCCCGCTCGCGCACCTCCGCCAGCCGCCGCGCCAGCAGCACCGACCCCCGCACGTTCACCGCGAACGACGCGTCCAACTCGGCCGCCGTCACCGCGAACAAGTCCTGCATGCTGCTGCGCGCGTGCACCGCCACCACGATGTCGACCCCGCCGAACCGCGCCACCGCCGCGTCCACCACCGCGGCGGGCGCCGCCGGGTCCGCCAGGTCGGCGGACAGGTGCTCGACCTCGCCCGACCCCGCGGGCAGCTCCGCCCGCAACCGCTCGACCACGCCCGCCGCCCCCAGCGGATCCGCACCCCACGGCTGCGCCGCGTCATGCGTCTCCCACGACTGGACCAGCACCCCCGCGCCCGCCGCCGCCAGCCGGGCCGCCACCGCGTAGCCGATCCCGACCCGCCTGCTCACCCCCGTCACCACCGCGACCCGTCCCCGCAAAGTTCCCGCCATACCGGCGACCCTGCGGCCCACAGCCGCGGACCGCAACCTGTTTTCCCAGTTGGGAGGCCGTTGGGGATACCCGTTTTGGACCTTCCGCCGCCGTGCCCTAAGCTATGCCTTGCTCCCAGCGAACACCGAACCAGCAAGCCCGGTGCCTCTGGAAGCGCAGTCGATCGGTCCGCCCGAGATTGGTCGGGCTCCCATCGTCTAGCGGCCTAGGACTCCGCCCTTTCAAGGCGGCAGCGCGGGTTCGAATCCCGTTGGGAGCACGGAAGAGCGGTACCTTGGGAAGTAGTATCTCAAGGAGCAGTACCTCAAGGCCCTGTGGCGCAGTTGGTTAGCGCGTCGCCCTGTCACGGCGAAGGTCGCGGGTTCGAGTCCCGTCAGGGTCGCTTGCTTTGGCGGACCCATGTCCACGGAAAGCGTGGACATGGGCGCTCGCCGAAGCATTGGGGGGGCGACCCCCCCAAACCCCCCACGGTGCGGCGGGTCGCTGAATCAGCGTGGTTTCTGTTGCGGACCAGATGGTAGGTGGTTTGCTGTGGTGGGGGTTTGTTGTTTGGCCAGGTAGCTCAGTTGGTATGAGCGACCGCCTGAAAAGCGGTAGGTCGGCGGTTCGACCCCGCCCCTGGCCACCACAGTTGAGCAGGGAAAACGCCCCTCCCATGATCGGGAGGGGCGTTTTTCGTCTCGGTTCTCGTCTCAGGTGCCCCAGAGGGACCCGCGAGTTGGAGCGCCACGCTGTCCCGAATCGACGCGGTGACGTGCTGGTAGCGCTTCGTCATGCTGCTGTTCGACCACCCCATCAGCTCCATGACGACGCGCTCGGGTACCCCGAGCAGAAGTAGGACGGTCGCGGCCGTGTGGCGCGTCGTGGAGCCTGGCTCTCGCGCGCCCGCCTCGGTGAGCAGTGACAGCCACTCGTTCCGGTCCATGGTCGGGTCGATGAAGGCACGCGCCCCACCTCACCCGCCCCAATGTTCCAGCCGTCCTAGACCAGTGGATCAGCGAACGAGCTTCTGGAACTCCTGTGTGGTCAATCCCGCCTGTAGCAGGATTGATGCGAGCGTTCCGCGAGCAACGGTGCGGTGAAGCGGCACGATGGTTCGTTGGCCGTCGGGATGGCGCAGCTTGGCGTGGCTGCCCTTGGTGGACACGTGCTCGAACCCGGCCCGTTCCAGTGCGGCCACGACTTGCTTGCCGGACAGATGCGAGAGTGCGGGGCTCACGCGGGAATGCGCACGTCGACCGACGTCACCAGCGGGTGCACCATGGCTGGGGGCGCTGGCTCGTCCTCGAAGTAGAGTTCTAGGGCTTCACGGAGGTTGGCAAGGGCTTCCTCTACCGTCTCGCCCTGGCTGGCTACCTCGACCTCAAGGCAACGGGAGACGTACCACTCGCCATCTCGGGTGACGGTGGCGGTGAAGGTGACCGGGGTCGACATACGCCCAGCGTACGGCGTCGCAGCGGGAGCAGGCTACCTCACGGGGCTTCGCGCTCCGTCTCAGTCCTGGTCCGTCCAGGCAGTTGCAGGTGACGCACAGTTGCGTCCCACCAGGGCGAACGTCGCGTGGAACGTGCCCGAACGGACGAGAGTAGACGTGAAAGCGGTAGGTCGGCGGTTCGACCCCGCCCCTGGCCACCGAGTGTGACATGTGTCGTGGTAGCGGCTCTCCCTGGTGGGAGGGCCGCTTTTTCGTGTGTGTGGGGGTGGTTGGGGGGCTACGGACAGTGGACGTGGGTGATCTCCGACGGGGCGGGGAGGGGGACGGGTTATCAACAATCTAACCCTCTGTGTAACGGTGCCGGGGAAGCAAACGAATCAGGTATCGCAGCCAGGGTTCGATCGCAGCAGCTCGGACAGTTGGCTCACCTAGACATTCGACCAAGGCAAGGGGCTCCCGGGGACGCCCCCGCGCCCGCGCATGCCCGATCCGGCCGAACCAGGGGATACACGATGCGTCACCTAGTTGGGTTCCCGCGCCGAAGATCAACGATGTGGCCCGCGCCAACAGGCGTGCGGCGAGCCCGAGGGGTCCGCCGCGACCTGCCCATAGGTGAACCGTCCTTCCCGCCGGTGGCGGGCTGGGAACCGCGGTATCGCAGCGGCGTCATCCTCGGCGACCTGCTCGCCGCGCTGATCGGCGTCGTGGTCGTGGGCGGGATCGTCGCCAACTACGCCGACCCCGGCGGCCCGGTCGTCGGCCTCGTCGGACTGGCCACCTTCGCGGTGCTGGTCGGCTCCCTGATGGTCAACCGGGTGTGGCACCTGGCGGTCCTCGGCCAGGGCGCGGAGGAGTTCCGCAGGCTCGGCCGCGGGTTCGTCGCCGCGGCCGTCGTGCTGGCGCTGGGCGGCCTGCTCTTCGACATCACCCAGATCCGGCCGTGGGTGTTCCTCGTGGTCCCCGCGACCGCGCTGATCGCCTTCCCGCTGCGCTACGCGCTGCGCCAGCTCCTGCACCGGGCCCGCCGCGAGGGCGGCTGCCTGCTGCCGGTCATGGCCGCTGGCAGCCTCGACACCGTCGGCGACCTGATCACCCGCACCCGGGCCGCCTCCCACCTCGGCTGGCGGGTCGACGCGGTCTGCACCGCCGACGGCCTCGGTGACGGCGCGCGCGAACTCGCGGGCGTGTCCGTGGTCGGCGAACTCGGCGACCTGGCCACCCAGGCCCGCCGTGGCGGCTACCGCATCGTCGCGGTCACCCCCGACCCGTACTGGACGCCCAAGCGGCTCCAGCAGCTCGCCTGGAACCTGGAGGGCAGCGGCGCGGAGATGGTCGTCGCGCCCGTGTTGATGGAGGTCGCCGGTCCCCGGCTGCACGTGGACGCCGTGCTCGGCATGCCGCTGCTGCGGGTCACCTCGCCCTCGTTCACCGGCGTCCGGCGGATGATCAAGGACGTGGTCGACAAGGTCGGCTCCGGCCTGCTGATCGCCCTGGTCTCGCCGCTGATGCTGGCGGTCGCGCTGGCGATCAAGGTCGACACCCGCGGCCCGGTGTTCTACCGCCAGCGTCGCGTCGGCAAGGACGGGCGCGAGTTCACCATCATCAAGTTCCGCACGATGGTGACCAACGCGGACAAGCTGCTCACCGACCTGGTCGACCGCAACGAGGGCGCCGGCGTGCTGTTCAAGATGCGCAGCGACCCGCGGATCACCCGGGTCGGGTCGATCCTGCGCCGGTACTCCATCGACGAACTGCCCCAGCTCCTCAACGTGCTCGCCGGCCCCATGTCGCTCGTGGGCCCCCGGCCGCCGCTGCCGGAGGAAAGCGCCCGCTACGCGCCCGACGTGCGCCGCAGGCTGCTGGTGAAGCCGGGCCTCACCGGGCTCTGGCAGGTCAGCGGGCGCAGCGACCTGCCGTGGGAGGAAGCGGTCCGGCTCGACCTGCGCTACGTCGAGGACTGGTCGCTAGCCCTCGACGCGGTGATCCTCTGGAAGACCTTCCGGGCCGTGTTCAGCGGCCAGGGCGCCTACTGATCCACCCCCGCGGCACGACCGGCGCAGGGGCCGATCGGCGCGGCGGCGTGACGCACGACGAAGGGACGCTCAGCGTGGGACCGATGGGCTGGCGGTTTTCGGCGCCGGGTAGCGGGGGCGCTCGTCGAGGCGCGGACACTAGTGCGGCGACCACGAACGTTCACCGCGTTCGACAGGCCCACGACGCGCCTGACGGCACCGCAGAAAAGACCAAGTACGTCCAGTACGAGCATCTTTCCCGCGACACCGCCAGCCCCGCCGTGAACCAGCCGACCACGGCAAACGCTCGTGGCCACCGCACCAGCGGGCCCGCCCGGCCGGTCGCGGTGGTGATCGTGACCTACAACAGCGCCGCCGTCATCGCCGACTGCCTGCGCGCGCTGCCCGCCGCGCTGGCAGGCGCGGGCGAGACGCGGGTGATCGTGGTCGACAACGCCTCCACCGACGGCACCCCCGAGGTGGTCTCCGCGACCGACGGCGACGTCAAGATCGTGCACCGCACCGACAACGACGGCTTCGGCGCGGGCGTCAACGACGGCATCGCGCACGCCGCGGGCTGCGACGTGCTGGTGCTCAACGCCGACATCCGGCTCTCCCCCGGCTCGGTGGCCGCGCTGCGGGCCGCCGTGCGCCCCGGGGTGGGCGTCGTCGCGCCGAAACTGACCGATGTGGACGGTCGGGTGCAGCACTCGCTGCGCCGGACGCCGACCGCGCTGCGCAGCCTCGGCGAGGCCGTGCTCGGCGGCGCCCGGGCCGGGCGCTATGGCCCGCTCGGCGAGACCGTGACCCACCCGCGCGCCTACGAGCGGGCGGGCACCGCCGACTGGGCCACCGGGGCGGCCTGGCTGATCACCCGCGACTGCCTCGACGTGATCGGTGTCCTGGAGAACCGCTTCCTGCTCTACTCCGAGGAAACCGACATCATGCTCCGCGCGGGCGCCGCCGGGTTCGCCGTGTACTACGAGCCCGCCGCGCACGCCGTGCACCTGGGCGGCGAGTCGGTGACCTCGCCGAAGCTGTGGTCGCTGCTGGTGGCCAACAAGGTCCGGCTGCACCGCGAGCGGTACGGCCGGGCCGCGGCCGCGCGCATGCGGCTGGCCCTGCTGATCGACAACCTGCTGCGCGCGCTGCGCGGATCGCCGACGCACCGGGCGGCGCTGCGCGGCCTGGTGCGGCTGCGCGAGTGGCCCGAGCCACTGTCCACACCGGACTGGTCTGCCTCGGGCGAGGCGCCCCCGTACGTGTGCTTCTCCGCGCAGGACTGGTGGTACCACAACCAGGCGCACTCCGACTTCCAGCTCATGCGCCGGGTCGCCGAGCACCGCAAGGTGCTGCTGGTCAACAGCATCGGCCTGCGGATGCCGACCCCGGGCAAGAGCACCCAGTTCCTGCGCCGCATCCTGCGCAAGGCGGGCAGCGTGGCCAAGCTGGTCCGCCGCCCGCTGCCGGACGTGCCCGGCTACCACGTGATGACCCCGCTGCCGATCCCGTTCTACGGCAGCCCGGCCGTGCGCAGGCTCAACGCGGTGCTGGTGCGTGCCCAGGTCCGCGCGGTGTGCGCGGTGCTGCGGATGCGCGCGCCGGTCGTGGTCGCCACGATCCCCACCGCATGGGACGTGGTGGAGCCGATGGCGCGCCGGGGTCTGCTCTACAACCGGTCCGACCGGCACTCCGCGTTCCCGGAGGCCGACCAGGCGACCATCCTGGGCCTGGAGAACAAGCTCCTCGCGGGCGCCGACCACGTGCTCTACGTCAGCCGCGAGCTCCAGTCCGAGGACGCGCACGCCACCGGCGAGCGGGCGCACTTCCTCGACCACGGCGTGGACCTGCAGCACTTCCGCCGCCGGACCGAACTGCCCGCCGACCTCGCGCGCCTGCCCGGCCCGCGGATCGGCTTCTTCGGCAGCCTCGACGACTACCTGGTCGACTTCGACCTGCTGGAGCGGATCGCGGCCGAGTTCCCGGACGCGTCGCTGGTGCTCGTCGGCGACGCCACGATCGACATGGACCGCTTCGCCAAGTACCCCAACGTGCACTGGCTCGACTTCAAGCCCTACGCCGAGATCCCGGGCTACGGGTCGGGCTTCGACGTGGCGATCATGCCGTGGCTGGACAACGACTGGATCAAGCACGCCAACCCGATCAAGCTCAAGGAGTACCTCGCGTTGGGGCTGGCCGTGGTCAGCACCGACTTCCCCGAGGTGCGCCACTACGCCGACCGGATCAGAATCGCCGAGCGCGGACACGACGGGTTCGTCGCGGCCGTCCGGGCCACCCTCGCGGACGGCGGACTGTCCACTTCGGACGCCCGGCGCGAGTCGGTGCTGCCTGCGTCCTGGGACTCCCGGGCGCGGCAACTGATGGACCTGGCCGAGAGGCAGCGCCGGTAATGTGCGGAATCGCGGGCGTGCGACGCCTGGACGGTGCCCCGGTCGACCCGGGCCTGCTCGCCGAGATGGCCAAGCGGCTGCACCACCGCGGCCCGGACGACGCAGGCACGTGGCTCGACGGCGCCGTCGGCTTCGCGCACACCCGGCTGTCGATCATCGACCTCGGCTCGTCGGTGCAGCCGATGGCGAGCCACGACGGGCGCAAGCACGTCGCGTTCAACGGCGAAATCCTCAACTACCGGCAGCTCCGGTCCGAATTGGACTATCCCTATCGGACCGGCGGGGACACCGAGACGCTGCTGGCGCTGTACGAGAAGCACGGCGTCGACGGCGTGGACAAGCTGCGCGGCCAGTTCGCCTACGCCCTGCACGACGCCGACCGCGGCGAGCTGCACCTGGTGCGCGACCGGCTCGGCATCCTGCCGCTGTACTACTACCTCGACGCCGAGGTCTTCGCGTTCGCCTCGGAGATCAAGGCGCTGTTCCCGGCCATCGGCGCCCGCGAGGTCGACCGGGCGAGCCTGCACGACTACCTCGCGCACCGCTCGGTCCCCGCGCCGTACACGCTGGTCCAGGGCGTGCGCAAAGTGCCGCAGGGCCACCGGCTCACCCTCGGCCGCGACGGCCAGGTCCGGCTGCGCGCGTACTGGCAGCTCCCTGAGCGCACGCGGCCTCGCGAGTGCACCCCCGACGAGGCGGTCCGGCTGGTCGGCGACGCCCTCGACGCGTCCATTCAGGACGCTCTGGTCGCGGACGTGCCGGTCGGCGCGTACCTCTCCGGCGGCATCGACTCCAGCCTGATCTCCGCGCTGACCGCGAAAGTCCGCGGCGGCGAGGGGCTGCACACGTTCGCGGCGGGCTTCGGCGATCCGCGGGTCGACGAGCTGGACTGGGCGCGCAAGGTCGCGGGCATCGTCGGCAGCGAGCACCACGAGGTGATCGTCACCGCCGGGGATTTCAAGGACTCGTGGGCCAAGCTGAGCTGGCACCGCGACGCGCCGCTGTCCGAACCCGCGGACGTCGCCGTGTTCCGGCTCGCCGAACTGGCCCGGCGCGAGGTCAAGGTCGTGCTGTCCGGCGAGGGCAGCGACGAGCTGTTCGGCGGCTACCCGAAATACCGCTACGCCGCGGCCACCCGCTGGGCCGGGCTCGTGCCCGCCGCGGTGCGCGGTGCCGTGCTGCCCCGCCTCGACCGGGCGCTGCCCGCGTCCCGCGCCCGGCTCGGCGTCGCGGTCCGGGCGCTGGCCGAACCCAGTGCGGGGGAACGGATGCGCGGCTGGTTCGCGCCGTTCACCGAGCGCGAGCGGGCGGCGCTGCTCGGCGGCCCGGCCGTGCGCACCGCGCTGGGCCCGTACCAGCGCGGCCGCGGGGATGCGTTGCGCCGCATGCTCTACGCCGACTCGCACGCCTGGCTCGCCGACAACCTGCTCGAACGCGGTGATCGGATGTCGATGGCAGCCTCGCTGGAGCTGCGCCCGCCGTTCCTCGACCACCGGCTGGTCGAGCTGGCGTTCTCCCTGCCCAGCTCGGTGAAGGTCCGCAAGGGCGTCACCAAGTGGGTGGTCAAGGAGGTCGCCCGGCGGCACCTGCCCGACGACGTGGTCGACCGGGCCAAGTCCGGCTTCAAGGTTCCGCTCGACGCGTGGTTCCGGGATGGGTTGCGCGACATGGCAAACGACCTGCTCACGGGTCCGGCGTCGTTCGTGGCGGGGGTGCTCGAACCCGTTGCCGTCCGCAAGTTGCTGGCCGAGCACGAGGCGGGCACCCGCAACGAGCAGCCCCGGCTGTGGACGCTGCTGTCGCTGGAGGTCTGGCACCGCGAACTGCTCCGCAGTGCGTAGCTCGACTACCCACGGTCACCGACCGGGCCGGTTCAGTCGGACTGGGCCACCTGGTGCCGAATCACCGGCTGATGCCCGGTCCGGGACCAAATCCCCTTCCCCCAATAGGGGTAACGAGCCGGGTTGTAGTGGCGATTAGTAGATGAATCGGCCGTATCGCACTGTCTTACGTTCGCCTATCGGTGCCGCTCCTGCTACCTGTTCACTACATACGGTTACTGACCGTGGAGGCTCGAAATGGACCGTGCGATACACGACGCACGCGGTCGGGGGCGGACGGTGCGTGGACTGCGCGCCGGACTGGCGGGAGTACTGGTCGCGATAGGACTACCGGTCCTGTTGGCGCCACCGGCATCGGCCGGGCCGTGCGACGCGCCGACCAACCCGGTGGTGTGTGAGAACTCCAAGCCGGGCACCCCGCGGGACGACTGGTTCATCGAGAGCCAATACGGCAGCATCGAGGGCTTCGCCACGCAGACGAGCGTGCAGCCCGGTGAGCGGCTCGACTTCAAGATCAAGACGCCGAGCAACAGCTACTTCATCGACATCGTCCGACTCGGCTACTACCAGGGCACCGGCGGCAGGCGGCAGGCCACGCTGAGCCCGTCGGTGCCGCTGCCGCAGAACCAGCCGCTGTGCGCGTACCAGTCCAGCAGCGGCATGGTCGACTGTGGCAACTGGACGGTGTCGGCGAGCTGGTTCGTCCCGAGCACCGTCGTGCCGGGTTTCTACGTCGCGAACTTCGTCCGCAACGACGGCGCGGGCGCCAGCCAGTATCCGTTCGTGGTGCGCAACGACTCGTCCACCTCGGACATCGTGATCCAGACCTCCGACCAGACCTGGCAGGCGTACAACAAGTACGGCGACCGCGACGGCATCAACGAGTACAACACATACGAGGGCGGCTTCAGCGGTTCACCGGACGGGCGCGCGTTCAAGGTCAGCTACAACCGGCCCTACCGCAACGCGGGCACCGGGAACTTCCTCAACGCCGAGTACCCGCTGATCCGCTTCATGGAGCGCAACGGCTACGACGTGAGCTACCTGTCCGGTGTGGACGTCACGCGCAACCCGAACCTGTTGAAGAACCACAAGGTCTACATCTCCTCCGGCCACGACGAGTACGTCAACGCCACCCAGCGCGCGGGCATCGAGGCCGCCAGGGCCGCGGGTGTGCACCTGATGTTCCTCACCGGCAACACCATGTTCTGGAAGACCCGGTTCGAGAACTCGATCGACGGCTCGAACACCGCGCTGCGCACCATGGTCTGCTACAAGGAGACCAAGGCGCCCGGCGGCGCGAAGATCGACCCGAATCCGGCGTGGACCGGAACCTGGCGCGACCCGCGGCAGTCCCCGCCATCGGACGGCGGACGCCCGGAGAACGCGCTGACCGGCACCCTGTTCTACGTCAACGGCTACCGCGCCGACTCCATCCAGGTCCCGGCGTCCTACGGCCGCAACCGCTTCTGGCGCAACACTGCCATCGCCACCGCGACCGGCACCACCACCCTGCCCGCAGGCACGCTGGGCTACGAGTGGGACAGCGACCCGGACAACGGGTTCCGGCCCGCCGGCTCGGTGCCGATGTCGGACACCACCGTGACCGTCGATGATGGACAGTTGCTGCTGGACCACGGCCACCTCTACGGCGGCGGCCCGGCGAACCACAAGCTGACGCTGTACCGCGACCAGGTGAGCAAGGCGCTGGTGTTCAGCGCGGCCACCGTGCAGTGGTCCTGGGGCCTCGACGCCGACCACACCTTCCCGTCCGGTTCGCCGCCGACCGCGCCGACCAGCCCGGCGATGCAGCAGGCCACCGTCAACCTGTTGGCGGACATGGGCGCCCAGCCGCGCACGCTGATGGCGGGCATCACCCCCGCGGTCAAGGGCACCGACGTGACCGGCCCGACAGTCACGGTGAACGCGCCGGCCAACGGCTCGACGGTGCCTGCGGGCACCCCGCGCGTGATCAGCGGCACCGCGGTCGACGTGGGCGGCGGCAAGGTCGGCTCGGTCGAGGTGTCCGTCGACGGCGGCGCCACCTACCACCGTGCCACCGGCCTGGACACCTGGACCTACAACTGGACGCCGAGCGTGCTCGGCCCGGTGACGATCAAGGTCCGCGCCTCGGACGACGGCGCGTCGATCGGCAACACGGTGACGATCAACGTCACCGTCGGCGCCCAGCAGTGCCCGTGCACCGTCTTCGGCAACCAGGCACCGTCCATTGTGGACGGCGGGGACACCGCGGCGATCGAGGTCGGCACCAAGTTCACCACCTCGGTGAACGCCACCGTGACCGGCGTGCGCTTCTACAAGGCGACCACCAACACCGGCTCCCACACCGGTTCGCTGTGGTCCTCGGCCGGTCAGCGGCTGGCCACCGGAACCTTCTCCGGGGAGAGCGCGTCCGGCTGGCAGACGCTGAACTTCGCCACCCCGGTGCAGATCCGCTCCGGCCAGGCGTACATCGCCTCCTACACCGCGCCCAACGGCCGCTACTCGGTCGACCCAGGGTTCTTCAACGGCAAGGGTGCGGGCATCGTTCCGCTGACCGCACCCGCCACCGGCGCGGTGCCGGGTGGCAACGGCGTGTTCCGCTACGGCGCGGGCTTCCCGGACAGCTCCTTCAACGGTGGCAACTACTGGGTCGACGTCGTCGTCACGACCGACACCGCGGACAACATCCCGCCGGTCGTCAACTCGACCTCGCCGCCGAGCAACGCCACCAACGTGTTCCTCGACGCCAGTGTCTCGGCCGTCTTCAACGAGGCCGTCGACCCGAACAGCGTGCAGTTCACCGTGCAGGCGGGCGGAAACCCGGTCGCGGGCACCGTGAGCGTGGACGACAAGACGGTCACCTTCAGCCCGACCGACCTGCTGCCCGCGAGCACACTGCACTCGGTGTCGCTCAACGCCACCGACGGCTTCGGCAACCCGCTCGCCGCGCCCCGCACGTGGAGCTTCACCACCGGCACGAACCTCGGACCGTGCCCGTGCAACCTGTTCAAGACGCGCACCCCGGCCGTGGTCGACGCGGGCGACGCCAGTGATGTCGAACTCGGCGTCAAGTTCTCCGTGGCCGCCAACGCGACGGTGACCGGCGTGCGGTTCTACAAGTCGTTCGCCAACACCGGCACGCACACCGGTTCGGTGTGGACCACCAGCGGGACCAGGCTCGCCACCGGCACGTTCACCGGGGAGACCGCCTCCGGTTGGCAGACCTTGACTTTCGCTGCCCCAGTGCAGATCCAGGCTGGCCAGACCTACGTCGCCTCCTACCGCACGCCGACCGGGCACTACTCCGTCGACAGCGCCTACTTCGCCACCCAGGGCGCCGGTCGGGGCGTGCTCACCGCGCCCACCTCGCCCGCGTCGGGCGGCCAGGGCGTCTACGTCTACGGCGGCGGATTCCCGTCGAGTTCCTTCAACGCCAACAACTACTGGGTCGACGTCACCGTCGACACCCAGGGCGCGGACACCACGTCGCCGACGGTGACCTCCACCAGTCCGACCGCGGGCGCGACCGGCGTGTCCACCGGCACCGGCATCACCGCCAACTTCTCCGAGGCGATCAACCCGGCCTCGCTGCAGATGACGGTGACGCAGGTCGGCAACGGCGTGGTCAGCGGCACCGCCCAGGTCGCGCCGGACGGGCGCAGCGTCACCTTCGCGTCCACGTCGGCCTTGGCGGGCAACGCCCAGTTCAGCGTGAGCGTGCGGGCGACCGACCCGCTCGGCAACCAGATGGCGACGCCGTTCACCTGGACGTTCACCACCGGTGCCGCGGGCACCTGCCCGTGCACATTGTTCCGGGCGACGGACACGCCCGCCAACTTCGCCGTCGACTCGACCGTCGAACTCGGCATGCGGATCAGGCCCGCGCAGAACGGCTGGATCACCGGCGTCCGGTTCTACAAGCCCCCGGCCGACCCCGGCACGCACACCGGATCGCTGTGGACCAACGCGGGCGGCCTCCTCGCCACCGGCACGTTCAGCGGCGAGACGAGCAGCGGTTGGCAGACGCTCACCTTCGCCGCGCCCGTCGCGGTGACGGCCGCAACGACCTATGTGGTGTCCTTCTGGGGCTCCGCGGGTCGCTACGGCTACACCACGCAGTACTTCACCGGCGATCAGGTCAACGGCCCGCTGACCGGTCCCGCGACCACGGGCGCCGCACCCAACGGCGTCTATCAGTACGGCGGCGGCGGCGCGTTCCCGAGCGGGTCCGGTAACGGATCGAACTACTGGGTCGACGCAGTGTTCGCAACGACTCTTCCGTAGGGAGCCCTGTCTGTGGCCAGCGTCGATGTGGTCATTCCGTGCTACAAGTACGGGTCGGTGCTGCCGACCGCCGTGCGCAGCGTGCTCGACCAGCCGGACGTCGACGTCCGGGTGCTGGTAATCGACGACGCGTCCGGCGACGGCAGCGCCGAGGTCGCCCGCGCCCTGTCCGATGTGGACAGTCGGGTGACGGTGGTGGAGCACGAGCGGAACAAGGGGCACATCGCCACCTACAACGAGGGTCTGCTGGAGTGGGCCAGCGCGGACTACTGCGCACTCCTGTCCGCCGACGACGCGCTGACCCCCGGCGCCCTGCGGCGGGCGACCCGCCTGCTCGACGCGCACCCGGAGGTCGGATTCGTCTACGGCAGGCCCGTCCACTGGGACGGCAGCGCGCCGCTGCCGCCCGCCCGCACGGCCGACCGGGGCTGGACTGTCTACAACGGACTGTCCTGGCTCCGCCGCCGCTTCGCCCTGGGTGATGGCTGCATCACGTCGCCGGAGGTGGTCGTGCGGACGGCACTGCAACGCGAACTCGGCGGCTACGACCCGGAACTGCGGCACACCGGCGACATCGAGATGTGGATGCGCTTCGCCCTGCACGCCGACGTCGGCTACCTGCGCGGCGTCGACCAGGCGTACTACCGGGTACACGGCGAGAACATGTCGGCCGCGTACTACGCCTCCGTCGTCGCCGACCTGCGCCAACGGCTCGCGGCGTACAGCGCGGTGATCGACCGCGCCAACGGCCAGTTGCCGGACAAGGACTCCCTCGACCGCCAAGTCCGCCGCGTCCTGGCCCGCGACGCGCTGCGCCGCGCGGGTCGAGCGTTCGACAAGGGCCGCGCGGAGATCGAACCGGTCGCCGAACTGGTCGACTTCGCCCGAGAGGCCGCGGGCGCCGTAGACGACCTGCCGGAGTGGCACACGCTGCGGTTGCGGCAGCGGCTCGGAGCGCGCCGCGCGAAAGCGTTGGCGCCGCTGGTGTTGACCGCTCCCGCGCGCCGGATTCGGCGCCATGTGCGGGAACTGCGCTGGCAGCGCAGCGGTATCTGACTTCCGAATGGAAAAGAAGCCGCCTCCGGGACCACGGTCCTGGAGGCGGCTGTCCGCGTGGGGATCAGGAGAGCGCGAACTTCGATTCGGCCGCCAGCCTCGCCAATTGCGCCACCGTCAACGGCTGCTCCGCCAATCCTGGCAGGTCGGTCATCCAGTACGCCTTCGACTGCGCGACGGCGACGGTTGTGCCGTCGGGGTGGCGATAGGCGGCCCACTGGTCGAAGCGGTCGTCATCGGGCTTGGTGATCACGCCGACCTGCTTGCCGTCGACGTCGAAGAGTTGACACTCGCCGCCGACGCCCCAGAAGCTCTTGATGAGAGCGCAGCTCTCGCCTTCGTCCTTGTTGCCCGCGATGTGCACCTCGACCATGAGCTTGCCCCACTTGTCGGCGAAACCCAGGGGCATCGCGGCCTGGTACTCCCAGATCTGCTTGCCACCGACCTCGTCGGCGAACTGGGCCTGGTGGCCGCGCAGCTCGCCTGCGAACTCCGGGTTCGCGGGCTTCAGGTCCGTCGGCGTCTCGAACCCCTCGGGCGCCGACGCGGTGAGCAGGTCGAGCAGCTCCAGACCCTTGGCGTGCCTGGGGCCCTGGCTGGCGGTGCGGTCGGTCTGCCCGTCCGGCCACGACGTCTTCGTACTCGACGGATCAGTGCTCGGCGGAGGGGGAGTCGTCTGCACGGGCCGGGTCGTGGTGATGCCCCCGGCGGCCACGCCGACCTGAGGGGAGCCGCCGGTGAGTCCGGGCAGCACGACGGCGCCAGCCGTGATCACCGCGACCGCCGCCGCGGTGCCCGCACCAGCCCAGGCGGCCCGCCTGCGCCGCAGGGCCCGCTGCGCGGTGTCGAGCATCTCGGAGCCGTTCATCGACGGCGGCGGTTCGGCCGTGCTCATCGCGCCGCGCAGGGCGTGGCGGAGGTCCTGCTCGTTCATGGTGTCCCTCTCAGAACGTGACGGTGGGGGTGGGGAGCAGGTCGCGCAGGTGTTGCAGGCCACGGGAGGACTGACTCTTCACGGTGCCCGTCGAGCACTTCATCGCCTGCGCGGTCTCCTCCAGGGAGAGGTCTTCCCAGTACCGCAGGACCAGTGCGGTGCGTTGGCGTGCGGGCACTCTGGCCAGTGCCTGCAGCAGAACCAGCCGATCCTCCGGGCTGCCCTGACCGGGAGCGGCGCGGTCGGCGGGCTCGTCGGTCACCTGTTCCCGGCGGAAGAACCCGCGGCGGGTCTCGTCGAGGAAGGTGCGGACGAGGATCTGCCGGGTGTAGGCGTCGAGCCTGCCGTGCTCGGCGATCCGGTTCCAGACGCGATAGAGCTTGACGAACGCCGTCTGCACCAAGTCCTCGGCGCGGTGCCAGTCGCCGCACAGCAGGTATGCCGTGCCGCGCATGACGTTGGCCCGCGTCGCGAAATAGTCGGCGAAACCTTGGTCGCGGTCATCCATCGAACCCCCTGGGTGCGTAGCTACGCGGTAATCACGCTCGCACACCCTCGCCAGGTTGCACGCGGACTCAGTCGGACTGCCACTCGGTGTAGTAGCTGGCCTCGTTGACCAGGTAGCGCACCGTCGGCTCGGGCACGTGCGCCACCACCCGCCGTTTCGCCATTCGGTGGACGAATTCCCAGTCCTCCTTGGGCAGGGTCGCCTTCACCCGGGGAATGCGGCTGAACAGCACGTCCGGGCCGCGCCGGAGCACGATCGAATTGGCGTCCACATAGGGCGAGTCGTCGACGAAAGTCTTGCGGTCGAACGGTTCCGACAGCACGTCGAGCACCGTGCCGTCCGCGCGGCGGCGCTCCACCGCGGCGTAGACGACGTCGGCGCCGCGGCCCAGTGCGGCGAGGGTGTGCGCCAGGTGGTCGGGCCGCCAGGTGTTGTCGTCGTCGAGGAAGGCGATGAAGCGGGACCGGGTGAGCCGGATGCCGACGTTGCGCACCAGGCCGAGCACCGCGGAGTTGCGGGACAGGCTGACCGCCACGAGCCGCGGGTCGGACGGCAGCGCGGGCAGGCCGCCGCCGTCGTCCACGACGATCACGAGCTGGTCGGTGACCGTTTGCGCCAGGGCCGACTCCACCGCGGGCGGCAGGAGCTCGGGCCGCTGGTAGGTCGGCATCACCGTGGTCACCAGGGTTTCCGGACGCTCGCCGACCGCCGCGCGCAGCCGCGCGACCTCGGCGTCCTCGAACCGGCGCAGCTCCGGCACCCGGTGGCCGAGTCGCAGCCGGGTCTTCGCCTCGTGCATGGGCCACAGGCCGAACGCGTCGCGCAGGGCGCGGCGGGCGGCGGCCGAGACGCCGTTGCGGTCCTTCGTCGGCGCGGTCACGAGGCCACCGCCTGAGCGCGGCCGGGCAGCAGAGCACGCATCGGGTACACCACCGGGAGGTAGACGGCGACGGCCACCAGGCCGCCGATGAGCAACTGGGCCAACGAGTTCTCGATGTAATGGCGCACCACGAGCGCGGTCGCCACGATCAGCAGGCCACCCACGAGAGGCCGCCGACAGGCCAGCATCGACAGCCGCAGCCGGATGCCGCGCCGATGGATCGCCCACGCGAACGCGGGCACGACCACCAGCAGCGCCACCGCCACCTGCGCCACCGCCGCGCCGCGGATGCCGTCGACCCGGGTGCCGACCAGCAGCGCGGGCAGCATCGCGGCGAGCCACAGCGCCTGCAGCGCGACCAGCATCCGGTTGCCGTCCAGGGCGACGAGCAGGTCGTAGCCGATGAACAGCAGGATACGCAGCAGGCCGAGCCCGGCGAGCACCTGCAGCGCCACCGCGGCAGGCGTCCACTGGCCGCCGTAGACCACGTGCAGCATCGGCGCGGCGTAGCAGGCGAGCATCGTGCACACCGGTATCGACGCCGCCACCAGCAGCCCGGTGCCGCGCGCGAGGGCCCGTTCGAGCTGCGGTTTGTCGTGCACCAGCCGGGAGAACCCGGCCAGCGACACGCGCCGCGCGGCCTCGGAGAACACCTGCAGCGGCAGGCTCGACTGGTTGAACGCCATCAGGTAGAGCCCGAGCGCGACCTCGTCGGTGAGCGAGCCGACCACGATCTTGTCCACATTGGTCACCGACAGCACGAGCAGGCTCGCCGCGGCCAGCGGCAGACCGAACCGGACCAGCGCCCGCGCGGTCTCCGGGTCCCACCCCGGCCGCACGCGCACCGGACAGAGCAACAGATACAGGGTGACCGAGACAAGGTTGCCCGCGATCTGGCCGATCGCGAAGCTCATCGGTCCGGCGCCGTTCGACGCGAGGGTGATCGTCAGGCTGGTGACCACCACGAACGACGCCGCGTCGCACAGGAACCGGGTGCGCTGCAGGAACTCGCGGTTGAGGATTGTCGCGGGCACCACGGCGATCCCGTCGAACACCACCGCCAGGCACAGCACGCGCAGCACGCCGACCGCGTTCGGGCTGCCCATCAGCTCGCAGAACGCGGGCGCGCCGAACCACACCAGCCCGTACAGCGCGACGCTCGTGCCGACCGCGATGGTCATGGCCGTCGGCGCGAACTCGCGCACATCGCGCTCCCAGCGCACCAGCGCCAGGCTCACGCCGAGTTCGTTGAACGCCTGCAACAGCGTCATCGCGACCAGGGCCACCGCGAACACGCCGTAGTCGGCCGGGGTGAGCAGCCGGGCCAGCACGATGCCCGCGACCAGGGTGCCCAGCCGCAGCACGACGGTGTTGAGCAGGCTCCACATCGCGCCGCGGCCGACCTTGCCGCCGATCGTCGTGGTCTCGGCGGTCACGCCGCGACCTCGGCTCTCGTCTCGACCGTCGGTCTGGCGGCGACCTCCTCTTGCACTGTTCGCCACAGTGACCCGGCCGCGCCGACCAGCAGGAAGGTGAACCCGGTCGCCACGGCGAAGCCGAGCAGGTCGAAGGTCGCCGACGAGATGCCGGGCACCGCGATGCAGGCTGCGAGGGTCACGCCGAGGTCACGGATGCGCGGGTCCTTGGTGGCCATCCGGGCGCGGAACGCGCAGTACCACCCGGCCAGGTAGAGGAAGATCAGCAGCACCATGCCGACCACGCCGTTCTGCACGAGCGTGCCGAGGTACTGGTTGTCCAGCCACCCGTACTTCTCCGGCAGGTACGTGCCCATCCCGCGACCCAGCAGCAGGTGTTCGGTGATCTCGGCCCCCGCCCGGTCGATGGCCCGACGCCTGCTCTCCGCGCTCGGGTCGACCCCGATGCTGGTGAACAGGCTGTAGAGGGTGCCGACCAGGCCCGGTACCAGCACCCGCATCGCGCCGACGAACAGCACGATGCCGAACAGTGCGCGCACCCGCCGTTTGGGCGCCATGGCCGGGATGATGAAGATCGCCGCGATGGCCAGGCCGAGCACCGCCGAGCGCGACAGCGACTGCATCGACGCGACCGCGAGCACGCCGAGGCAGAACCACCAGCGCTTGTCGGGCCCGCCGAAGTCCTTGGCGCGCAGCGCGTAGTGCAGGGCGATGGGCACGGTCATCGCGCACACCACGCCGAACTCGATGGGGTGCCCTGCCGTGCCCGCCGGCCTGCGGAAGTTCGACCGCTCCAGCACATAGGACATCTCGCCCACCGGCCGCAGACCGGGTAGCACCAGGAACTGGGTGAGGTCGACGGCGAGGGTGAACTGCAGGATGCCCACCCCGGCCATGAAGGTCGCGCCGATCACCATGGCCTTGAGCAGCCGGTCGAGCCGGGCCAGGCCACGCACGCCGTCGCACACCGCGATGCCCACCGCGAACACCGCCATGAGCGTGATCAGCGTGCGGTCCGCGGCGGCCAGCTCATCGGCGGGCAGGTAGCCATAAGTGGCGTAACCGTAGGTGGCGAGCTGGGAGCAGGCGAAGAGGTACAGCGCCGTGCGGGCGGCGTTGCGGCCCTTGGCCACACCGAGCGTGGTGACGAGCTGCGCGCAGAACCACACCAGGCCCATGAACAGCCCGATCGCCATGCCCGGGGTCAGCGCCATCGGCAGGCCCTTGACCACCAACATCGCCGGGATACAGGTCATCGCCAGGGCGTAGACACAGGCGAGGGTGGCGCCGTCGGCTCGCTGCTTGCCTTCGGCCTGGGGGCTGGTCACGCCTCAGCCGCGCTGGTCGGGCGGAGTCTGCGCGGGTTTGATCCGCAGCGTCGGCGGCTCGCGCCACTCGTCGGCGGGCCAGTTCGCGGGTCGCCCGCCTGCCGGTGCCTTCCCGTTCGGTGTCGTTCCGTTCGGGGTGGTCGGCAGCGTCCCGGTCTTGGGGGTCCCGGTCTTGGCTGTCCCGTTCACGGGGGTGCCGTTGGCGGCGGCCTGGGGCTGTCCGTTGGTCGCCTTGACGGGCTGGCCGTTGGTCTGCGGTTCGACCTGGCGTACCCGGTGGGCGCGTTCGGCGACCGGGGCGCGCTGTGCGCCGCGCACGGGCAGCGGACTGCTCGTGGGCACGCGGGTCTCGGGTTCCGGGTCGGGCCGCTTCTCGCCTGTGTCCTTCGTCGGCCGCGGCTCGTCGTCGTCCGGCTCGTCGGCGTCGCGCTTGCGGCGCCGGCTCTGGTAGCTCTCCACGCCGAACACCGCGGCCAGGCTGGCGGCGAGGCCGAGCACGAGGGCCACTCCCGCCGCGCGCAGCTTGCCGCCGCGCAGCGGCTCGGGCTTGGTCGGCGGCACGACGTCGTCGACGCCGATGAACGTGCTGGCGGGTGCCCTGAGCGCCTCCTGGCGCTTGGTCAGCTCCGCCTTCACCCGGTCGAGGACCTGCACGACCAGCTCGCGGGAGCCCTCCTCGGAGGCGCTCTCGGTCTTGACGCTGATGAACGGGCCGCCCTCGGCGCCGCCGCTGAGCACGAAGGTGTGGTCCGGCTTGTCCGCGCCGAGCGCCTTGACGACCTCGGGGGTGTTGATGCTCTGGATCACGATCGACGCCGAGATGGCGAGGCTGCTCTCGAACGCCAGCAGCGGGTTGGTCTGGCCGTTGACCTTGTCGGCGACGCTGGTCGGACCGCTGGCCGGGGAGGTCAGCACGAGCACGCCCGTCGACTCGTAGTGCATCGGCATCGCGGCATAGACCGCTCCGGCCGCGCCGAGCGAGACGGCGAAGACCGGTAGGGCCACATACCACCGCTTGAGCAGTACCAGCAGTGTCTTCCAGAAGTCCATCTGCGCCCCAACACACGACGTGACGCCGAGCAACAGGTCCGGCTTCCCACTGTCTCAGTAATCGTGGCCGATCGGGAGTTCGTTACTCCATGTGATACCGGCTGGCTAGGCTGTTCGCCCAAGTGGCCCAGCGGTCGGCGGCTCAGCGGTTGAGGTCGGTGCGGTAGCGCCAAACCCGGTAGGACGTGCCGTCGCCGAGCGGTTCGGTGAGCACCAGATCCCGGTCGCAGACGACGATCGAGAGCTTCGTCCCGCCGCCCTGCTGCGGCTCGGTGAACCGCCGACAACCGGGGTTCGCCGGGTCGGGCACACCGGGTTCGGTGTCGCCGCGCGCGTAGAGCGCCACCCCGCGCTCGGCCAGGAAGGCTGGCACCGTGCCCGCTCGCAGCGCGTCGAGGTATGCCGCCGAGTTGACCAGGCCCTCCAGGTGCACCAGCGGCCGGTTCAGGTGGTAGCCGACGCTGCCCGCGCGGTCGCCCATGGCGACCGGCGCGCCGGTCGGCAGCAGCGCGTCGATCCGCGCCGCGACCCACGGGCCCGCCTCGATGAACGCCGACCGGGTCACCCCGCCGCGCACCGCGCGGACGGCGTTGACCGCCGTCGTGGCCACCACCAGCAGGCACACCGCGAGCGCGACGAGCCTGCGCGCGGGCACCTTCGGCGTGAACCGGGACAGCACCGCCGGGCCCGCCAGCGCGATGGCCAGTGGCGCCGAGGAGAAGTACCAGGGCCAGAGCTGCCACGACGACGTCAGCGCGTAGTAACAGACAGTGAGCACGCCGCCGAGCAGGACGACGGCCCCGAACCGCGCCGCGAGCCCGACCCGCCCACCCGCGCGCAGCACGAGCGCTCCCGCGACGACGACCAGCGCGAGCACACCGAGCCAGGTCGACTGCCCGAACAGCACCGGCGAGGCGAGGAACTGGCCGCCGACGTCGGTGTTGACCCCGCCGCCGCCGAGCGCCTTGGCCTGCCCGGACACCGGCAGCGCGGTGTCGAACAGGGCCAGGTTCACCGCGACGTAGGCCGCGAGTGCCAGCGCCGGGATCGCGGCGAGCCACAGCGCCAGCCGCAGCCACGGCCCGCCTGCCCGCCACCACGTGACGGTCGCGAGCAGGCCGAGCAGCGCCATCGGGAACACGGCGTCGAGCCGGGACAGCACGGCAAGCGCCATCAGCGCGCCGACAGCGCGGGCGTGCCGGGTGGTGAACCACTCCGCGGCGAAGCCGTCGCTGCGCAGATAGGTCGCGGCGAGCCAGAGCAACGCGAACAGCAGTAGCCCGGTCTCCATGCCGGAGAACCAGAACGACGGCCCCGCCGACCCGACCACCAGCAGCGGTGCCGCACACACCGTGACCAGCACCGGACGGTCGGTGAGCGTGCCGATTCGGTCGATCTGCCGCGCGGAGGCCACCAGCAGGGCCGCTGAGACGAGGGTCACAGTAACCAAAGCGGTGTAACCATGTGTGACAGCGAACACCGGAACCAGTAGTAGCAACCACAGCGGGTGATACCCATTGGTCTGGTCCAGTCCGTTGAACGTGGACCCGGTCCCGGCGGCGATGTGCTCGGCTACGCCGAAGTAGTAGAACGCGTCGTCATCGAACAGGCCGACCGCGCGGTCGTAGGGCGCCATCGCCACCATCGCGACCCGGATGCCCGCGAGTACGCAGGCCAGCGCGGTGGCCGTCAGCCAGCGCGGCGGTCTCGACCGCGCAGGCTCGGCGGTCCGCACCGGCGTGGAGCCGGGTGTCGGATGGGCGCCTGTGTGCATGCCGGCTCCCGGGTGCTCCAGAGGTGCGTACGGCCTTGGGATCGCTCGACAGGGTGAATCGTTACGCTCAGTCGTACGGGGAGCCTGCGGCCGGTGTCACACTTGTCGTGACCGCAATGACGCACGCATTGTGACTGCATTGTGATCTGTCGAGCGATATGCATAGAGTGCCGTCGGCCCGGCTGGTGGTGGTGTTAGCACCAGCGGCCTGCAGGGAAATTCCTTGTCCTGCAACGGGGGCGACGCATTGCCAACCGGAAGGATCTCATGTCCGCTCGACCTCAACCGTCTGCGGAGTTAGGCAAGCGCCACGGCGGCAGCACGCGGATACGCAAGATCGCGATCGCGGCAGGCGTGGCGGTGGGCGCGGTGGTGTTCGTGTCCGGCTGCAAGCCCATGGCGGGCAAACCAGCTCCGAATCCGCCGATTCTCCCCACGACGACGATCAGCACACCCACCACCACGACGCCACCGGTCACCACGACCACGGCGTCCTCGACCACCACGACGACGACGAGTGCCAGACCGACCGCCACGTCGAGCGTCACCCCGCGGCCGCAGCCCGCGCCCCAGCCAGTGCCACCGGGTGGCGCGCTCGCGCCGGGCGTCGTCCCGCAGCCCGGCCAGGTCGGCTTCCGCGGCAACCGCGCGAACCTCAAGGTCGTCGACGGCCCCGGCTCCGCCCCACCCGGCACCCAGTGGAACACCGGCGCGCTGCGCTTCGGCGGCGGCGACGTCACCCTCGACGGCGTCTACGTCAAGGGCGGCATCGAGTACAACGGCCGCGGCACGCTGACCATCCGCAACTCGGTCATCGAGGGCAACCACTTCAGTTGGGCACCCCTGCTCGGCAACAGCGGGCACATCGACGTGCGCGACACGACCATCACCTACAAGGACAGCCAGTGGCCCGGCAGGCAGTGGGGCAACGGCGCGATCCACGGTGACTCGACGGTGACGATCATCCGGTGCGACATCTCGGGCACCCCGGACGGCATCCAGAACGGGCCCGGCAACAGCATCATCGAGCAGAACCACATCCACGACATGCTGCGGTCCGGGACCTATCCGAACAACACCCACAACGACGGCATCCAGAACTACGGCGGTGCCAACCTGTCGATCAAGTACAACCGCATCGACATCAGCGCCGACGGCAAGGCCTACGACGGCACGCACCAGAACGGCGCGGTCTTCATCATGCCGAGCAGCGGCAGTCCGTCGAAGAACCTGCAGGTCGTCGGCAACTATCTCGCGGGCGGCGGCTACATCCTGCGGCTCGGCGCGCCGATGAGCGGCGCCGTGGTCACCGACAACCGCTTCGGCACGACGGCGGGCGGTTGGGGCGAGGTTCTCCTCGACGGCGGCGGCATCCTCAGGTGGGCCAACAACCTCGACGTCAACGGACGGGCGATCAGCCAGCCCAACTAAGACCAGATCGGAACAGGGCCGCCTTCCCGACGTTTCGACTTGGGAAGGCGGCTTCCGGCTCTCCGGTCAGCCGCGCGGGGACGGCGACGAGGCCGCGGCCACCAGTTCCCTCGGTCTGCCGGTGCCGTCCGCGGCGGAGGCGTAGATCGTCGGCACGCCGTCGGTCGGCACCTTGGCGTAGGCGAGCGTCGAGTCGTCGAGCCAGGCGGCCTGGTCGTCCACGCCATCGGACCCGGGCAGCGCCGTCTCCCGCCCGGAGGCCAGGTCCAGCACGAAGAGCTGCCAGCCGCCGAGGCGCCCGGCGCGCTTCTTGTACGCGACCCGCGTCTGGTCGGGGGACAGCGACGGGCACTCCGCCCCGGTCCGCATGGTCGTCATGGTTCGCTCGAACAGGTCGCCCTTGACCAGCCAGGTGCTCTTGCCCGCGCCCAGCGTCGCGTAGAACGTCCGATCGTCGGCGGCCACGGTGACGCCCCAGAAGTTCGCGTCGATCCGCACGGACAGCTTGCCCTCGATGATCGTGTCGAAGTTCTCCAGCGACTCGGTGAGCGTGCCGGTGCGCAGGTCCAGCACCCCGGTCCGGGTGGAGAACCCGCCCGGCGCCAGGTAGGAGTCGCCGGTCACGAACACCGTCCACGACACGATCCGCCCCGACGCCGACACCCGGGCGCGGCTCGGCGTGCCCGGCAGCGGCACCGCGCGCACCTGCTTGCCGGACGCGTCGAACACCGCGGCCTCGAACGCGCCGGGCACGCCCATGCGCAGGCACACCGTGGTCCCGCCCGCCGAGTACACCCGCAGGCACTTCAGCTCGCCTGCCGACCGCGCCCCGTCCGGCGCGAGCCGCGACACCAGGTTGCGGCCGCCGCCGTTGTCGACGAACTCCAGGCCGCCGGGCACCGCCGCCCCCGGCCGCGCCGCCGCGGCCCGCTGCTCGCGCACGGTGGACACCACGTAGAGCGTCGCCGCCGCCACCACGACCACGATGGCGAGCACGCCGGCGACGATCCGGTGGCGCACGAACCAGTCCTTCACCGGGCCACCTCCGGGCGGATGAGCAGATAGACCGCGACCAGCGCGGCGCTGAGCGTGCCGATGGCGATGAGTACCGCCGTGGTGAAGTCGAAGCGCTGCAGGAAGAGTCCGAAGCAGACAGACGACGCGAGCCGGGTCAGCGCCTGCCCGGTCTGCACGATGGAAAGCCCGCTCGCGCGCAGGTGCTCGGGCACCAGGGTCGAGCCGTGGGCCATCAGCACGCCGTCGGTGGCCGCGTAGAACAGCCCGTGCAGGGCCACGGTGACCAGGACCAGCGGCAGGCCGGTGAACGGGCCGAGCAGCAGCAGATACACCGCGAACAGCACGACGTGCCCGGCGAAGAACATCCGCCAGCGGCCCACCCGGTCGGACAGCCTGCCCAGCGGCGTCGCCGCGAGCAGGAAGGTGAGGGCTGTGCCGACCGGCATGAGCGCGAGCCAGGTCGAGGACACGCCGGACACCTTCTGCAGCACCACGAACACGAACACGTCGGAGATCGTGGCCAGGCCGAGCAGGCCCGCGGCGATCGTGGTGCGGCGCAGGGCGGGCTTGCGCAGCAAGGCGCCGGTGTCACGCAGGGTGATCTTCTTCGCGGCCACCCGCTCCCGACGCGGCTGCCGGACGAAGAAGACCAGCACGATGAGCCCGAGCAGGGCGAACCCGAAGCTGATCACGAAGATCGGACCCGGGCTCGTGGTGAGCCAGGTGAGCACCGCGAACGTCACCAGCGGGCCGAGCAGCGCGCCGATGGTGTCCATCGTCCGGTGCACGCCGAACGCGGCGCCGAGCCGCTCCGGCGGGCTGACCAGCGAGATCAGCGCGTCCCGTGGCGCGGTGCGCAGGCCCTTGCCCGCCCGGTCGACCGCGAGCACGCCGCCGAGGCCCACCGCGGACGCGCCGATCGACGGGAACGCGAGCTTCGTGGCGGCCGAGAGGCCGTAGCCGACCACCGCGACCGCCTTGTGCCGCTGCACCCGGTCGGCGACATGCCCGCCGACCAGCCGCAGCACCGCGGTGGCGCCGGTGTAGATGCCGTCGAGCACGCCGAGCTGCAGGTAGCTCATCTGCAGGTTGAAGATCACGTAGACCGGCAGGAACGCGGTGACCATCTCGGCGGAGATGTCTGTGAGCAGGCTCACCGTGCCGAGCAGGACGACCGTGGTCGGCACCCGGCTGGTCGGGCCGCCCGCGACAGGCGGCACGGCGCTGCCACCCCTGGTGGATGCCACGTACACCCGTGCACCTCCGCTAAGCCCGGTTCGCGCGCCGCCTCGTCCTGCACATCGGACAACGACCACGGTCTGTAACAAGATTCGCCGGTCGCCCGAATCAGTGGGAGTCGGCCCCATCTGGAGGAAGAGGTCCCGTGCGGCGCAAGAGGGCCCCCCACGTCTTGATCATCGTGCAGAACCTGCCCGTTCCGCTCGACCGCCGGGTCTGGCTGGAATGTCAGGCGCTCAAGGCCGCGGGCTACGCGGTGTCGGTCATCTGCCCCAAGGGGCCGGGCGACCCCGCCTATGCCGAGCTCGACGGCGTGCATCTGTACAAGTACGCGCCGCCGCGCCAGGCAGACGGCCTGCTGGGCTACGCGTGGGAGTTCCTCTACTGCTGGCTGCGCACCGCGCTGCTGAGCCTCAAGGTCCGCCGCCGCGCCCGCTTCGACGTGCTGCAGGCGTGCAACCCGCCGGACACCTACTGGGCCTTGGCGCTGCCGTGGAAGCTCGCGGGCGTGCGGTTCGTCTTCGACCACCACGACCTCAACCCCGAGGTGTTCCGGTCGCGCTTCGGCGAGCCGAAGAGCCTGCCCGGCAAGGTGCAGCTCGCGATCCTCAAGTGGCTGGAGCGCCGCACGTTCCGCACCGCGAACCGGGTGATCTCCACCAACACGTCCTATCAGGACATCGCGGTCAACCGGGGCGGCGTCCCGCGCGAGCACACCACGGTGGTGCGCTCCGGCCCGGACACCTCGGTCATGCGGCCCGTCTACGCCGACGACGGCCCGCGCCGAGGCGGCAGGCACCTGGTCGTCTACCTGGGCATCATGGGCCCTCAGGACGGTGTCGACGGCGTGCTGGAGGTCGCCGACCGCATCGTGCACCTGCACGGCCGCACCGACTTCCGCTTCGCCCTGCTCGGCTTCGGCGACTGCCTCGACGACCTGCGGCAACAGTGCACCGACCTCGGCCTCGACGACTACGTCGAGTTCACCGGCCGGGTCGGCCCCGAGCAGATCACCCGCTATCTCTCGGCCGCGTCCGTCGGCCTCTCGCCCGACCCGCGCAGCCCGCTCAACGACGTCTCGACCATGAACAAGACCATGGAGTACATGGCGTACGCGCTGCCCGTGGTCGCCTACCGGCTCACCGAGACCGTGGTCTCGGCCGCCGACTGCGCGGTCTACGTCGAGCCGGGAGACCGTGACGGCCTCGCCGACGCCGTGGTCGCGTTGGCCGACGACCCCGACCGGCGGGCCGAGCTGGGCAGCGCGGGCAGGCGCCGCGCCGAGCGGGTGCTCGACTGGCGCCCACAGGCGCAGGCGTACGTCGGGGTCTATGACGAACTTCTCGACTACGCCTCGGCCGGGCCGTTCCCCGACGGCTGGCCCGCGGTCGACCGCAGGTCCGGCCCAGGCACCGGCCCGCAGGCCGACCGGTGGGGCAACCCGCTTGTCGATCTTCGGGACGACCAGGCGTTGCGGGGGTTCGCGGCGGCTCGGATGATGGCGCCCGGGGAGCAGTCCAAGCCGCTCACCGGCCCTGCGCCGCAGGCGAGCTGAACAGGGAGGGGAATCGGTGTTCGTACGACGGATCGCCGTGATCGGGACCGGATATGTGGGGCTGACGACGGGGGCCTGCCTGGCCTCGCTCGGCCACGACGTGGTGTGCGCCGATGTCGACGCCGACAAGATCGCGCGGCTCGCGCGCGGCGAGGTCGACATCCTGGAGCCGGGGCTGGCCGAGTTGGTCGCGGAGGGCATCGCGGCCGGTCGGCTCACGTTCGTGCTCGGCGCCGCCGCCGCTGTGCGGCACACGGCGGCAGGCCCCGAGGTCATGTTCCTGTGCGTGCCGACGCCGATGGGGGTGGGCGGCGTCGCCGACCTGAGCATCGTCGAGTCGGTCGTGGAGGAGGTGCGCGACCTGCTGCCCAGCGGCTGTGTCGTGGTCAACAAGTCGACGGTGCCGGTCGGCACGGCCGAACGCACCGAGGAGCTGCTGGTCCGCGACGACGTGGCCGTGGTGTCCAACCCGGAGTTCCTGCGCGAGGGCACCGCTGTCGAGGACTTCCTCAATCCCGACCGAATCGTGGTCGGCGGCAGCAAGCAGGACGCCGCCGAGCGCGTCGCCGCGCTGTACTCCCGGCTCGGCGCGCCCACCGTGCTCACCGACGGGCCGAGCGCGGAGCTGGTGAAGTACGCCGCCAACTGCTTCCTCGCGATGAAGCTGTCCTACGTCAACGCGGTCGCCGAGTTGTGCGACCGGCTCGGCGCGAACATCACCGACGTCACCGAGGGCATGGGCTACGACAAGCGCATCGGCCAGTCGTTCCTGCAGCCCGGCCCCGGCTGGGGCGGCTCGTGTCTGCCCAAGGACACCGCGGCGATGCTCCAGCTCGCCGACGCCGCCGACTTCGAGTTCCGGCTCATCCGGGCCACCATCGACACCAACACCCGGCAGCGGCAGCGGATGGTGGAGAAGGTCCGCCTCGCGGTCACCGGCCGCCGCGGCGGGTCGCTCTCGCACGTGCGCCTCGGCCTGCTCGGCCTGACCTTCAAGGCGGGCACCGACGACCTGCGCGACTCGCCCGCGCTCGCCGTCGCCGCTCTGCTGCGCCAGGCCGGGGCCGATCTCGTCGGCTACGACCCGGCGCTGCGCCGCGGTATCCGCCACCCCGACCTGGCGTCGATCACCGTCGTGGACGACCCGTACCTCGCCGCGAAGGACGCCGAGGCGCTGATCGTGCTCACCGAGTGGCCGGAGTTCCGGTCGCTGGACTGGGCCCGGCTGGCCGACACCGTGCGCAAGCCGATCGTCATCGACACCCGCAACCTGCTCGACCCGGCGGTGGCCCGCCGCGTGGGCTTCGAGTGGATCGGGATCGGCAGGAACTGACCGCGGACACCATGGTCGCCCGGCCGGAATGATCGGATCCTCCCGGCCGGGAGGCCCTATTGCCTCCCGGCCTTTCGACCTCGACACGATCCGGCGCTTCGAGGAGACCGGCTCCCCGGTCATCGCCGACGGCGAGCAGACCAAGTCCAGCTTCGCGACCTACCCGCTCGCCGGACTCACCGCGCTCGCCCGGACGGCGTCGTCATCCCCTTCTCGGCACCTGTGACGACTGCGGCTTCTCCCCCTTCGCCGACGACACGTCGACCTCTCGGGACACCGCCTTCGCCAAGATCGCGGCGCGCGTCGAGGGCACCCGGTTGGCAGCCGAGGTGCTCGGCTAGGGCTCAGCCGAAGTCCAAGTACACCAGCGCCTGGTCGTCGTGGGGTTTGGGCCGGGGCCAGCGGGCGCCGTCCGGGTCGGTGAGTTCGGCCGCCCGGACGGCGTCGAGCACCGCCTGTGGTCCGTCGGCGGCGGCCAGGTCGCGCACCCCGGGCCAGTCGAACAGGCCGTAGTCCTCGACGCCGCAGGAGACGCCGTCGCTGGCCATGAGCACGGCGGTGACCTCGGCGCGCGGCCACACGGCGCGCACCGCCTGGTACGCGGCGGCCGGGACGGCCTCGGCCACCCAGAACCCGCCGTCCCGGTTGCGCAGGGGCTGGACGCGCTCGGCTGACGACCGCAGGGCGGCCACGTGGTCGTCTCCGTAGCCTTCGCCGGAGCGCAGGCGGTCGCGGTAGTCGCCGCGGGGGACGGTCCGCAGCCGGTCGTCGGACACGACGTGCGGGCCGTCTGGCAGGAACGCGACCACCGGGCTGTCGGCCAGCACCAGCGCCTCGACCTTGGCCTCGTCCCAGCGCGCGATCGCCACGGTGCTCGCCGGGCTGTGGCCGGGGGTGAACCGGTTGTGCCGGGCGACCGACCGGATCGCGCCCGCGAGCAGGTCGGCGAGATCCAGTTCGGGGGCCGCCGTGAGTCGGGCGGCGAGCTGGGCGCCGAGTTCGGTCGCGTACGCGCCGCCGCTGGGCAGGTCGGGCCGCAGCGAGGTGGCGCCGTCGAGCAGGATCACCGCCTCCGGCAGCACGATGACCACGTCCTCGCTGGGCCGCGCGCGCCCGTCGAGTCCGACTCCGGCCTGCTCCGCGACCCCGAATCCCGGCATGCCCGAATCCTGCTCCGCGTCAACTAAGGTTGACAAACCCGGTGCCGTCAATCTAAGTTGACACCATGGCGGAAGCGACCCAGTTGGCAGGCGCGGCGGGCGACCGGGACCCCCGGGTGGGGCTCCGCGCGGTCGCCGCCCTGCGCAAGCTGCTCGAACAGTTGGAGGCCGTGCAGGTCCGCAGCGCGCGGATCGACGGCTGGTCCTGGCAGGAGATCGCGGCCGAGCTGGGCGTGAGCAAGCAGGCCGTACACAAGAAACACGGGAGGCGGTAGCCGATGTTCGAGCGATTCACCAAAGCCGCGCGCATGGCGGTGCGCGACGCGGTCTACCTGGCCGAACAGGAGCAGGTCGCGGCCATCGGCCCGGAGTACCTGCTGCTCGGCATCCTCAACCAGGACGGTACGACCGGCACCGCCGTCCTCGCCCACCACGCTGTCACCACGGCCTCGGCAACCGCCGCGCTGGCGGGGGCAGGCAGACGCGGCGGCCTGTCCGACGCCGACACGGCCGCCCTCGGCGAACTCGGCATCGACGTCGACGCGATCGTCGCGGCCGTCGAGCAGACCCATGGCGCGGGCGCCCTCGCCGCGGGCGGCAAGCGGCCCCGCTCGTTCGGCCCGCGCTGGCGGGTGCCGTTCACCCCCGCGGCCAAACGCGTCCTCGAACAGTGCCTGCGCGAAGCCCTCGACCGCGGCGACAAGACCATCGGCGACGAACACCTGCTGCTGGCCATCTTGGCCGTCGGCGGCACCGCGGCCGACGTGCTCACCGCTATGGGCGTGACCCACCAGGGCGTCCGCGCGTACCTGGCTCGGGCGAGCTGAGATAGGCCTCGGTCAGCCACCCGCGCACCACGTCGTCCACCTCGTCCGGTGTGCGCAGGTTGACCACGTTGTAGACCCTGTTAGCCGACGCGGTGAGCCGCCGCGCGATCCGCGGATGATCCACGCCGGCGGGCAACACCATTCCGCACGCCACCCACCGCGTCTTCGGCCGCAGCTCCACGAACATGCTGGCGCGCTTGAAGAAGATGCCCACCGACACCGGCTCCACGTGCATCGGCCCGACGCTGTCCAGGTGCGCCCGGACGGCGTCGAACACCGGCCGCTCGAACGGCGGCCCGGTGGCGAAGTACGCGTCGACGGACAGTGCGGGCGCGCACTCGTGGGTCTGCCCGGCGCGGCCGAATCGGCGGTCGCACTCCGGGCAGACCCACATCGCGTGCACACCGACGACCCTAATGTCGTGTGACCTCGGCCCGCGGCGTCCACGACACCAGCGGCAGGAACGCCTGCGCCAGCGGGCCGATGGCCAGCGCGTACAGCGCGGTGCCGATCCCGACCGTGCCGCCGAGCAGCCAGCCGCAGGCGAGCACGGTCAGCTCGATCGCGGTGCGGACCCACCGGATGGCGTACCCGGTGCGCCCGGCGAGGCCCGTCATCAGCCCGTCGCGCGGGCCGGGGCCGAGGCGGGCGCCGATGTAGGCGGCGGTCGCGAGTCCATTGAGGACGACGCCGCCGACGAGCAGGGTGATCCGGGTCACCAGGCCGTCCGGGGTCGGCAGCAGCGCGAGGGTCACGTCGACCGCGACCGAGATGACCACGACGTTGGCGACGGTGCCGAACCCCGGCCGCTGCCGCAGCGGAATCCAGCACAGCAGCACGGCCACGCTGGTGATCGCGGTGATCGTGCCGAAGCTGAGCCCGGTGCGCTTGTGCAGCGCCTCGTGCAGCACGTCCCACGGGGACAGCCCGAGCGTCGCCTCGATCTGCATGGCCATGCTCGCGCCGTAGAGCACGAGTCCGGCGAAGAGTTGGGTGAGCCGGCGTCCCGGATTCACCCGAATGGCCACTTGCTTGAGGTCGACGGAAGGCATGTGGCCATCTTTCGCCGAAAATTGGCCTGGTATCGAGAGCCAATCTGCAAGAATTGGTCACATGGTTGTGCTGGGTGGCCGCGTCTCCGGCCTCCGATTGGTCCGCATGCTCGGCGAGTGGCGTGAACACGGCAGCAGGCAGGGGTCGGCCGGGCTCGCCGCGGGCATCCGGCTGCTCGTGCTCGACGGCCAGCTCCCGCCGGACACGGCACTGCCCGCCGAGCGCCAACTGGCCACCGCGCTCGGGGTCAGCCGCACGCTTGTCGCGACCGCGTGGGACCTGTTGCGCGCCGACGGCCTGATCGTCAGCAGACGAGGGTCCGGCTCGTGGACGGCCCTGCCCGCCGCGCCCGCCCGGCCGCCTGCCGACTCCGGCGAGCAGCCGCTCGACCTGGCCCGCGCCGCCCCCGCCGCGCTGTCCGGCGTCGCGCACGCCATCGACGCCGTGCGCGGCGCGTTCGCCGCCGAACTCGCCGGTCACGGCTACTACGAGTACGGCATCGAGGTGCTGCGCGAGCGCATCGCCGAGCGCTACACCGCGCGCGGCCTGCCTACCGCCCCCGACCAGGTGCTGATCACCAACGGCGCCCACCACGCCCTCGCGCTCGTGCTTCGGATGATGACCGGACCGGGCGACCGCGTGCTGGTCGAGCAGCCCACCTACCCGAACGCGATCGAGGCGATCCGGGCCGCGCACGCCGTGCCCGTCCCGGTCTCGATGCCTGCGGACGGCTGGGACCTCGACGGCATCGAGGCCACCCTGCGCCAGGCCGCGCCCCGACTCGGCTACTTCGTCGTGGACTTCCACAACCCGACCGGGCGCAGACTCGACGCCGAGGGCCGCGGCCGACTCGCCGCCGTCCTGCGCCGCGCCCGCACGCCGGTCGTCGTCGACGAGACGATGGTCGAACTCGACTTCGTCGGCGACCCGCCGCCGCCGATGGCCGCGTTCGCCGCCGGGCTGGTGATCACCGTCGGCTCGGCCAGCAAGTCGCACTGGGGCGGGCTGCGGCTGGGCTGGGTGCGCGCGTCGGCGGAGGTCATCCAGCGCCTCGCCGCCGCACGGAACGCCTTCGACCTGGGCTCGCCGGTGTTCGAGCAGCTCGTGCTGGCCGAGCTCTACACCGACCCTGAACCGATGCTGCGCGAGCGCCGCGCGGCCACGGCGGACCTGCGCGACGTGCTGGTCGGGGCGCTGCGCACGCACTGTCCAGACTGGACGTTCCAGGTGCCGGACGGCGGGCTCAGCGTGTGGTGCGCGCTGCCCGCGCCGATCGGCACCCGGATCGCGGTCGGCGCGCAGAACTTCGGCGTGCGGGTGGTGCCGGGCGCGCGGTTCGGGGTGTACGGCGGGCTGGAGCGGTGGCTGCGGCTGCCGTATACGCTGCCCGCTCCGCAGCTCGTCGAGGCCGTGCGCAGGCTGTCGCTGGTGGCCCGTTCCGTCACCGGATCGGCTGGTTCCGTCGGTTCCGACGGTCTCATCCCGGTTGCGTGAGTGGTGAGTGACTAGCTTTCCCTCATCTGAACCAGGTACAAAGCAGTGCGCTGGATGGCGTAGTTGTTTGGACCTTTCAGTCTGAACGCCACCCAGCGCACCAGAGGGTCCCCCCTGGCAGCTCGCCCGGTCAGCAGGCACAGCCCCGCGTTGTGCCGAATCCGGCGAGCCGCCAAGGGAGCGCCCCGGCGCCGCGGGGGCATCGCGGCGCCGGGGCCAGGCCCCGATCCGGCCGGACGCGGTCGGCCGATCGGGACGTTGTGGGTGGTGCCCGAAGTGGGCCGGGTAGGTCAGTCGGGAGCGGAGCCGGGCGCGGGGTGGCTCGGGTGCCTGGCAGGTGTCCCCATCCGCAGCACCATCAGCCTCGACCCCCGAGCTCCGCCAGCCGTGCGACCACGTCACTATCCAGCACCGAGTCGCGTTTCGGCACCCCAAGCGCGGGCGTTCCACCCGGAAAGACGGACAAGGACACCGCGCGAGTGGGTGTGATCACCGACAGTGGAAATCACTGGACCGGGTGATCTTCTGCTGTCTTCCATGCGAGTGGGCCGCTGCGGCGACACGGTGTTCCTTGTGCACACCTACCGCAGCGACACCCTCGGTGAACTGGTCGAACGGCATCCTGGCCTGCTCCTGCACGACCCCGGCGGCCCCGCCGAGTGCGTCGTGCGCCGGGGCGAACTCGTCGTCCCCCGCGACAGCGTCGACGCCGCCGTCCGCGAACTCGACCGCTGGGTGGACCACGTCGACCGCGCCGACCACGTGACGTTGCGCCTGCGCCCCGGCGCCGCCGACGCGTGCGTGCGTATCGCGGCGGAGGTCGGCGCCCGGCTGCCGGTGTCGGCCAACCACGTGCACGCGACCCTGGTCGGCACGCCGATCCTGCACGGCACCGGCGCCGTGCCCACCCCGGCCCCGCTCCCGCCCGAGCCCCCGCGCGAGGTGTGGGATCCGCCGGTCACCGTGCTCGTGCTGGACACCGGTGTCGACCCGCACCCGTGGTTCACCCACCGGCCCTGGTTCGGCGAATGGGGCCCGCGGCCCGAAATCCTCGACGGCGACGACGACGGCGTGACCGACCGGCAGGCCGCCCACGGCACCTTCGTCACCGGCGTCGTGCTCCAGCACGCGCCCGGCGTCACCGTCCGCCACCACCGCGTCCTGTCCTCCCACGGCCTCACCGACGACCGCACCGTCGCGTCGGCCCTGCGCCGCACCCGCGGGCACGCCGCCGCCCGCGGCGAACACATCGACGTCGTCCTGGTCACCGCCGGTTGTCACACCGCCGACGACCGCTGTCCGCCGATCCTGGCCCGCGAGTTCGCCCGGTTCACCGACACCGTTCTGGTCGCCGCGGCGGGCAACGCGGGCACCACCCGCCCGTTCTGGCCCGCGGCCCTCCCCGCGGTCGTCGCCGTCGGCGCCACCACCCCGTCCGGCGCCCTCGCCGACTTCTCCGGCCGCGGCCCGTGGGTCGACCGCGCCGCCCCGGGAGTCGACGTCGTGAGCAGCCACGTCCGGCTGGACCGGGGCACCCGCGCCTACGGCGGCGCCCGGTGGAGCGGCACCTCGTTCGCCGCCCCCCGGATCGCCGCCGAGGCCGCCACCCTGCTCCACCAGGGCACCACCGCCGCGGCCACCTTCGCCGCGCTGACAGCTCGCGCGCCTTCCTGACTCGGCTTCGCGCGCTTTCGTTCCCCCGCAAGCAATCTGTCACACGTTCGTGGATCTTGCGGATCGTGATCACTGCAACCTTCGTCCGAGCGGCCGAAACCCTCGGTTCAAGGAGGACACAGTGGACACAGTGGACACTGCGGAGCTGGTGCGCCGGGCGGGCGACGGCGACCAGGACGCCTGGCGCGAGTTGGTCACCCGGTACGCGCCGCTCGTCTGGCGGGTGGCGCGGGCGCACCGGCTGGGTGCGGCCGACGCGGCCGATGTCAGTCAGAGCACGTGGATCGCGCTCGCCGAGCACATCGGGCGGCTGCGGACGCCGGAGCGGGTCGGCGGGTGGTTGGCGACGACGGCGCGGCGGGAGAGCCTGCGGGTGATCGCCGCGCGGGGCCGCGAGGTGGTGGCCTCGGCGTTGCCCGAGGCGGCTGACACCGCCCAGGAGCACCGCTGGCCCGAGCCGACCGCGCTGCGCGGGGAGCGCGACGACACGCTGTGGCGTGCTTTCGCCGCCCTGCCTGACCGGTGCCGGGCGCTGCTCGGCCTGCACGTCTTCGCGCCCGAGCTGACCTATGTCCAGCTCGCCAAGGCCCTCGGCCTCGGCGCGAGCAGTGTCGGCAGCGCCCGCAGCCGCTGCCTCGGCGTCCTGCGCCGCAAGCTCGCCATCCTCGGGATGCCCGGCGAGGTGGCCGGATGACCGACGCCGACCTGCTCGCCGAACTCGCCCGCCTGCTCGGCAGGCTGGACCCGGTGCCTGCCGACGCGCACGCCGCGGCCGTCCTCGCGGGCACGTTCCTCGGCACCCGGTGGGACTGGCTCGACCTGGTCCCGATGGCTGGCGCGGGCGTCCGCGGCGATGCCTGCCTGTGGCGGGCCGACGGTGTGCTGGTCGAGGTAGCTGACCGGATCGGCGGCCTGCTGACCATCCCGGTGTCCCGCGCGGAGCTGCACTCGGCGGCAGGGGTGACCGTCCTCCCGGTCGACGCCGTCGGCTGCTTCTCCGCCGCCGCCCCGCCGGGCAGACTGCGGCTGGTCTTGCACCGCGAGGGCGCCGCGCCGCTGGTCTCGGGGTGGTTCCGCTGACCTGGTCCGCCCACCACGCCGAGGCACTCGACCACCAGGAACGCGGCGAACCTCTGCGCGCCCGGCCACCCGCCCGCGCCGCGATCACCGCCGCCACGACGCCGACCGAGGCCGCCGAAGCCAGCCTGGTGCTCGCGTGGATCTCCCAGCAACTCGGCGACCACGCGGCGAGTGCGGACCTCATCGCCCGCGCCCGCCCGTTGCTGAGCGGTGTCCTCGGTGCCCGGGCGGACTGCCTGCGCGGGCTCACCCTGTGCATGACCGCCGACCACGACCGCGCCATCGCCGTGCTCACCTCGGCCGCCGACCGGCTCGCCGACGACCCGCACTGGCAGGCGAACGCCCTCGTCGGCGTCGGTGTGTCGGCGGGCTACCTGCACCGGTTCGCCCGCGCGGACACCGCGTTCACCCGGGCCTACGCGCTCTACACCGCCCAGGGCGAACCCGAACGCGCCGCGACCTGTCTGCACAACCAGGGGTTCGTCGCCGCGCAGGCAGGCGACCTTCCGCGCGCCCTCGCCCACTACGACGCCGCCGCCGTCGACGAGCGCAGACACCCGGAAGCCTTGGTGGACCGTGCTTCCGCGCTGCTCGCGGCAGGCCTCACCGAGGAGGCGGGCTCGGCCCTGGCCCGCGCCGCCCGCCTCCTCGGCGCGGCGGGCCGCGGCCCAGCCTTCGCCGAGGCGACGTTGGTGCACGCGCACTGTCTACTTCGGACTGGAGAATCGGCGGCGGCGGTGTCCGCGGCCCGATCCGCCGCCGACCTGTTCGCCGCCCAACAACGCCCGGGATGGCGCGCGGCCGCGCGGGCGATCGAACTGCGCGCCCGCTTCGCCGCGGCCGAGACCGGATCAGCGGGTGCACTGTCGGTGATCGCGCGGGCCGAGAGTGGTGGCGGGGTAGCCGACCGGGAGTGGGCGATCGTGGTTGCCGGTGATTGCGACAAGGCGGGCATGGTCACCGAGGCCGCCGAGTTGCGCCTGGCCGCCGGACGTCCCGATCTGGTCGAGCACCACCGGCACGCCAAGGACACCACCGCCGTCCTGCGGGTCCTCGGCTGGCTCGCCCGCGCCCACACGGCGCCGACCCGTCGCGGGGTGCTCGCCGCGTGCCGGGCGGGGTTGCGGGTGGTGGACGAGCACGCGGCCGCGCTGGGAGTCGTGGAGCTCCAGGCGGGCGCGTCGGAGTTGGCCGCCCGGTTGTCCGAGATCGGTGTCGGCGCGGCGAGCGGTCCGCGGGGCGTCTTCGCCTGGACCGAGCGGCACCGGGCGGCGATGGCACGGCCCCGGCACGCGCCGCCGGTGGAACTCGCCCGCGCGTTGGCCGCGCTGCGGTCCGCCGATCCGCGCGACCGACCCGCACTGGAGGGCCGCGTGCGCAGGCTGTCGCTGTCGAGTCCGGCCGAGCGCCTGCCGGACGTCGATGAGTTGAGTGCGGCGCTGGGCCCGAGGGTGCTGCTGAGCTTCGTTGTCCATAATGGACAATTGAGTGTGGTTTCCGTTGTTGGACAACGCTTTCGCGTGCACGCCATGGTGGACTCGCGGATCGTCGGTGACCTGGCGGAAGCCTTGCGCACCGCCGCCGCGTTGGCTGTTCGAACCGGCGACGGTGCCGCGGCCGAACACGCGGCCCGGCGGCTCGACGGCGTGCTGTTCGCGCCCCTGCGCAAGCTGATCGGCGACCGTCCGCTGGTGGTACTCCCGACTCGCGCGCTGGCCGCAGTCCCGTGGGGCGCCCTGCCGACCTGCTCGGCCCGCCCGGTCGAAGTGGCGCCGTCCGCGGCGTACTGGCTGCGCGCCACCCGCGTGGCCGAGCCTGGCGGGGACGCGGTCTGGATCGCCGGACCCGGACTGACCCACGCCGACCGCGAGGTGCGCGACCTGCACCGCCGCCACGGGGGCAGGCTGCTCACCGCTCGACACTCCACAGTGGACCAAACGCTGGCCGCGATCGACGGGGCGGGCCTGGTGCACATCGCCGCGCACGGACGGCACCGTGGCGACGTCCCGCTGTTCTCGGCCCTGATCCTGGCCGACGGCCCGCTCTACGGCTACGACCTCGACCGGCTGCGCGCCGCCCCGCACCGGCTGGTCCTGTCGTCCTGCGAATCGGCCCGGGACCTGCTCGGTCTGACCGCGCTGCTGCTCCGCCGCGGTACGCGCACCGTCATCGCCAGCACCCTGCCGGTTCCCGACGACCGCGCCGCCGACCTGATGAGCACCCTGCACGACCACCTGCGCGCGGGCATCGCCCCGGCTCACGCCCTGGCCCGCGCGCAAGCCGTCCACGGCCACCTGGGCTTCGTCACCTTCGGCGCGGGCTGACCGTCAGCCCAGTTTGTGCAGGCGCTCGATCGCTTCGTCCAGGACTTCGTCGCGTTTGCAGAATGCGAAGCGGACCAGGTGGCGCCAGCGGTCCGGGTTGTCGGTGAACACCTGCACCGGCACCGCCGCCACGCCGATCCGCTCCGGCAGTTCCCGGCAGAGCTGCAACCCGTCGGTGAAGCCCAGGGGGCGGACGTCGGCGCACACGAAGTACGTGCCTGCCGTCGCCCGCACGCCGAAGCCGGCTTGCGCGAGACCGGCCGAGAGCCGGTTTCGCTTGTCCGCCAAGGAATCCCGCATCGACTCGACCCATGCGGACTCGTGCTCCAGTGCGTAGGCCACGGCGGGCTGGAACGGGGCCCCGGCCACGAACGTCAGGAACTGCTTCGCCGCGCGCACCGCGGCCACCAGTTCCGCGGGCCCGCAGACCCATCCGATCTTCCAGCCCGTGCAGTTGAAGCTCTTGCCCGCGCTGGAGATGGTCAGCGTCCGCTCGGCCATCCCCGGCAGCGTGCCGAGCGGCACGTGCTCGCCGCCGTCGAACACCAGATCCTCGTACACCTCGTCGGTGATCGCCAGCAGGTCGTGCTCGACGCACACCGCGGCGATGGCGCCCAACTCGTCGCGGGTCAGCACGGTGCCGGTCGGGTTGTGCGGCGAGTTGACCAGGATCGCCCTGGTCCGCGGCGTCACGGCGGCCCGCAGCGCGTCGACGTCGAGGCCGAAGCGGCCTGATGGTTCCTCGGCCAGCGACAACACGGTGCGTTGTGCGCCCGCCATCGCCACGGCGGCGGCGTACGAGTCGTAGTACGGCTCGAACATGATCACCTCGTCGCCCGCCTCGACCAGGGCCAGCAGCGTGGCCGCGATGGCCTCGGTCGCGCCCACGGTGACCAGGATCTCCGAGTCCGGGTCGAACGACGTCCCGAACCGGGTCCGCCGGGCCGCGATGGCCGCGCGCAGCTCCGGGCGGCCGGGTCCGGGCGGGTACTGGTTGATCCCCGCCGCGATGGCGTTCTGGGCCTCGGCCAGCATCCGCGCGGGGCCGTCGGTGTCCGGGAAACCCTGGCCGAGGTTCACCGCCCCAGCGCGCACGGCGAGCGCGGTCATCTCGGCGAAGATCGTCGACGTGAAGGGCCGCAGCCGCGGGACGAGCGTGGTTCGAGGCACGGAACAGCATCCTCACGGACAATGGTCCTGTGGAGCAACTGACACTCGCCGAGGAGGACAAGCGCCGCGCGCTGCGCCGGATGAAACTGGTCGCGCTCGGCTTCCTGTTCGCCGCGACGCTGATCTTCATCGGCACGACCCTCTGGCAGGCCGCGGGGGCACCCGGCTGGGTCGGCTACCTCAAGGCGGCGGCCGAGGCGGGCATGGTCGGCGCGCTGGCCGACTGGTTCGCGGTCACCGCGCTGTTCCGGCGCCCGCTTGGCCTGCCGATCCCGCACACCGCGATCATCCCGACGAAGAAGGACGTGCTCGGCGACAGTCTCGGCGACTTCGTCGGCACCAACTTCCTCGCCGAGGATGTCGTGCGCGAGCGGTTGCGCCGGGTGGGGGTGGCGCGCAAGCTGGGCGGCTGGCTGGCCGACCGGGACAACGCCGAGCGGGTCACCTCCGAGCTGGCCACGGTCGTCCGCGGCGCCGTCACGGTGCTGCGCGACGAGGACGTGCAGGCGGTGATGGAGCAGGCCGTGGTCAAGCGGGTGGTGAGCGTGCCGTGGGGGCCGCCGCTGGGCAAGCTGCTGGAGCGCGTGTTCGCCGACGGCGCACACCACAAGCTGGTCGACCTCATGTGCGACCAGGCGTACGAGTGGGTCAACCGCAACCACGATCAGGTGCTCAACGTGGTGTCCGACCGGGCGCCGACGTGGTCGCCGAAGTTCGTCGACTCGCTTGTCGCCGACAAGGTCTACGGCGAGGTGCTGTCCTTCGCCTGGAACGTCAAGACCGACGTGAACCACCCGATGCGGCTCGCGCTCGACACGTTCCTCACCGAGTTCGCGGGCGACCTGCAGCGCGACCCGGAGGTGATGCGGCGCGCCGAGCAGGTCAAGCAGCAGGTGCTGGAGCACGCCGAGGTGCAGAACCTCATCGGGTCGGTGTGGACCACGGCGAAGAGAATGCTGCTCGACGCGGCCGAGGACCCGTCGAGCGAGTTGCGGACGCGGGTCAAGGCCGGGCTGATGACCCTAGGCGAACGCCTCCAGTCCAACGAGGCGATGCGCGCCAAGGCCGACGGCTGGGTCGAGGGCGCCGCCGGGTACATCGTGCTCAACTACCGCGACGAGATCACCACGCTGATCACCGACACCGTGCAGCGCTGGGACGCCGACGAGACCTCCCGCAAGATCGAACTCCAGGTCGGTCGCGACCTGCAGTTCATCCGTATCAACGGCACCGTGGTCGGCGCGCTCGCCGGCCTGGTCATCTACGCGGTGGCCCAGTTGATCAGTTGAGCTGGGAGTCGGGTGGTCGCCAGGCCCTTCTGCTGCCGCTTGCTCGACACTGTCGGTGGCGGGTGGGACACTCTTTGCGCTTGGGGTGGACAAGCCGCTCGGTGCAATCCCGACGAAACGGTGCGACATGACGAGCGTGGTGGAGCCATCCGTTCAGGACCGGTTCAGGCACTGGATCAAGCCTGAACCGGGCACCATCATTACTCAACCGACAAGTTTTTGCCCGCTGGACTGCACGTACTGCTATCTCCCGAGGCGGCACCTCAATCTGGAGATGGCGACCGCCACGGCAGAGGCGATCGTGTCTGGCATCCCGGCGCATTGGGGCACGGAGACACCGCTTGAGGTGGTGTGGCACGGCGGCGAACCATTGGTTGTTGGGCGTGCCAAGTTCGGCGAGCTGCTGACTCCGTTCCAGCATCTCCTTGCCGAGGGGCGGATCGTGCATCGAATCCAGACCGGGGCCACGCTCATTACCGACGAGTGGTGTGAGTTCTTCGGGAAGCACCAGATCGACGTTGGCGTGAGCATTGACGGACCCGCGCACGTCAACGTGAACCGGATCAACCGTGGCGGCCATCCGATGTTCGATCGGATCGTCGCGGGTATCGAGACGTTGAAGAGAAACGGGATCGGGTTCACCACGCTGGCTGTCGTCACCGACGAGGCCACCAGCAGCGCCGCGGAGACGCTGTCGTTCTTCTCCGATCTGGGGTGCACGTGGGTTGGCCTCAACATCGAGGCTCAGGAGGCTGCCAACGTCGGCGGCCTGCCGCCAGCGTTCGAGCAGGTTCGCCGGTACTGGCGGGACGTGTTCGAGTGGAGCGCTGCGAACCCGGACATGGTGATTCGCGAGGTCCGGTCGGTGTTCGGCTTCCTCGGACTCGACGCGGACGTCCGGTCGACTGACGGTCGCCACGACCTGATCCCGACCATCGGATGGGACGGGGACGTTATCCTGTTGTCGCCCGAACTGCTGGACGTCGAGGCACCCGAGTACGACAACTTCGTTGTGGGAAACGTAAACGACGATCCATTGACCGCGATCCTAAATCGCGCTTCCGACGTTCGGTACGTTGGTGAGTTCATGGACGGCCTCGAAGCGTGCAAGAAGACATGCGAATTCTGGGATCTCTGCCAGGGTGCCCATGCCGGAAATCGGTTCTTTGAGCACGGCACATTTACCGCCACCGAGACGCGCCACTGCCAGACGTCGTTCCAAGCGCCAGCCCTGGCGCTTGCAGATTTGATGAGAGAAAGTGAGTAGATGAATGACGGTTCTCGAACAGCTTGTCGCCAAGTCGAAGGCACCCAAGTGGGCTGCGTTGGTCGAACGGCACAAGAAGGTCGACGCCCCGATGTCTGCTTGGGGTCGTAAGGGTGGCAGCCACTACAAGGATGGCGAGTTCTCGAAGAAGTAGTCCTTCGCACTCAGAGAGCAGGCAGGCAGCGGTGACTGATGAGGACGTGGAAGTAGCCGTCGAGGAACGTCGGCTCTGGCTTCTCGGCCAACTGAACGCGGCGGCAACGCGGTTGAACGTGGTTCCCGGTAGCAGCGAGGTCGTGAACACCTACGACATGCGGTCGGCCGGAGTCGTGGCACGCGATCAGGACCGTGACGTCTGGTTGAGGGTCGTGACCGAAGACCCGGATTACCAACCAGCGTGCCGGTGGGACGGCAACGTGGAGGCCAACGCCATCAGCGGCGTCCCAAAGCCAGAGGTAGTGCGCTGGGATGATTGGACGAGCACCACTGACTACCGCGCGGGTACGAGACTCCGTGGGGAGGTCATGACGTTGGCCAACGGGGAAACCATCTCGGCGGACGGTGTCCTCTACACCGATCCGCACCTGCCAGACCAGTGGTGGTCCGATCTCCGCGACGGCCTGACGGCCTTGGCCGCTCACCCGGCTCCGCACGACGATCCGGTTGACGCAATCGGCTATACGATTCGGAACACCGAGACACAGTTCGGTGTGACGCTCGATCGGGCAGTGTTTGTCGACGTGGTGTTCGTGACCAGCCATGCGGATCTGCACTGGGGCAATCTCACCGGCCCGGAGTTGACCATCCTGGATTGGGAAAGTTGGCGACGGGCACCGGCCGGGTACGACGCGGCGACGCTGTACTGCCATAGCTTCGCGCAGCCACAGATCGCGGACCGCATCCGCGAAACTTTCGCTGACGTACTCGACACCAAGAGTGGAAATGTTTCATTGTTGGCGGCAAGCGTGCGGTATCTGGCGATTGTAGGAGAAGGCGGCGATTTTGACGCGTTCGTCGGCCAACTCCGCGAGCTGGGCGAGAATGTGCTGAAGCAGCTCTAATCGTCTAATTGTGCGGAAACGAAAGCGCCCCGGGCCTGGGGGCTGGAGTTCAGTGCCGCTGTCTCCGCGTTGCTGAATGCCGCAGTCGCGAACGGTTCCTGCGGCGCATAGTTGCCGTGAGAGAATGAGGTAGTTCCGCGTCGGCCCTCTACGCGGTGGCTCAGTTGATCAGTTGAGCTTGGTCCGCTCACGCCAGGCCCGGGCCTTCTCCCGGTTGCCGCACGTCTGCATCGAGCACCACGTGCGCGACCGGTTCCGCGACCGGTCGAAGAACGCCCACAGGCAGTCGTCGGCCGGACAGATCTTCATCCGCTCCCATTCGCCGAGCACGGCGAGCCGGGTCGCGGCGGCGAGCACGGCGCCCGCGACGTCGGTCGCGATCAGCCGGGGTTCGCCCGCGGTCAGTTCGATGCGCACGCTCGCGCCCGGGGGCATACCGGTCTCGGGGCCGCCGACCGCGCCGCGCAGGCCGTCGCGGACCGCGCGGGCGTGCGCCGGGTCGCCCGGCTCCAGTGCGCGTTCGGCCAGCCAGGTGCGCCACAGCAGCTCGTCGTCCAGCACGTCGGCGTGTTGCTCGACGTCGATCGTGTTGAGGAAGTCGAGGACCAGTTCCACGTCGTGGGCAGTCACGGACGCCCCCTCGCAGGCTCCGTGGCGCCGCTCGCGGACGCCCTGCGACATGGTTCGCCCGCAAGCTCGCTCACGGGCGCCCCCTCGCAGGCTCCGGGACGCCGCTCGCGGACGCCCTGCGACATGGTTCGCTCGCAAGCTCGCTCACGGACACCACTGTAGGCCGAATACCGGTTGTCATGTGGACGCCTAACCCGCATACTAATTTCACTGGTTATCAAGGAGGAGACATGGCCAACGCGGTGCCCACCCTCGGCGCGATCGTGCTCGACTGTCCCGACCCGCTCGCGCTCGCGACGTTCTACGCCCGGCTCCTGGACTGGCCGGATGACCCGGCGCCCGCCGCCGACAACTCGTGGGTCTCGATCACCGGCGACAGCGGCCGCGTCGACTTCCAGCGGGTCGACAACTACGTGCCGCCGACCTGGCCCGCGGCCGACCGCCCGCAGATGCTCCACCTGGACCTCCAGGTGGCCGATCTGGCCGCCGCGCACGAGCGCGCCATGACCCTCGGCGCCCGCCTGCTCGACGACGCCCAGGAGACCTTCTGGGTCTACGCCGACCCTGCGGGCCACCCGTTCTGTCTCTGCGCCTGCTGATCATCGGCGCAGCTCAGCCCTCTATTCGTCATGTGTATACACATGCTGTAGAGTCCGTCGCATGTCAATCGGACACGCCTTGCTCGGACTGCTCGAAACCGGACCCCGACACGGCTACGACCTCAAGCGCGTCTACGACGAGCACTTCGGCGCGGACCGGCCCCTGGCCTACGGGCAGGTCTACTCCACGCTCTCGCGGCTGCTGCGCAACGGACTGGTGGAGGAGAGCGGTGTCGAACCAGGGGGCGGCCCGGAACGCAAGCGGTACGCGATCACCGACGCGGGCGTCACCGACGTGGCGGTGTGGCTCGTGACTCCCGAGAGCCCGCAGATCTACCTGCAGAGCGCGCTCTACACCAAGGTCGTGCTCGCGCTGATGTCCGGCCGCAGCGCCGAGGACGTGCTCGACGCCCAGCGCGTCGCGCATCTCAAGGCGATGCGCGAGCTGACCGCGCGCAAGCAGCAGGGCGACCTGGCCGACCAGCTCATCTGCGACCACGCGCTGTTCCACCTGGAGGCGGACCTGCGGTGGCTGGAGTTGACCACGGCCAGGCTCGCCGACCTCGGCAGGCAGGTGGCGTCGTGACCGACGTCCTGCTCAGCGGCACCGACCTGCGCAAGTCCTTCGGTCAGACGCCCGCGCTCGACGGCGCCTCGATGACGGTGCGCCGCGGCGAGATCGTCGCGGTCATGGGGCCGTCCGGGTCGGGTAAGTCGACCTTGCTGCACTGCCTCGCGGGCATCGTCGCGCCCGAGTCGGGCTCGGTGGTCTACGCGGGCCAGGAGCTGTCGGCCATGTCCGACAAGAAGCGCAGTGCGTTGCGGCGCACCGAGTTCGGCCTGGTTTTCCAGTTCGGTCAACTTGTTCCAGAACTCTCGTGCGTGGAGAACGTCGCCCTGCCGCTGCGGTTGTCCGGTGTCGCCCGCAAGGAGGCCGAGCGCGTCGCCAAGGACTGGCTCGGCAGGCTGGAGGTCGACGCCGCCGCGGACAAGCGTCCCGGCGAGGTCTCCGGCGGCCAGGGCCAGCGGGTCGCGGTCGCCCGCGCGTTGGTCGCGGCCCCGAAGGTGATCTTCGCCGACGAACCGACCGGCGCGCTCGATTCGCTCAACGGCGAACAGGTGATGCGGCTGCTGGTGAGCACCGCGAAGGAGACCGGCGCGGCCATCGTGCTGGTCACCCACGAGCCGCGGGTGGCCGCGTACTCCGACCGCGAGGTCGTGGTGCGCGACGGGCGGACCCGTCAGGTGGAGCTGGTCCAGTGAGGGCCAGGCTCAACGACCTCGCCATCGGGATCCGGCTGGCCGTCGGGGGCGGCCGGACCTCGTTGGCGCGGTTCGTGCTCAGCGCGGTCGGCGTCGGCATCGCGGTCGCGGTGCTGCTGCTGGCCTCGTCGGTCGGCCCGATGATGGACGCGCGCGAGCAGCGTGGCATCGCCCAGTCGCCGAACACGGACGCGATCGCGGGCGTCGACCCGCTGTACTACTTCTCGTCCGGGACCGAATTCGGCGCCACATTCATCAACGTGGGCTACTTGAACGCCGGCGGTCCCGCCGCGCCCACGCCGCCCGGCGTGCCGAAGCTGCCCACCGAGGACGAGGTCTACCTCTCGCCAGGGCTGGCAGAGCTGTTGGCAAGCCCGGACGGCGAGCTGCTCCGCCCGCGGTTCCCGCAGCGCGTCGTCGGCGTGCTGGACCGCGACTCGGTCCGCGACCCGGGCGAACTGTTCGCCTACACCGGCGCCGGGCCGGAGATCCGCGAATCGTCGATGGCGGTGTACTCCTTCGGCAGGGCGCCGGTCGATCATCCGCTGGACCCTGGGCTGCTGCTGTTGCTCCTGCTCGGCACGGTCGCGCTGTTGGTGCCGGTCTTCATCTTCGTGGCGTCCAGCACCCGGATCGCGGGCGCGGAACGCGATCGCAGGCTCTCGGCGCTGCGGCTCGTCGGCTCTGACAGCGGTCAGGTACGCCGCATCGCGGCTGCCGAGGCGCTGGTGAGCGCTGTCGCGGGCCTGGTGCTGGGTGCCGGACTGTTCCTGGTGGGCCGGGAACTGGCCGCGAAAGTCCGCATCCTGGACGTGAGCGTGTACCCGTCCGACATCGTCCCGGTCTGGTGGCTCGCGGCGCTGGTGGCGCTGGCCATCCCGGTGCTCGCGGTGCTGACGGCGCAGTTCGCGTTGCGCCGCACCATCATCGAGCCGCTGGGGGTGGTTCGGTACAGCAAGCCGATCCGCAGGCGGTTCGCGTGGCGGATCGGCGTGGTGGCCCTCGGGGTGGCGCTGCTGTACTGGCACGGCGGCACCAGCGCCAACAGCCAGTTCTGGGCGTACAGCATCGCCGCGGGCGCGACGCTCGTGCTCCTCGGCGTGCCGATCCTGCTGCCGTGGGTGGTGGAGCGCACGGTCGCCCGGCTGGGCGGCGGCGGCCCGTCGTCCTGGCAGCTCGCGATCCGCCGACTCCAACTCGACAGCGGCACGTCGGCCCGCGTCGTCGGCGGGGTGGCCGTGGTGCTGGCGGGCGCGATCGCCGTGCAGGCGGTGCTGCTCTCGCAGGCCCAGGTCTACGACGTGCCGCTGACGGCGGCCGCCGATCGGCAGCAGATCCTGGGCATCGACGTCGACGAGGAGTTCGTCGACGCCGCCGCCCGCGCGGTCCGCGGCGTCGACGGTGTCCGCGCCGTCGACAAGATCCAGAACGTCACGGTCCGGTTCGACGCCGAGGGCAGCATGAGTTCCCTTCCGGTGGCGGACTGCGCCACGATCGAACGGTACTTCGCGGTCACGGGCTGCGTCGACGGCCAACTGTTCTCCGTCGACATCGGCGATTCCTACCTGGGCGGCTTCACCCCCGGGCGGAGCGTGGCCGTGGTCGAGTTCGACAAGACCGGCTACCGAGTCGTCGCGACCTGGACCGTGCCCGAGTCCCGCGGGCTCTCGCCGCCCGTGCGGCAGATCGACTTCATGGGGACGGTGATCGCCACGCCCGGCGCCCTGCCCGCCGCCACGAAGTCGACGTCCTTGCGGGTCGAACTGGACCAGGTCCACTCAGCCGCGGCGGAGTCGGTGCGCAACGCCGTCGCGCCGCTGCGGTGGCGGGTGTCGATGTACTCCTCGAATGTCTACACCGGACTGGACCCGAACCAGGAGACGTACCTGACCATTCGCCAGGGTCTGCTCATCGGGTCGGTGTTCACCCTGATGCTGGCCGGGATCAGCCTGCTTGTGCTTGCCCTGGAACACATCCGCGAACGCAGACGACCACTGGCGATCCTCGCGGCCGGCGGTGTGCCGACCGGGGCATTGGCCCGGTCGCTGCTGTGGCAGATCGCCGTGCCGATCGGGCTGGGGGTGGCGGTCGCGGTGGTCACCGGGATCGCGTTGGGCGGCCTGGTCATGCGCCTGTCGGTTGACCCACTCATCGTCGACTGGGCCGGTGTCGGCGTCATGGCATCGGCGGCGGCCGTGCTCGGGGTGCTGGTGTCGCTGGTGACCATGCCGTTCCTGCGCAGCGCGACCAGGTTGAACTCGCTGCGCACGGAATAGCTGGGGGTGATCGCCTGGGGGCCGTTTCGGGGGCGGCCCCCAGGCGGCCTGGGCACCGGTTACCTGTCGAGGCCCCAGAATCGGCCGATGTGCCAGGCGGCGCAGATGTTGGCGTCCGGGAAGAAGAGTCCGGTGTGGCCGCATTGCCCGGTGGCGCCGCCGGGGTCGACGGCTTGGCCGTGGCCCATGCCGGTGATCGTGTATGACTCGACCACGGTGCGGGATCCGCTGCGGTAGACCGCGTGCGGGTAGCCCGCCACGGTGTCGGTCGCCGACGGGGTGGCCGGGATGCCGTGCACGTTGGTCCACTGGTCGACGATCTCGCGCAGGTTGCCTGGCGAGACCGTGAAGTCCAGCGGGCCGTGCCACACGCTGACGGTCGGCCAGGGGCCGGGGTGTCCGGTCGATCGCACCTTGTCGCCCCACTGGCCTGGGGTCAGGTTCATCCCGGGGAGCAGGCAGACTCCGGCCGTGACGAGGACGGTCGAGCACAGGTAAGGCACGCCCGCGACGATGCCGCCGCCCGCGAACAGGTCCGGGTACGAGCCCAGCATCGCCGAGGTCATCGCGCCGCCCGCGGACAGGCCGGTCGCGTAGACACGGACCCCGCCGACATCCGCCACGGTCCGGCGGGTCATCTGGGCGATCGACTCGGCCTCGCCCCAGCCGCGTCGGGTGTCGGCGCCGTAGAACCAGTTGAAGCACCGGCTCGGGTTGTTGATCATTTGCTGCTGCGGCAGCACGACGGTGAACCGCCAGCGCTGGGCCAGTTCGATCCAGCCCGCGTCGGTGCCGTAGTCCGCGCCGCCCGCCAGGCAGCCGTGCAGCGCGACGACCACCGGCCTGCCCGCGGGCAGGCCGTCGGGCACGTAGCGGAACATCCTGAGGTTGCCGGGATTGTCGCCGAACCCGGTCACCTCCGAGATCGACGCGGCCGACGCCGGTGCCGTGCCGCTCAGCAGGCCGGCCAGCATCGTCAGTGCGATCACCAGTGAACGCATCCCGATCACCCCCGTGTGATGTGGATCACCTGACGGTAGAAGATTACGTTGGACATTGACCACAGTGGCGCACACCACATTCGCCCAGCGCATTGTGTGGCCCGGCGGCATATCCGTTGGCCCGTGACGTCCCTAGGTTCACCTACACCCAACGACGTGGAGGTGTGCCGTGTTCACCCGCATCGCCCTGGCCGTGGTCGGCCTGGTGGCCGCGACGGCTGTCCCCGCCACCGCCACCGGCCACTCCGGCCACTGCGCGGCCCAGGACCGGCTGCGCGTGCCGGGTGCCGAGCAGCAGAAGACCGCCTGCCTCGACGACCTCACGACCGTCGGCACCCTCGCGTCCGGCCACACCGTGCTCGCCGACTGGAACGGCCTCACCTCGGTCGGGCTGCCGCAGCCGTCGGGCGTCCCGGGAATCCAGGTGGACGGCTACTTCCCGGACACCTCGACGTCGAACACCAACAACGGCTGGAACCACGACTCCCAGTTCGTGGTGCGGCTGCCGGACCGGTGGAACGGCGGACTGGTGGTGTCCGGCGCGCCCGGCGTGCGGCGCCAGTACGCGAACGACCGCACGATCGCCGACCACGTGCTCGCCGCCGGGTACGCCTTCGCGTCCACCGACAAGGGCAACATCGGCGCCGCGTTCTACACCGACGGCAGGCGCCCCGGCGACGCGGTGGCGGAGTGGAACACCCGGGTCACCCAGTTGACGGTGGCGGCGAAAGTCGTTGTGGCGCAACGCTATGGTCGACTTCCCGCGCGCACCCTCGCGGCCGGTGTGTCCAACGGCGGCTACCTGGTGCGCTGGCAGTTGGAGAACCGCGCGTTCCTCTACGACGGCGGTGTCGACTGGGAGGGCACGCTGTGGACCGAGCGCGGCCCGAACCTGTTCACCTCTCTGCCCACCGTGATCAAGAACTACCCGGCGTACGTGGCCGGTGATCCCGCCGCGCGCCAGGCCATCCTCGACGCCGGGATGGCGCCGGGCTCGGAGTTCCTGTGGGCCTTCCACTACCAGGTCTACTGGGACCTCACCCAGCGCATCTACCGCGAGGAGTTCGACCCCGGCTTCGACGGCGACCTGCAGGCCGGAGTTCCCTTCTGTGCCAGCGGAACGCCGAACTGCGACGCCGACTACGACTACGCGTCCCGGCCGCGGCAGGTGCACTCGGCGGTCGAGCGGATCTCGCTGACCGGCCGCATCGGCAAGCCGATGATCACCCTGCACGGCACCCTGGACGCGCTGCTGCCGATCTCGACGGGCTCGGACGTGTACGCGCAGATGATCTCCGACCGCGGCCGCGGCTCGCTGCACCGGTACTTCCGCATCGTCGACGGGACGCATGTGGACGGTCTGTACGACGCGTACCCGGCCAAGCTCCGCCCGATCGCCCCGTGCTTCCTCACCGCGTTCGACGCGGTGGCGGGCTGGACCAACGGCCAGCGGCCACCGCGGTCGGCGACGATTCCGCGGTCGCCCACGGTGAACGAGGCCACCACCTGCGCGTTGTCCTGACCACAGGTGCGCAACTGGTAATACGTTGATTAGTTGATGAGTGACCCAAGTCACAATCGCGCTCTGTTCGGTGGCGGTCTTCGGTGAGGATTCGCTCGGCGGCACCCTGTGGCCGCCCAGCGAATCCTCACCCCTGCATGGAGGACGCACATGTCGAACACCCGCTCCACCCGAGTGCGCTCGGTCCTGGTCGCGGCGACGCTCGCCGTCGGCGGTCTGACCCTGGTCACCGGCGCGGGCACCGCCAACACCGCGGCGCGCCCCGAACTCTGCGATGACGTCCTCTCGGCCGCCCGGGTCAAACCGGGCACCGCGGCGGGCGTCGAGCGCAACGAGTTGACCAAGGCCGAAGCCGACCGGATGGACAAGGAACTGCGGGACAAACTCGCGCAGTTGACCGCGACCGGACAGCTCGGCAAGGCGGGCGCCACGATCCCCGTCGTGTTCCATGTGGTGACCGGCGCCAACGGCGTCGGCGCCATCTCCGACGCCACGATCGCCCAGCAGATCCGGGTGCTCAACGACGGCTTCGCTGGCTCGGAAGCCCCCGGTGTCGCCGCGAACACCGGATTCACCTTCACGTTGCAGCAGACCAAACGCTGGTCGAACGCGACCTGGTTCACCAGGGCCGATCGGTCCAATGTGGAGCGGGACATGAAGTCCTCGACCCGCGTCGGCACGGCCACCACGCTCAACGTGTGGTCGGTCGACATCTCCGGCCTCGGCTATGCCACGTTCCCGTCGTCGTATGCGAAGAATGCCAAGGTGGACGGCGTCGTCATCGACTACACCAGCGTGCCGGGCGGCAGCGCGGCAAACTTCGACCTCGGCAAGACGCTCACCCACGAGGCCGGGCACTGGATGGGGCTCTACCACACCTTCCAGGGCGGCTGTACCTCGACCAATGACGAGGTCGCGGACACCCCGGCGCAGTCCAGCCCGACCTCCGGCTGCCCGCAGGGCCGCGATTCCTGTGCCCTGCCCGGCCTCGACCCGATCCGCAACTACATGGACTACTCCTACGACGACTGCTACGACCAGTTCACCCCGGGCCAGTCGGCCCGAATCCAGAGCGCGTGGACGGTCTACCGCGCGGGCAAGTGAAGTCCGGCCCCGGCGGGCGGTCGTCCCGCTCGCCGGGGCCAACGCACTAGCCCGCCAGGAGGGCGTCCAGGCCTGCGGCGACGACACGGTCGGCGTCTTCGCGGTATTTCAGCACGGCGCCCAGGGTGACCGCCGCGCTCGCGGCGTCGAGTTCCGTGCGGCCCAGCGCTATCAGGGCCGTGGCCCAGTCGATCGACTCGGCTACGCCCGGGGGCTTGAGGAGTTCGGCTTCGCGGAGTTTGCGGACCGCGTGCGCGACCTGGGCGGCCAGCCGCTCGCTGATGCCGGGGAGTCGGCTGCGCAGGATGGCCAGTTCGCGAGTGAGGTTCGGGTGTTCCAGCCAGTGGTAGAGGCATCGCCGCTTGAGCGCGTCGTGGACCTCGCGGGTGCGGTTGGAGGTGAGCACGACCAGCGGCGGGATCTCGGCGCGGACCTCGCCCAGTTCCGGCACGGTCACCGAATTCTCCCCCAGCACCTCCAACAGGAACGCCTCGAACTCGTCGTCGGCGCGGTCGACCTCGTCGACGAGCAGGACGCACGGGGCGTTCTCCAAGGCCCGCAGCAGCGGCCGCGCGAGGAGGAAACGCCTGGTATACAACGACTTCTCGGCCTCGTCCGGGTCGAGTTGGCCCGCTGTCGACGCCTCAAGTGCGCGCAGGTGCAGCAACTGGCGGGGGAAGTCCCAGTCGTAGAGGGCCTGGGTGGCGTCGATGCCCTCGTGGCACTGCAGCCGGATAAGCTCGACGTCGAGGGCCTTGGCCAGCGCGGCGGCGAGGGAGGTCTTGCCGGTGCCCGGTTCGCCTTCGCAGAACAGGGGGCGGCCCATCCGCAGCGCCAGGAACGCGGCGGTGGCCAGGCCCTCGTCCGCCAGATAACCGACCTGGTCGAGGGCACCGACCAACTCGTCCGGTGCGGCGAACTGCGGCCACGGCTCCATGGAGTCACAGTAACCGGCACAACCGCGCCGCGCCGAGTCCGCTCGGGGTGACCCTGACCTTGAGTTCAGGGGCCTTCCCGGATGTCGGGACGCCGTCCGCCGGGGAGTCTGGAGTCATGACGAACGACATCTACTCCGACAGCCCGCCGCGCGGGAACGTCCGCAAGCTGCGCCGCAGCCGCACCGACCGGATGGTCGCCGGGGTCTGTGGCGGCGTCGCCGCCGTGCTCGGCGTGGAAGCCGCCCTGGTGCGCATCCTGCTGGTGGCCGCGACCCTGCTCGGCTTCGGCACCGGCGCCCTGATCTACCTGGCCTGCTGGATCCTGATGCCCGAAGCGGACTGACGCGCCCTAAGGTCGGCCCGTGGTGACCAACCGGACCGGGACGGCCAAGGCGCTGGTGCTGCTCGCGGCGGCGACGCTGTTCGCCGCCGGGGGCGTGGTGTGTTTCGTGGTGATCGTGTTCGGCCCGACGCTGACCAAGGGGCAGGGGTCGCCGGTCGCGGGGGCGGTCGCCTATTCGGTGATCACGCTGCTCACGGTGGTGCTGGCGGTGGTCGCGGCCATCCGTGCCGCGACAACCCGGCGCACGATCCTGGCAGGCTGCGGGACGCTGCTGGTCGGCACCATCGTCGCGATCGGGACGCTGCTGGTCCTCGTCACGACTTGAGGACAGTCACCAGCGCTGGCCGCGCTGGACCTCCAGCAGCTTCGGCCGGACGTCGACGATGTAGACCAGCGCGGCGACGAGACCGGCCATCCAGAAGATCCACCCGTTGCCCGCGAAACTGAACAGCAGCAACGCGACCGCGGCTCCGGCGGTGATGCCCAGCCAGGCGGTCTTGGTCATCCGGTTGGCGGCGGAGTAGGCGTCCGGCCGCTGCATGAGCGCATGGATGAACGCGAAGACGCCGACCGGAACCGCTGCCCAGTCGATGATCGTCAGAATCCAGACCGCGGTCACCGGCACCCGTCCAGCCTACGTGCGAACCGGGCATCTCCACCACTTCCCCCCATCTCGGCCCGCAACACGCGCCGTAGCAGCGGTTTCACCCCCCGGCGCAGCACCGAGCCCCCGCACTCGGGGTGCGGGGGCTCGGGTGCGTTGCGACAGTTACTTGGCGGTCGGCGCGGTGGGCTTGGCGGTGGTCGACCGGACGGCGGGCTTGCGGGCCGGGGCGGTCTTGTTGGCGACCTTGCGGGAGGTGCTGCGCACCTCGTGCGCGATGTCCTCGCCCGCCTCCTCGACGGCCTCGGACACCTCCGCGGCGACCTTCTCGGCGGTGCGGGCGGTCTTCTCGCCGACCGAGCGGGTCTTGCGGGTCACCCTGGCGAGCACGTCCTCGGCCAGCGTGCGGGCGTCACCGGCGACGTCGCCGACGCGCTCCTGAGCGGCCGAGATGGCCTCTTCGAGCTGCTCGATGGCCTTCTTGACCTGCGGCTGGGAGCGCAGCTTGCCCAGCGCGTCCTCGCCTTGGTCGGCCAGCTTCTGGTAAAGCTTCAGCGCGGCGTCGGTGTACTCGTCGACGAGCTTGCGCAGCTCGGCCGGGTCGAGCTTGTCGCGCAGGCCGGTGAGGTCACTGGGCAGGTCCTCGACGGCGGTCTTGGTGGCGTCGGCGCGCACCTTGGCCTTGTTGACGGCGTCAGCGACGGCCTTGGCGGCCAGGTCGCCCGCGCCGAGCGCGGCCAGCAGCGGGGTGCGGGCCTGCTCGATGGCGGTGTTCACCACGGACACGGCCTGCTCGCCCACCTTGCGGACGTCATCGCTCTTGGGCAGCGTCATTCTGCTCACTCCTCGAAGCTGGGGTCCGATCGGTTTCGTCGTCCACATCAGACCCCTCTACTGTGGACTGTTTGAGGGAATTCTCGCGCCGGAAGGACTCGTAGATGTCCAGCAGCACTTGCTTCTGGCGTTCGGTCAGTTCGTCCGCGGTGCGCACGGCGTCGGCCACGGGGCCGCCTGCCGGGAGATCGAGGATGCCCGCCTGCACGTACAGCGCCTCGGCGGAGATCCGCAGCCCCTTGGCGATCTGTTGCAGGATCTCGGCGCTCGGCCTGCGCAGCCCGCGCTCGATCTGACTCAGGTACGGATTGGAGACCCCGGCGAGTTTCGAGAGCTGGCGCAGCGAGATCTTGGCGTTGTTGCGCTGCTGCTTGATGTACTCGCCGATGTCGCGCCCCAAGTCGGCGACCTTGTCGATCGCCCGGACCTCGCCGTTGCCGGTCTCGTCCATTCGGTACCGCCTCCTTGGTGACAGGATCGACGGTACGCCGCGGTGCTAGCAGTTGCAAGCGGTCTGCTTGCACACGATCGGTGGGGTCGGTCACACCGGTCCGAGGTGCTCAGAGGCGGGCGCGTACCCAGTCCGCGACCGCGGCCGCCGTCTCGTCCACAGTGGCCGTCGTGGTGTCCAGCAGTGCCATGGGCGGGCTGGTCAGATCGGCGTTGTCCTTGATCCAGCCGTTGAACGCGAGCATGTCGGACACGCGCTGCTCGTCGTCCCATTCGCGCCAGGCGGGACGGGCGCACAAGCGTTTGCGCAGCGTCTCGTCCTCGGCGACCAGTGCGAGGTAGTGGATTTCCGTGAACAGCGCCCGCTCGGGGCGGCGCTCGAACTGCGGCGGCGCGACCGTCCCGCACAGCACGGCGGGCCGACCGCTCTGGTTGACCATCGCGACCGTGCGCAGCCAGGTCTGCCGGAACGCGCCGAAGTCGTCGTCCGGGTCGCGCAGGGCGCCGACCCACAGCACGTCCTGCTCCAGCACGACCACCCGCGAACCGAGCAGCGCGCCGAGCCGACGGCACACCGTCGACTTGCCGGTGCCGCTGGGCCCGGTGAGGGCGAACATCGGGAGCCGCGCGAACGGCTCCCGATGTCCACATCGGACACAGACGAGCACAGCCTGACCGTCGTCGTGGTCGACCTGAGGTGCGTCGGCCCACTCACCGCAGGCCGCGCAGATCATCAGGTTCACCGACTCGACTCAGTCGAAGAGGTCTTCGAGGAAGCTCTTGCGCCGCTTCTTGTGGTGCCCGCCGTGCGAGCTGTGGCCGTACCCGGGCGGCGAGTCGCGGTGCCCGTAGCCGGGCGGCGAATCGCGGTAGCCCGCGTGGCCGCCATAGCCGGGGGGCGAGTCGCGGTAACCCGGCTGCGGCGCGTAGCCCGGCGGCGGGTACGCGGCAGCGGGCGGCGGGTAGGCCGCGGTCGGCGGAGGCGGGCTCGGCTGATACGCCTGGGGCGGAGCCGCCGTGTAGTGGCGCTGCTCGGCACTGGCGATCTGCTCAAGCTCACCACGGTCGAGGAAGATCCCCCGACACCCTTCGCACTGGTCGATGTGGACGCCGAGGCGGTCCACCGTGCGCATCGCGTTCTGACACTTCGGACAAATCACTGTGCCAGCCTACGCAGACATTGATGCGCGCGCCCGCATGGTTGGACCCGACACGCCAAATCGGAAAGTTGTAGGAGCGGCACACATGGCTGCCGGGTCGCGGTGAACCTAACGTCGTGTGCCATGACCAGTGGTCCTGATCACAACCCCACCGACGGCCTCGACGGGCGCACCGCGTTGGTGACCGGCGGCGCAGGCGGTATCGGCCGCGCCTGTGTGCGGGCACTCGCCGCGGCGGGCGCCAAGGTGCACGTGGTCGACCGCGACGGCCCCGGCGCCGAAGCGGCGGCCGCCGAGGTGGGCGGCTGGGCGCACGTCGTCGACCTGGCCGACGCCGCGGCAGTGGAGACGTTGCCGACCGAGGTCGACGTGCTGGTGAACAACGCCGGACTCCAGCACGTCGCCGCACTGCACGAGTTCCCCCCGGAGCGGTTCGCGCTGATCCAGCAGGTCATGGTGACCGCGCCGTTCCTGCTCATCCGCCGGTGCCTGCCGCACATGTACGCGCGCGGCTGGGGCCGGATCGTCAACATCTCCAGCGTGCACGGCCTGCGGGCCAGCGCGTACAAGGCGGCGTACGTCGCGGCGAAGCACGCGCTGGAGGGGCTGTCCAAGGTGGCGGCCATCGAAGGCGCGCCGCACGGCGTGACGAGCAACTGCGTCAGCCCGGGGTACGTGCGCACCCCGCTGGTGCAGAACCAGATCGACGCGCAGTCCCGCGAGCACGGCATCGCCGCCGACGAGGTCGTCGAGCGCGTGCTGCTGGACCGGGCGCCGATCAAGCGGCTCATCGAACCGGAGGACGTCGCCGAACTCGTGCGCTGGCTGTGCGGCAAGAACGCGGGCCACCTGACCGGGGCGTCGGTCCCGATCGACGGTGGCTGGACCGCGAACTGATTCCCTTCCCCACCCTGTCAACGGAAATGCGGTGACAACCTTGTCAGCCAACACGGCAACGAAGCCCAAGTCGTTCGTGCGGATCGTCGGGGCGAGCCTGATCGGCACGACGATCGAGTGGTACGACTTTTTCCTCTACACCGCGGCCGCCGCGCTGGTGTTCAACAAGCTGTTCTTCCCGACCGCCGACCCGCTGACCGGCACCCTGTTGGCGTTCCTGACCTACGCCATCGGTTTCCTCGCCCGCCCGATCGGCGGGCTGGTGTTCGGCCACTTCGGCGACAAGGTCGGCCGCAAGAAGCTGCTGGTGCTGAGCCTGCTGCTGATGGGTGGCGCGACGTTCGCGATGGGTCTGTTGCCCACCTACGCCGCGATCGGCGTGGCGGCGCCGATCCTGCTGACGCTGTTGCGCCTGGTCCAGGGCTTCGCGCTGGGCGGCGAGTGGGGCGGCGCGGTGTTGATCGTCTCCGAGCACGGCGACGACAAGCGGCGCGGGTTCTGGGCGTCGTGGCCGCAGTGCGGCGCGCCCGGCGGCAACCTGCTGGCCACGGCCGTGCTGGCGATCCTGGCCGCGGTGCAGACCGACGAGGCGTTCCTGTCCTACGGCTGGCGCATCCCGTTCCTGATCTCCGGCGTGCTGGTCGTCATCGGCCTGTGGATCCGGCTCACCGTCACCGAGTCGCCGGTTTTCCTTGCCGCGCAGCAGAAGGCGGCGGAGCGCGCGGAGGAGAAGCAGCACGTGCCGGTGGTCGAGGTGTTCCGCGACAGCTGGCGCCAGGTGCTGATCACGATCGGCGCGCGCATGGCCGAGAACGTGTCCTACTACGTGATCACCGCGTTCATCCTGGTCTACGTCACCACCGGCCTCGGGCTGGCCAAGGGCGTCGGGCTGAACGCGGTGCTGGTCGGCTCGGCGGTGCACTTCATCTCGCTGCCGCTGTGGGGCTCGCTTTCCGACCGGATCGGCCGTCGGCCGGTCTACCTGTTCGGCGCGGTCGGCATGGCGGTGTGGAGCTTCGCGTTCTTCGCGATGCTGGACACCAAGTCCAGCGGCGTGATCATCCTCGCGACGACGGTCGGCCTGGTGCTGCACGGGGCGATGTACGGCCCGCAGGCGGCGTTCTTCTCCGAGCAGTACAACACCCGGGTCCGCTACACCGGTCTGTCGGTGGGCAGCCAACTGTCCTCGATCGCGGCGGGCGCCGTGGCGCCGCTGATCGCGGTGGCGCTGTTCAAGGCCTACGACAGCACGGTGCCGGTCTCGCTCTACGTGGTCGCGATGTGCGCGATCACCGTGGTCGCGGTCCTGTCGGCCCGTGAGACCAAGGGCGAGTCGCTCGGTGACCGGCTTGAGGAGGCCGACATCCCGGCCGCGCGCCCCTCGGCGGACGCCGCGTCCACCGAAGCGGTGCGCTGACCTGACCGACTTGCCCCGGGCCCGCCTGGCCACCACACCGGGCGGTCCCGGGGCGCCCACTTTTCAGTGCACAGGACAGCGTGCGGTGCGACTATGACCCCCGTGAACGCACACGACGCCGTGCGCAAGCTGTTCGATCTGCTCGCCCGCGGCGCCAACGCAGAGCAGTTGGCCCAGGTCGCGGTGGCCGCGGGGGCCGCCGGGCTCGACGGCGCCGACCTCGCGCTGCTGGAGCAGGCGACCAAGGACGCGCTGCGCATTCGGCACACCCTGGCCGAGCACCGGCGGCGGGAAGCCGAGCTGACCGCGCTGTTCGACACCGCCAGCGACCTCGCCGGGCTGCGCGACACCGATGCCGTGCTCCGCTCGATCGTGCACCGGGCGCGGATGCTGCTCGGCGTCGACGTCTCCTACCTGACGCTGAACGACGAGCACGCGGGCAAGACCTACATGCGGGTCACCGACGGGTCGGTGTCGGCGCTGTTCCAGCAGGTCAACCTGGGGATGGGCGAGGGGCTCGGCGGTCTGGTGGCGCAGACCGCCCGCCCGTACGCCAGCCGCGACTACTTCGCCGACGAGCGGTTCCACCACACCCACCCGATCGACTCCTCGGTGCGCGACGAGGGCCTGGCCGCGATCCTCGGGGTGCCGCTGGCGATCGGCAGCAAGGTCATCGGTGTGCTCTACGCCGCCGACCGCACCCCCCGCGACTTCGCCGCCGAGGAGGTCGCGCTGCTGTCGTCGCTGGCCGACCACGCCGCGATCGCCATCGACAACGCCCACCTGCTCGACGAGACCCGCCTCGCGCTGTCCGACCTCAACAAGGCGAGCGAGACGATCAGCGCGCACAACGAGGCCCTGCACCGCGCCGAGGCGGCGCACGACAAGCTGATGGACTTGGTGCTGCGCGGCGGCGATGTGCCCGATGTGGCCGCGGCGGTGGCCGAGGTGCTACGCGGCGGCATCACCATGTACGACACCAAGGGCATCGAGTTGGCCAGGGTCGGCGCGGGTACGGTCCGGCCGCCGGAGACGGCGGTCGCGGCGTCCCGGTCGTCCGGCCGCGCGGTGTCCACACAGGATATCTGGGTGTGCGCTGTGCAAGCGGGACAAGAACTTCTGGGCAGCCTCCTGCTCACCGGCCGGCCCACCCTCGGCGACGCGGACCGGCGGCTGTTCGAGCGCGCGGGCGTGGTCACCGCGCTGCTGCTCATGCTGCGCCGCTCGGTCGCCCAGGCCGAGGACGAGGTGCGCGGCGAACTGCTGACCGACCTGCTGACCGCGCCGGAGCGCAACCCCGCGGCACTGATCGCCCGCGGCCACCGCCTCGGGGTCGATCTGGCCGAGCCGCACGCCGTGCTGGTGGCCACCGCCGACCACGTCCCCCGCAGGCGCCTCGCGCTGGCCGCGGCCAGGTACGGCGCGCTGGTGGGGGTGCACGCCGAGCAGGTGGTCCTGCTGGCGCGCGAGGGCGACCCCGGCAAGCTCGCCTGCCGGATCGCCGCCGAGCTGGGGTCCACTTTGGACGTGGAGGTCACCGTCGGCGCCGCGGGCCCGGTCGCGGGCGTCGGCGCCCTGGTCGACGCGCACGCCGAGGCGGCCCGCTGCGTGCGGTCGCTGCTGGCCCTTGGCCGCGCGGGCCAGGGCGGCTCGATGGCCGACCTGGGTTTCGTCGGGCTGCTGCTGGGCGACCGCGCCGACATCGAGGGCTTCGTGCACACCACCCTCGGCCCCGTCCTCGACTACGACGACCGGCGGGGTACCGAGCTGCTGCGCACGCTGGAGGCGTACTTCATCTGCGGGGCGAACCTGACGCGGGCCAAGGACGTGCTGCACGTCCACGTGAACACCGTCGTCCAGCGGCTGGAGCGGATCGGCTCCCTGCTGGGGGAGGACTGGCAGACGCCCGAGCGAACCCTGGAGATCCAACTGGCGTTGCGGCTGTACCGACTGTCCCCTTGACACCGCGCGTCCTGGTTGTCCCGCAAGGCTTAGCTTGGCAGGGTGGGCAGGGCGGCGTCGAAGAGCCAGCTCGCGAACAGCTCGGTGAGCGGCCAGGGGGTGTGCCGCTGCGCCATCGACGTGAAACCCTCCGTCGTCACGGTCGCGTGCCGGTGGGTCGCGGTCCACTCGACCAGCAGCGCGAAGAAGGCGTTGTCCCCCAAGCGAATCCGCAGCGCGTGCAGGGTCGCCGCGCCGCGCAGGTACACCCGGTCGTCGAACAACTGGCGGACGCCAGGGTCGGCCAGGCGCAAGTCCCGCGGGAGCGCGGCCAGGTCGCGCCACGCCCGGCGGGCGTGGGTGTCGGCGGAATCGCCGCCGGAGACCTCGGACCAGAGCCATTCCGCGTAGGTCGCGAAGCCCTCGTTGAGCCAGATGTGCCGCCACTCGGCCACGGTCAGGCTGTTGCCGAACCACTGGTGCGCCAACTCGTGCGCCACCAGGTTCTCCGCTCCCCGCCGACCGTCGACGTGGTTCGCGCCGAAGATCGACAGGGCCTGTGCCTCGACCGGGGCGTCCAGGTCCGCGTCCACCACGACTACGCCATAGCGGTCGAACGGGTAGGAGCCGAACAGGTTCTCGAACGCCGCCAGCATCTTCGGCTGGCGCCCGAAGTCGTGCTGGAACGGCACCATCAGCCGCGCGGGTACGGCGGCGTCCATCGACACCCTGCCCACGGCGGACTCGGTCAGCACGTACCGTCCTATTTGGACACTGATCAGGTACGACGACGTCGGCTGCGGGAGCCGGTACACCCACGTCGTGGTGCTCGCGGCCGTCCGCCGCGACTCCAGCACCCCGTTCGCCACCACCTGGTAGACCGACGCGACCGTCACCTCGATCCGGTACGCCGCCTTGTCACCGGGGTGGTCGTTGCACGGGAACCACGACGGCGAGCCGATCGGTTGGCTCGCCACGATGACGCCGTCGTCGAGGTAGTCCCAGCCCAGTTCGCCCCAGTGGCTCGGGATCGGCGCGGGCGACCCGCCGTAGCGCACCTCGACGGTGAACTCCGCGTCCGCCGCGAGCGCCCGCGCGGGGACCACGTGCAGCTTCGCGCCGCGCTGGGAGTAGCGCGCGGGCTTGCCGTTCACCGTGACGCGGCTCACCCGCAGCCCGCCGAAGTCCAGGCTGAACCGGGACAGCGTCTGCGTGGCGACGGCCGTCAGCCTGGCCCGGCCGTCGAGCCTGCCGGGGCCGACTCGGTAGTCCAGCACGAGGTCGTAGTGCGTGACGCGATAGCCGCCGTTTCCGTGCTGCGGCAGGTAGGCGTCGGCGGACGTGACGGCGCCGGGCTGACCGGCGCGAGCCGGATCAGCCTTGGCGCTCATGGCCCCATTCAAACAGGACGGGTCAGACAGCGGCAGACCACACCGCGATCGGGTTGCCCAGCCACCGGCTGCCCTCGGGCACCGACTCGCCGCGCATCACCAGCGACGCGGGGCCGACGGTGGTCCGCTCGCCGATGGCCGCGCCGGGCAGCACGATGCCGTGCGGGCCGAGCGTGGCGCCCGCGCCGACGGTGACCGTGTCCATGCTCATGATCCGGTCGTGGAACAGGTGGGTCTGCAGCACGCAGCCGCGGTTCACCGTGGCGCCCGCGCCGACGCGCACCAGGTCGTACTCCGGCAGCCAGTACGTCTCCACCCACGCGCCCCGGCCGATCTTCGCGCCGAGGCCGCGCAGCCACACCGCCAGCAGCGGCGTACCGTGCGCCGACGCCGCGAACCATGGCACCGCGAGCATCTCCACGAACGTGTCCGCCAGCTCGTTACGCCAGACGAACGAGCTCCACAGTGGACGGTCGATCGCGGCGAACCGGCCTACCAGCAACCATTTCGCCAACGCCGCCACCGCGCACGCGGCCAACCCCGCGCCGAGCAGCAGCACGCCGCCGAGCAGCAGCGCCACGCCGAAGCCGAGGCGCGCGGCCACCAGTTCGAACCCGGCCGCGACCAACACCGCCAGCGCCACCGACGCCATCACCGGCACGATCCGGCACAGCTCCACCAGCGCCCGCGCCACCATCAGCCGCCGGGGCGGGTCGAAGGTGGTGCTCTCGTCGCCGGACTCGGGGGTGCGCGGCAGCCTCATCGGCGGCATGCCCAGGTAGGACGAGCCCGCCTTGGCCTTCTTCGGCGTCGAGGACAGCACGCCGACCAGGCCCCGGTTGGGCACCTTGCGGCCCGGCGCCGTCATCCCCGAGTTGCCGAGGAACGCGCGCTTGCCGATCCGCGCCTCCGCGATCCGCATCCAGCCGCCGCCCAGCTCGTAGGAGGCGATCAGGGTGTCGTCGGCGAGGAACGCGCCGTCGGCGATCGTGGTCATGCTCGGCAGCGCCAGCACGGTCGACGCCTCCACGCGGCGGCCGACCCGCATGCCGAGCGCCCGCAGCCAGACCGGGGTGAACAGGCTGGCGTACAACGGATACAGCCCGACCCGCGCGAGCCCCATCAGCCGCTCGGTGGCCCACGCCTGCCAGGCAATGCGGCTGTGCACCGGGTGTTTGCCCGCGCGCAGGCCGATGCTCAGTGCCCGCACGCCGACCAGCACCGCGACGGCGTAGGCGACCAGCCAGACCGCCGTCGCCGCGGGCACCGCGAGCAGCGCGGGGCCGAGCGCCGCGCCGAGCGTCGGCGAGCCGTCGAGGGCCGCGCCGAGCACCAGCAGCGCGGGCACCGCGGCGGCGACCGGGACCAGGCTCAGCGCGACCGACATGACCGCGTACGCGAAGACCCAGCGCCTGCGCCGCGGCGGCCGCGCGTGCTGGTGGCTCGCCTTGCCCGCGCGGCTAGCGGGCGACCCGGACCAGAGCTGACCGGCGGGAACCGCGCCACCCACGCCGGATCCCGGCGCTACCTCGGCCCGCTTGCCGACGCGTGCACCGGGGAACAGGGTGCTGCGCGCGCCGACCGTGGCGCCCGCGCCGATCCTGATGCGGCCGATGTGCAGCACGTCGCCGTCGAGCCAGTGGCCGGACAGATCCACCTCGGGCTCCACCGCCGCGCCCTTGCCGAGCTTGAGCAGGCCGGTGACCGGCGGCAGCGAGTGCAGGTCGACGTCCGAGCCGATGCGCGCGCCGAGTGCCCGCGCGTAGTGCGTCAGCCAGGGCGCGCCCGCGAGGTTCGTCGCCCCGGTCAGCTCGACCATCCGCTCGGCCGCCCACAGTCGCAGGTGGACACTGCCGCCGCGCGGGTAGCTGCCCGGCCGGACACCGCGCAGCAGCACCCGCGCCGTGCCCGCCGCGATGGCCATGCGGCCCGCCGGGCTGAGGAACACCAGCCAGCCCGCCAGCACCAGCCACCAGGACACCGTCGGCGCCCACGGCAGGCCGAGCACGTTGTTGACCGCGGCCAGCGTGACCGCCCAGCGGGCGCCCACCACGGTGAGCATCGGGATGGTCAGCAGTACCTGCGCGACCTGCGCGCGGCGCGGCGTCGGGGTGATCACCCGGTCGCTCTGCACGCTCGTGGCGCACGCGTCGATCAGCGCGGCCAGCCCGCCCAGCGTCGAGTGCTGGTAGACGTCGCGGACGGCGATGCCGGGGTAGGTCTCCCGAATCCGGGACACGAGCTGCGCGGCCGACAGACTGCCGCCGCCGTGGGCGAAGAAGTCGGCGTCCGGGCTGGTGAAGCCGACGCCGAGCAGGTCTGTCCACAGCCCGGACAGCCATGTCTGGGTGGCGGTGAGCGGGGCGGCGGTGTCCAGCGCGGGCAGCGGCCACGGCAGGGCGGCGCGGTCGACCTTGCCGGACGTCCGCGTCGGCAGCGTGTCGACCACCGCGATCACCGGCACCAGCGCGGCGGGCAGCGCGGCCCGCAGCCGCTCGACCGCGGCGGCGGCGTCGAACCCCTCACCGGCGACCACATAGCCGACCAGGAGCTGATTGCCCGCCTTGGTCGCGCGCACGGCCGCGGCGGCGCCCGCCACGTCGGGGAGAGCCTGGAGCGCGGCGTCGACCTCGCCCAGCTCGATCCGGCGCCCGCCGAGCTTGATCTGCTCGTCGGCGCGGCCGAGGAACAGCAGGCCCGCGGGCTCGGCCTTGACCACGTCGCCGCTGCGGTACGCGCGCGACCAGGCCAGCGCGGGCAGCGGGGCGTACTTCTCGGCGTCCTTGCCGGGGTCGAGGTAGCGGGCCAGACCGGCGCCGCCGATGACCAGTTCGCCGGTGCCGCCCATGGGCACCAGCGCGCCCGCCTGGTCGACCACGGCCAGCTCCCAGCCGTCGAGCGGGAGGCCGATGCGCACCGGGTCCTCGCCGGTCAGCCGGGCGGCGCACGCGACCACCGTGGCCTCGGTGGGGCCGTAGGTGTTCCACACCTCGCGGCCCGGCACGGCCAGCCGCTCGGCCAGCTCGGGCGGGCACGCCTCGCCGCCGAAGATCAGCAGCCGGACGTCGTCGAGCGCCTCCGCGGGCCACAGCGCGGCCAGCGTCGGCACGGTGGAGACCACGGTGATCTCGCGCTCGACCAGCCAGGGACCCAGGTCGACGCCCGTGCGCACGAGCGAGCGCGGCGCGGGCACCAGGCACGCGCCGTGTCGCCAGGCCAGCCACATCTCCTCGCACGAGGCGTCGAACGCGACCGACAACCCGGCCAGCACCCGGTCGTCGGGGCCCAGGTGGTCCTCAGGCAGGAACAGGTCGGCCTCGGCGTCGACGAACGCCGCCGCCGACCGGTGGCTCACCGCGACGCCCTTGGGCTTACCGGTGGAACCAGAGGTGAAGATGATCCACGCGTCGTCGTCGGGCGTGGGGGTGCCGGTCAGGCCGAGCGGCGTGCCGCGCATGGTCAGCGCGCGCTCGGCGCCCAGCACGGCGCACACGTCCGCCTCGCCGAACACCAGGTCGGCGCGCTCGTCCGGGTCCTCGAAGTCGACCGGCACGTAGGCCGCGCCCGCGGCGAGGACGGCCAGGATCGACAGGTACAGGTCGGCGGTGCCCGACGGCACCCGGATGCCGACCCGGTCGCCGCGGCCGATCCCGGTCTCGGCGAGGGTGCGCCGCAGGGCGTCGACCTCGGCCAGCAGTGCCTGGTAGGTGAGCGGCGTGGTGCCTGCATCGATCGCGTGCGCGTCGGGGTGGCGCGCGGCGGCGGCGGTGAGGATGTCGAGCAGGGTGCGGGGGACGCTCTCGGGTCCCGCGCGGAACACCGCGAGTCCGCGCTCAGCGGCGTCGGCAAGGAGATCCGGGGCGGCGAGCAGGGGCAGCGGCTGATCGACGAGCGTCATCTGGACGGACGCATTTCTCACCTTTTCGGCGGTACTGGGACGCCTGGCTGATGGCGCTGACCAGCGAACATTACCGGCGGTCACGTGCATTGTCGCGCTGTGGACGTGCCGCGTGTCGGGATTCACACGTTCGGGTTACCGGCAGGTCAACGAATCCGATGTCGTCCACAAATATCGTACACCGATTTCAGCACGCGAAACCCTGCTATACAAGTAGATCCATGCCAACTCGAAACACGATATCGGTATCCGATATCGTGGTGGAATGGATGTGGTCCGGGACTTCAGGAACGGCGCGCTGCGGCTGCGCGTGCTCCGGTACGCCGCCGCCGACGAGGTGCACGGCGCCTGGCTGAGCACGGAACTGGGCGCGCGCGGGTACCGCGTCTCACCCGGCACGCTCTACCCGCTGCTGCACCGGCTGCAAGAGGCGAACCTGCTCAAGTCGCGCACCGAGGTGGTCGACGGCAGGCGGGTCCGCCGCTACCGCGCCACCAAGCGCGGCAAGCGCGTGCTGGCCGACTGCCGCGCGGTGCTCGCCGAACTGGCCGCCGAGGTCGGCTGAGCAGCGTCCGCCACCGGATCGGGTGACAATGGTCGGGTGAGTGTGCCGTTTGTCGACCCGCTGCCCGGCCTGGTGGGATTCGCCGTGGCCCTGCGGGAGGCAGGCGTCGCGTGCGGGCCGGACCGGGTGCAGGCATACCTCGCGGCCGTGGCCGACCTCGATCCGGCCGAGACCACCCAGCTCTACTGGGCGGGCAGGCTCACCCTGTGCTCGGAGCCCGACGACCTCCCGCGCTACGACAACGCCTTCCAGGCGTGGTTCATCGGTGACGCGCTGTACACCCCGCGCCCCGGCAAGGACCACCGGCCGCGGCGCGGCGGGGTGGCCGCGCTGTCGCTCGCGCCGGAGCTGGGCGGCGAGTCCGACAGCGAGGTTCCCCACGTCGACCGCACGGCCAGCGACACCGAACTGCTGCGCCACCGCGATATCTCCGGGCTCAGCGCCGCCGAGCGCGCCCACCTGCGCGAGATGATCGCCCTGCTCCGCCCCGACCCGCCGCAGCGCCCCGCGCTGCGCTGGCGCCCGCACCGCCGCGGCCCGATCGACGCGCACGGCACCGTGAAGATCATGCGCGCGTCCGGCGGCGAGCCCATCCGACTCGCCCGCAAGCGCAAGCGCAGCAGGCCCCGCCGCGTGGTGCTGCTGGTCGACGTCTCCGGCTCGATGCACCCCTACGCCGACGCGCTGCTCCGCTTCGGCCACGCGATGGCCCGGCGGGCCCCTATGAGCACCGAGGTCTTCACTCTCGGCACCCGGCTGACCCGGCTCACCCGCCAACTCCGCCAGCGCGACCCGGAACTCGCCCTCACCGCCGCCGCCCGCGCGGTGCCCGATTTCGCGGGCGGCACCCGGCTCGGCGAGACGCTGCGCGCGTTCCTCGACCGCTGGGGCCAGCGCGGCGTTGCTCGCCAGGCCGTCGTGGTGCTGTTCTCCGACGGCTGGGAGCGGGGCGACCCGAGCCTGCTGGCCGAGCAGATGGCCCGGCTCAACCGGCTGGCCCACCGCGTCTACTGGGTCAACCCGCACGCTGGAGGCGCCGCCTACCAGCCCGTACAGTCGGGAATCGCCGCGGCGCTGCCGCACGTGCACCGCCTGCTGGCGGGCCACAGCGTGGCCACACTCGAACGACTGCTGCAGGAGGTACGCCGTGCGTGACGTGCTCGACGAGGTGATGCGTCGCTACGACGCCGGCGAGTCGGTCGCCATCGGCACCGTGGTCGCCACCTTCTCCTCCGCGCCGCGCGCGGCGGGCGCCTCGATGCTGGTCTCGGTCGACGGCACGGTGACGGGCAGCGTGTCCGGGGGCTGCGTCGAGGGCGCGGTCTACGAGCTGGGCCGCGAGGTGCTCGACACCGACAAGCCCGTCCTGCAGCGCTACGGCGTCAGCGACGACGACGCTTTCGCCGTGGGCCTGACCTGCGGTGGCATCATCGACATCTTCGTAGAGCGGCTCGACCGCGAGAGCTTTCCCGCGCTCGCCGAGCTGGCCGAGTCGGTGCGCGCCGAGGTCCCCGTCGCGCTCGTCACGATCGTCGCGCACCCCGACCCGGAGCGGCTGGGCAAGCGCCTGGTCGTGTGGCCGGACCGCACCGCGGGCGGCACCGGGTCGGCCCGCATCGACGCCGCCATCGTGGACGACGCGCGCGGCCTGCTCGCGGGCGGCCGCAGCGGCACCGTCGGCTACGGCACCGACGGCGAGCGCCGCGGCGAGGGCATGTCGGTGTTCGTCAGCTCCTTCGAGCCGCCGCCGCGAATGCTGGTCTTCGGCGCGATCGACTTCGCCGCCGCCATGGCCCGCATGGGGTCCTACCTCGGCTACCGGGTCACCGTCTGCGACGCGCGGCCTGTCTTCGCCACCACAAGCCGGTTCCCCGGCGCGCACGAGGTGGTGGTCGACTGGCCGCACCGGTACCTGACCGCCGAGCTGGCCGCGGGCCGGGTCGACGAGCGCACGGTTGTCACCGTGCTCACCCACGACCCGAAGTTCGACGTGCCGGTGCTGGAGGTCGCGCTGCGCAGCAAGCTCGGCTACGTCGGCGCGATGGGCTCCCGGCGCACCCACGACGACCGGATGGCCCGGCTGCGCGAGGCCGGTCTGACCGAGGACGAGCTGTGCGGGCTGGCCTCGCCGATTGGTCTGGACCTTGGTGCGCGCACCCCGGAGGAGACCGCCGTGTCGATCGCCGCGGAGATCATCTCGCTGCGCTGGGGCGGGCACGGCCAGCGGCTCACCGCGCTGTCCGGGCGCATTCACGGCTGACGTTCGCACGCCGCATCCACGGCCGATTCAGGCCACGTGCAGCGCATCTGCGGACGATGTTCACCTGCGCCCCGGTTGGGGTTGTCGGATGGTCCCAACGGGGGCAGGCTCTCGTGTGAGTCCGATCACCTGCGCCCCCGGACTTGTACGTGAACCGTTCGCCGCCAGCCCGCCTCAGGCGGGCGATTTAGCTTGGAGGCACGATGCGCATCACCGTCACTGTCGACGGAACGAATTACACCGACGAAGTCGAACCCCGCCAACTCCTGGTCCATTACTTGCGCGAACAGGTGGGCAAAGTCGGCACCGTCGTCGGCTGCGACACGAGTAACTGCGGCGCCTGCACCGTGCACCTCAACGGCCAGAGCGTCAAATCCTGTTCGGTGCTGGCGGTGCAGGCCGATGGCAGTGAGATCACGACCATCGAGGGACTGGCACGAGACGGCAAACTGCACCCGGTGCAGCAGGCGTTCCACGACAACCACGCGCTGCAGTGCGGGTTCTGCACGCCTGGGATGATCATGCAGTCGATCGATCTGCTCGGCGACAACCCCGACCCGGACGAGCAGCAGGTGCGACACGGCCTCGAAGGCAACCTGTGCCGGTGCACCGGCTACCAGAACATCGTCAAAGCGGTGCGGGACGCCGCACAGAAGATGAGCCCCGGCGCCGGTCCCGAGGCCGAACAGGTCTCGCGCACCCCGAGCCACGCCACCGGGGGTGAATGATGACCGCCACCGTCGAGCCCGAGGTCGGCAAAGCGCGGCTCCGCAAGGAGGACGCGCGCCTCATCACCGGCCGCACCCGCTGGACCGACAACCTCACCCTGCCCGGCCTGCTGCACATCGAGTTCCTGCGCAGCCCGTCCGCGCACGCCCGAATCGTCAGCATCGACACGACCGAGGCCAAGAACAAGCCCGGCGTCATCGCGGTGCTCACGGGCGCGGACATCGCCGCCGAGCAGGGCAGCCTGCCGTGCGCGTGGCCGATCACCCCGGACATGAAGGCGCCCCCGGCGCCCTCGCTGGCCGTGGACACGGTCAACTTCGCCGGTGAGGCCGTCGCGGTGGTCGTCGCGCGGACGAAGTACGAGGCGCGCGACGCGCTGGAGGCCATCGAGATCGACTACGAGGATCTCCCGGTCGTGCTCGACATGGCGGCGGCGGTCGCCGACGACGCCGATCTCGTGCACGCCGACCTCGGCACCAACAAGTCGGCGCTGTGGGTCTTCGACTCGGCCGCCGCCGGAACCGGTGGCGACGTCGAGGAGGCCATCGCGGGCGCCGAGGTGCTCATCGAGCGCACCTACCGCCAGCAGCGGCTGATCCCGGCGTTCATGGAGCCCCGCTCGGTGCTGGTCGACCCCACGGGTGAGCAGATCACCATGTGGTCGGCCACCCAGGTGCCGCACATCCTGCGGCTCATGCTCGCCCTCACCACGGGCGTGCCCGAGCACAAGATCCGGGTGATCGCCCCGGACGTCGGCGGCGGGTTCGGCGGCAAGCTCCAGGTGACCCCGGAGGAAGTGGTCACCCTGGTCGTCGCCAAACGCCTGGGCAAGCCGGTCAAGTGGACCGAGTCCCGCTCGGAGTCGCTGGTGTCGGCCCACCACGGCCGCGACCAGATCCAGAAGCTCACCCTGGCGGCCAAGAGCGACGGCACGGTCACCGGCCTCAAGGTCGAGCTGCTCGCCGACATGGGCGCGTACCTGCGCCTGGTCACCCCGGGCGTGCCGATCCTGGGCGCGTTCATGTTCAACGCCATCTACAAGTTCCCGGCCTACCACTTCGCGTGCACCAACGTCTTCACCAACAAGACGCCCACCGACGCCTATCGCGGCGCCGGGAGGCCGGAGGCGACGTTCGCGATCGAGCGGCTGATGGACGAGCTGGCCGTCGAGCTGGGCGTGGACCCGCTGGAGATCCGCGAGAAGAACTGGATCAAGCACGAGGAGTTCCCGTTCACCTCGGTGTGCGGGCTGCAGTACGACTCGGGCAACTACGAGGCGGCCACCGCCAAGGCGAAGGAACTCTTCGACTACGACGGCCTGCGCGCCGAGCAGAAGCAGCGTCGCGAGAGCGGCGACACCATGCAGCTCGGCATCGGCATCTCCACCTTCACCGAGATGTGCGGCCTCGCGCCCTCGCGGGTGCTCGGCTCCCTCGCCTACGGCGCGGGCGGCTGGGAGCACGCGGCGATCAGGATGCTGCCCAGCGGCAAGGTCGAGGTCGTCACGGGATCGTCGGCGCACGGCCAGGGCCACGAGACGGCGTGGAGCCAGATCGTCGCCGACCAGCTCGGCGTGCCGTTCGAGGACATCGAGGTCCTGCACGGCGACACCCAGACCTCGCCAAAGGGCCTGGACACCTATGGCTCGCGGTCGCTGACCGTCGGCGCCATGGCGGTGCTCAAGGCGGGCGACAAGGTGATCGAGAAGGCCCGCCGGATCGCGGCGCACATGATGGAGTGCGCCGAAGACGACCTGGAGTTCGCGGGCGGGAAGTTCACCGTCAAGGGCACCGAGAAGGCCACCGGCATCACCGACATCGCCCTCGCGGTGTTCGCCGCGCACGACCTGCCCGACGGCGTGGAGCCCTCGCTCGACTCCGAGGCCACCTACGACCCGGAGAACTTCTCGTTCCCGCACGGCACGCACCTGTGCGCGGTCGACGTGGACACCGAGACCGGGTTCGTCAAGATCCGCAAGTACGTCTGCGTCGACGACATCGGCACGGTGGTCAACCCGGTCATCGTCGAGGGTCAGGTGCACGGCGGACTCGCGCAGGGTCTCGCGCAGGCGCTCTACGAGGAGGCTGTGTACGACGAGAGCGGCACCCTCACCACCGGCACGCTGGCCGACTACCTGGTGCCGTCGGCGATGGACCTGCCGCACTTCATCACCGGCCGCACCGAGACCCCGTCGACCACGAACCAGTTGGGCGTCAAGGGTGTCGGCGAGGCGGGCACGATCGCGTCCACCCCGGCCGTGGTCAACGCGGTGGTGGACGCCGTGCGCCAGTTCGGCGTGAACGACATCGAGATGCCGTGCACCCCGATGCGGGTGTGGACGGCGATCAACGGCGGCCCGACGGACGCGGGCGGTACAGGGGCGCAGGCCGGCGGCGGTCTGGGTTCGATCGACGCGACCGGAGGTGCCCAGTGATCCCCTCGGCTTTCGACTACGTCGCCCCCACTTCGGTGGACGACGCGGTGCGGGCACTCGCCGAGGCGGGCGAGGACGCCAAGGTGCTCGCGGGCGGGCAGAGTCTGCTCCCCGTGCTGCGCATGCGTCTGGCCGCGCCGACCGTGCTGATCGATCTCGGCAAGGTGGCCGAGTTGCGCGGTGTCCGCGAGGACGGCGACGCGATCGTCATCGGCGCCATGACCACGCACTACGACGTCCAGCGCGACGCCATGGTGCACGAGCACGCCCGGCTGCTGCAGGTCGCCACCGACACGGTGGCCGACCCGCAGGTTCGCCACCGGGGCACCTTCGGCGGGTCGATCGCGCACGCGGACCCGGCGGGCGACCTGCTCGCCCCCGTGCTCGCGCTGGACGCCGAGCTTGTGCTGTGCGGCCCGGACGGCAGACGCACGGTGTCGGCGGCGGACTTCTTCGTCGACTACTTCACCACCGCGCTGCGCCCCGACGAGCTGCTGGTCGAGGTGCGGGTGCCCAAGCACACCGGGTGGAGCGCGCATTACGAGAAGTTCAACCGGGTCGCGCAGGCGTGGTCGATCGTCGCCGTCGCGGCGACGGTGCGGGCCGAGGGCGGCTCGATCGCGGAGGCGCGGGTGGGGCTGACGAACATGTCGTCGGTGCCGGTCCGGGCCACCGCGGTCGAGCAGGCCCTGGTCGGCCAACCGGCCACGGCCGAGAGCATCAAGGCCGCCGCCGAACACGCCGCCGAGGGCACCAGCCCGTCCAGCGACGGCAACGCCGATGCCGCCTACCGGCAGCACTTGGCTCGCGTGCTCACCTCACGCGCGCTGTCCGCTGCCGTCGGCGCCTAGGAGGTCAGGCAAGTGCAGTTGGAGCACCGGTTTTCCGTTCCGGCGGGGATCGATACCGTCTGGGCGGCCGTGCTCGACCCGGAACGGGTGGCGCCGTGCATGCCCGGCGCCACCCTGACCGCGGTCGACGGCGATTCGTTCACCGGCAACGTCAAGGTCAAGCTCGGCCCGATCTCGTTGCTGTACAAGGGCTCGGGTGAGTTTCTGGCGAAGGACGAGGCCGCTCGCCGGGTCGTCATCAAGGCCGCGGGCAAGGACTCCCGCGGCAACGGCACCGCCTCGGCCACGGTCACCCTGACCCTGGTCGCCGACGGTGCCGACGCCACGACCGGCGAGGTCGTGACCGACCTGGCCATCACGGGCAAGCCCGCCCAGTTCGGTCGCGGTTTGATCGTCGAGGTCGGCGGCAAGATCCTCGACGCGTTCGCGGGCTGCCTGGCGACCAAGCTGGGCGGCCCGGCCGAGGATGCGGCGCCCGCACCCCCGGTCGACGCCAAGAAGGCCGACACCAAGGCCCAGCCCGAACCGGACCGGCCGCTGCACGCTGTCCCCGAGGAGCCGAAGGTTCCCCGGGCGGCCGCGGCGGAACCGGCCTCGGCGCCGATCGACCTGATGGAGTTCGCGGGACCGTCCCTGGTCAAACGCGCGCTCCCGCTGGCCGTCGGCGCGGTGCTGATCCTGGTGTTCCTGATGATTCGCAGGCGGCACTGACCGCCGGAACCTGACCTGTGGCCTCCCCGCCGAGCACTGTCGGGGAGGCCACAGGTGTCTGCGGACGTGGTCGAGTAAGGTGCCCGGGTGCGCCTGCGCCAGGCATCCGCCGTCTTGTTCAGTGGTCTCGTGCTGGCCGGATGCGCGGCCACGCCCGCGAGTCCACCCGCCCAGCGGTCGATCCCGGCCGGGCCACCGCCGAGCACCGCCGCCAGCCCCCCGCCGGCCACCGGGTTCACCCTCGTCGCGGGTGGCGACGTGCTGATCCACCCGGAACTCACCGACCAGGCGGAATGGGACGGCGACGGCAAACGCGACTTCGCGCCGCTGTTCGCGGGGGTCAAACCGGTGCTGGACCAGGCCGACCTCGCGCTGTGCCACCTGGAAGTCCCCATCGCCGAGGCAGGCGGCCGGTTCCAGGGCTACCCGAAGTTCAACGCGCCGCCGGAGCTGGCTCCCGGCCTCGCCACCAGCGGATTCGACGTCTGCTCAACGGCGTCGAACCACACCATGGACCAGGGTCCGGCGGGCGTGAAGGCTACGCTGGACGCCCTCGACAAGGCCGAGATCGGGCACACCGGCTCCGCGCGGTCGGCCGCCGAGGCGGCCAAGCCGCTGATCCGCACCGCCAACGGAGTCAAGGTCGGCCTGGTGTCGTACACCTTCGGCTTCAACAAGGGCACCACCCGGCCCGCGCAGTCGCCGTGGATGGCGAACCTGCTCGACCCCAAGGCGGTGCTCGCCGAGGCGCGTGCCGCGCGGGCGGCGGGTGCCGAGGTCGTCGTGGCGAGCCTGCACTGGGGTGTCGAGGGGCAGCACGAGCCGTCCGCCGACCAGCGCAAGATCGCCAAACAGATCCTCGCCGACCCCGCGGTGGACGTGATCATCGGCCACCACGCGCACGTGGTGCAGCCCTTCGAGCGGATCGACGGCAAGTGGGTGACCTACGGCCTTGGCAACCAGGTCGCCAAGCACGACGAGCCCAAGGGGGTCACGGAGGAAGGCGTGCTGGCGCGCTTCCGGTTCGTCAAGACCGGCCAGACCTGGGCCGTCGACAAGGCCGAGTACCTGCCGACACTGGTGGATCTCGGGCCGCCGATCCGGCTGCGGAACCTCACCGTCGGCACCGAGCTGACCCCGGCCCGGCGCAACCAGGCGCTCGCGCGGACCGACGAGATCGTGCTGAGCCGTGGCGGCGCCGCTGCCGGGCTGACCCGACCGGGCGCCTGAGGCCGGGTTGTCAACCGAGATCGACGTCGAGCAGGCCTACCTCACCATGCTCTACGCGCACCTCGACGAACTCCGCACCGACACCGACGCCCGGCTGGCCAGGACGTTGCGGGAGACCAGCAGCCTGCCGCAGGCGATGACCCTGCGCGACGCGGCCACCGCGCACTACACCGAACAGCTCGCGCAGTACAGCGCGGTCGAGAACGGGCTGTGCTTCGGCAGGCTCGACTTCGCCGACGACACCCGCGCCTATGTCGGCAGGCTCGGCCTGTTCGACGCCGAAGGCGACTACGAACCCCTGCTGATGGACTGGCGTGCCCCCGCGGCGCGCCCGTTCTACATGGCCACCGCCGCCGCGCCGGACGGTGTCCGCAGGCGCAGGCACATCCGCACCAGCAGGCGCAAGGTGACCGGGCTGGACGACGAGATCCTCGACCTCAGCGCCGGCGCGCGGAACGTCCACGAGGGACTCGCCGGTGAGGCCGCGCTGCTCTCCGCGCTCAACGCGAGCCGCACCGGGCGGATGAGCGACATCGTGGAGACCATCCAGGCCGAGCAGGACGAGATCATCCGCGCCGGTCTCAACGGTGTCCTGGTCGTGCGGGGCGGGCCGGGCACCGGCAAGACGGCTGTCGCGCTGCACCGCGCCGCGTTCCTGCTCTACACCTACCGTGAGCAGCTTTCCCGCCGCGGCGTGCTGATCATCGGCCCCAACGCGACGTTCCTGTCCTACATCGGGCAGGTGCTACCCGCGCTCGGCGAGACGGGCGTGTTGCTGCAAACCGTCGCCGAGCTGTACCCGGGCGAGCACGGCACCCGGCCGGAACCGGCGGCGGCCGCGGAACTCAAGGGCCGCGTCGGGATGGTCGAGGTTCTGCGCAAGGCCGTGGCCGACCGCCAGGAGGTGCCGGACGAGCCGCTGGTCCTCGTGGTCGACCGGGTGGAACTGGTGCTCGACGGTCCGACCGTGGCGGCCGCGCGTGCCACGGCGAGACGGTCGGGGCGTCCGCACAACGACGCGCGCCCGGTGTTCGCGGGCGAGATCGTCGCCGCGCTGGCCCGGCAGGAGGCCGACCGGCTGGGCGCCGAGTTCCTCGACCAGGCCGACCTGGCCGACATCCGCCGCGAGCTGGGCGAGGACGGCGTCGTCCAGGACGCCGTCGAGGCGCTGTGGCCGGTGCTGACCCCGCAGCGCCTCCTCGCCGACCTCTACGCCTCGCTCGACCGGCTCGCCGCCGCGATGCCCGGCCACACCGGCGCCGAGCGCGCCCTGCTGCTGCGCTCGCCCCGGTTGGGTTGGACCGCCGCCGACGCCCCGCTGCTTGACGAGGCCGCCGAACTGCTCGGCGCCGACGACCGCGCCGAGCGCGCACGCGCCGAGCGGCGCCGCAAGGACGCGCAGGACTACGCCCAGGGCGTGCTCGACATCCTGCAACTGGAAGACGAGGCCGACCCGGACATCCTGACCGCCTACGACCTGATCGACGCGGGCAGGCTCGCCGACCGGTACGACGACGACGACCACCGCACCGCGGCCGAGCGCGCCGCCGCCGACCGCACGTGGACCTTCGGCCACGTGATCGTGGACGAGGCGCAGGAGTTGTCCGCGATGGCGTGGCGGGTCCTGATGCGCCGCTGCCCGTCGCGCTCGATGACGCTGGTCGGCGACACCGCGCAGACCGGCGCCCTCGCGGGCACCGACTCGTGGGCGGACGTGCTCGGCCCGTACGTCGAGGACCGCTGGCGGCTCACCGAGCTGACGGTCAACTACCGCACGCCCGCCGAGGTGATGGCCGTCGCCGCCGACGTGCTGGCGGAGCTGGACGTGGACCTGGCGCCGCCGCGTTCGGTGCGCGAGACCGGGGTCGAGCCCTGGCGGCTGCGGGTTGCCGAGGACGAGCTGCCCGAGGTGCTGGCCGGGTTGGCGGCCGACGCCGGGCCGGGCACGCTGGCCGTGCTGGCGCCGGAGTCGCTGGTCGACGCGGTGGGCCGGGCGGTGGCCGCGGCGGTGCCGGACGCCGCGGTGGGGGAACAGCCCGACCTGGAGACCCGGGTGGCGGTGTTGACCGTGCGGCAGGCGAAGGGCCTGGAGTTCGACGCGGTGCTGCTCGCCGAGCCCGGGTTGATGGTGGCCGAGTCCGCCCGCGGGCTCAACGACCTGTACGTGGCGCTGACCAGGGCGACGCAGCGGGTGGGCGTGGTGCACGCGGGCGAACTGCCGCCCGCGCTGGCCCGTCTCGCTACAGCACCACGGTCGGCGTGACGACGGTGCGCGGCTTGCCGCCGGTCATCCGCACCAGGATCTGCGTGGTGCCGCGCGGAACCTCGGTGAGGACGAAACGGCCGCCCTCGTCGGCGGTCGTCGCGGTGGAGCCGTGGTCCGCCACCCGGACCTCGACAGAGTGTTCACCGGCGGGTACCAGCCAGCCGTCGATGCGCTGGCGCTCGCCGGTGCGGGTGACGTTGACCATGACGGTGAGGTCGCCGACGAAGAACGTGATGGTGCCCGGCGCGCCGCCGCGCACCCCGACCAGCGGGCGCTGGTCGGCCCAGCTCGCGGCCTCCAGCTCCATCTCGGCGTCGATGTCCTCGATGGCGATGGCGAACTGGGCGCGGTCGACGAGCCCGTCGGGAACCGGGTCGAGTTCGTCTACCAGCCTGGCCACCTGGGCCAGCCAGTACTCCTGCTCGGCGGGTTCCATCTCGTAGTCGTCCATTGTCCTCATCTGCCACCATCCCCGTTGTCGTACAAGGCGCGCAAGGAGTTGAGGCAACGTCCTCGGGTCGGCCCGATGCTGCCGTGCGGCATCCGCATCGTCTCCGCGACGGTGCGGTACTCGGCACGACCGGCCAGCACGGTCAGCCGCAAGAGCTGCTGACAGCGCTGGGGCAACTTGTGGAAAGCGGACCAGAGCTGGCGGTCCCGCTCGTCGCGCAGGGCTTCCGCCTCGGGCATCGGCTCGCTGCTGAGCACGTGCTCGGCCACTTCCGGCGCCAGCTCGACCTGCGCCGACCCGCGCTGGCGGGTCCGGTTGGCCTCGCGGCGGGTGGTGGTGATCAGCCAGCCGACCAGGGCCCGGGGCTCGTCGAGCCGGTCGAGGTGGCGCAGCAGCGCCAGCCACACCGTCTGGACGACGTCCTCGGCGGTCGTCCGGTCCAGCCCTGTCCCTCTCGCCACGTGCCAGACCAGCGGAGTCAGCTCGGCGACCAGCACGTCGAGTGCTCTGCGGTCGCCGTCACGGCCCGCGATCATGCACGCGGCGTGCCGCTCCGAGCCCTCCAGTCCGTCCCATGGCGGATTCGTCCCTACCGTGTGGAGCTCGGTCACCGCTCCCACCCCATCTTCCGTGTTCCGGGGTTGTGCATTCTGGTGGCTATCTGTACATCGCTCGCCCGTGTGTCGACGCGTCTCCGTAGCCGCCGACTCACCCGAACGGATGAACTTATCCACCATCAGTGTCCCTACAGCGCGTGGAGCACGAAAGTCAGTGCCCGCTGCGCCTCGCCTTCCCATGGTCGGGCCAGTTCGGCCCGCAGCTCGTGCAGGCCAGACGCGGTCACGTCGAAGGCCAGTCTGCGCTCGCCCGCCGCTCCCGGCGCCCCGATTTCCGCCGGTTGCCGAACGTGTTCGTCGGCGACCATGCGCAGCGCCTCCGGCAACCGCCACCGCCACCGGTAGCCCGTCGTCGGGGACTCCGGCAGCCGCAGCTCGACCGTATCGCCCTTGTGCAGCTCGGTCGGCCCGTCGGCATCCGTCGCCGCCAGGTGCACCAACGCCATCGGTGGCTCCTCTTCGCATACCGGCTCTCCGTCGTGCGTCGCGGCCGGACAGGTCCCCTGCACCCGTCCGGCCGCCACGGTCCGCGTGGGTCACACGAGCATCTGGTCGATCCGGCCGGACGCGTCCTCGTGGTAGTCCACGGCCAGGTTGTCGTGCGTGGCCATCGTGGCCAGCATGGTCATGTGGCTGTGCCCGGACTCGGACGCGGGCGAGAGCCGCTTCCAGCCGATCCCGTCGACCCAGACCCACCCGCCGGTCGTGGCGTCGTAGGACCACAGGTGCGTGATCGTCCGGTTGAGCACCCAGCCTGCGGCGATCCCGGCGGCGGGCGCGCCCTGTGCGTCGAGCGGCGGTGGCACGGGCGCGCTGTCGACCCGGACCTCGGCGGTGGTGCAGGCGTCGATCCCGGCGGGCGTCGGCGGCGCCACGGCGGCGTCCACGGCGATCGGCTCGGGCGGTGCGATGGCCGGGCTCTTGCGGGCGCGGCGCGCGACGGTGGTGGTCATGGCGTGTCCCTTCAGTCCGCGACCAGCACGGAGCCCAGCTCGGTGCCGTCGACGAACGGGGTGACCAGGTGGCCGCTCGCCCGGGCGTGGGTGAGTTCGGCCAGCTTGTTCGTGGTGGTGTGCGGTCCGCCCGCGAGGTGCGACCAGCCGAAGTGCTGCAGGTAGGCCCAGCCGTTGGCGTCGTGCGCGGTGGCGAACAGCCGCAGCGTGCGCTGCGCCGGGAGCCAGGCCCGCAGCGACACCGACGTGCAGCCGAAGACGGTCGGCCGCGGGTCGGGGTAGTCCTCGATGAACGAGTCGCCGTAGGCGATGCGGAAGAAGCCGCCGTCGCCCCAGCCGGTGCCCCAGGAGTTCTTCGCGATCCAGCAGCCCGCCGCGTCGTCCCAGCCGATCAGCGCCACGCAGTGCCCGCCCGCGACCGATTCGGTGGTGTGTCGGTAGACCCCGGAGCGGTAGTGGAAGAAGTCGTCGTAGACCACGAAGCACGCTTCGACGGCGCCGTAGCCGCTGACGTGCGCCTTGATGGCGGCCGGGTTGGCGGTGAGGTCGGTGACGCCGACGGCCTTGGCCAACCGGTTGGGCCAGTCGGCGTTGGGCGAGCCGGAGCCGGTGTCGCTGTAGGGGAAGTAGTCCTCGAAGGTCACCCCGACGGCCGCGCAGTCGGCGAACAGGTCGTCGGGCCACGAGCCGGTGGCGCAGGTGTAGCCGCGGGCCTTCGCGTGCACGTGGAACAGGTGCGCCTCGGACAGGTCCAGCGCGAGACCGGGCGTGCCGCGGGTGTAGGCGGCGGTGCTCTCCATCGCCGCGACAGTCCCGAAGGCCACGCACGCCCCGCAGCCGCCCTGGTCGCGGATCGGGCCCGCGTAGTCGTGTCCGCCGACATCGCGGAGGTCGAAGCTGGTGGGCAGCGCGGCGGCGGCGGTGTCCTGCGCGGCGGCGGCCATCGCCTCGGGCTGGCCCGCCCGGTCGGCGATCTCCTGCTCGCTCGGCGCGGGCACCCCCAGCCGGGCGGTGCGCCACTTGGCGGAAAGTCTGCTCATCCGCGTCTCGGCGGCCTGCCACGGGTGGCCCTGCTGGGCAAGGGTCTCTCGGACAGCCGCGATCTCCGACGCATTCGGTCGATCGTGGCTCATCGTTCCTCCCGATCCGGGGGACGGATTTTCTCGGACACCTGCAAAGAGCGCGTTCCGGCGTCCTGGATACGTCCGCGAAACGGCCAGTTTGCGCCGTGTCAGCAGGTCGCCTGCCCGATTTCGGCGCCGACTAGTGGTTGCGACCGGAGGTTCGTCGGGGGTATCGGTGGATCGAGGTTTCCGCTGGGCGTGCCGGTGGAAGGTCCTCGTACCGGGTTGTACTCGGGCCTTTCGCCGGTGCGTCCAGCGGGAAGCTCGGCCGCCGATACCCCCGGCGAGTCTCCGGTCGTGACCACTAACCTGAATCGGTGACCTGGACCATCGCCGGAACCCTGACCGTGCTGCCCGCCCTGGACCACCCCGAGCTGCTCGCCGAGCCCGTCGCCAAGGCCCTCGCCGCGCTCGACGGCGGCCACCGCGTCGGGGTGGCCGAGATCGACCCCGACCTCGCCGACACGGCCGCGTTCTGCGCCGCCTACGGCTCCCCGCTCGACGCGTCGGCCAACTGTGTCGTCGTGCTCGGCAAGCGCGGCGCCACCGAGCGGCTCGCCGCTTGCCTGGTGCCGGCCACCACCCGAGCCGACGTCAACGGGCTCGCCCGCCGCAGGCTCGACGTGCGCAAGGCGTCGTTCGCGCCGATGGACCGCGCGGTCGAGGCGACCGGGATGGCGTACGGCGGCATCACCCCGATCGGCCTGCCCGCCGACTGGCCGTTGCTCATCGACGCCGCGGTAGCCGCCGCGCCCGAGGTCGTCGTCGGCAGCGGCATCCGGGGCAGCAAGCTGCTCGTCCCCGGCGACCTGCTCGCCGCGCTGCCCGGCGCCGAGGTGCTCGACGGACTGGCCCGCCCGGCGGAGTAATCCCTACGTTCGTCGGTTGCCCCGATATGCCCTGTTCGGGTCCGATTTCCTGGGCTTGCATACCGCCGTTGGGGCAGGCCGGAAGGGGCCAGGCGTGAGTACGCAGTTCGAGGTCGACGGAACCCGCGCCGAGCGGGCCACCATCCGGGTCGGCGTGGTCGACGACGAGCCGATGGCGCGCACCTTCGTCGCCAAAATCCTGGGCTCCGCCCCCGACCTCGAAGTCGTCGCGGAGGGGGCCAACGGCGCCGAGGCGCTGGAGCTGGTCCGCACCCAGAACCTCGACGTGCTGCTGCTCGACCTGCGCATGCCCGGCATGGACGGCCTGGGGGCGCTGCGTGAACTGCGCAGAAGGCCCACGGCCCCCGCCGTGGTCGTGCTCACCACCTTCCACGCCGACCAGGCCGTCGCCACGGCGCTGCGACTCGGGGCGAAGGGGTTCCTGCTCAAGCACGTCGACCCGGCCGAGCTGGTCCGCGCGGTGCGGGTCGCCGCGCGGGGCGGCGCCGTGCTCGACCCGACGCTCACTCAGGACCTGATGGGTCACCTCGCCTCCCACCACCTCGACCGGCTCGGCGCGGCCACCGAGGTCGCCCGCCTCTCCGCCCGCCTCCTCGATGTCCTGCGGCTGGTGGGCATGGGCCGCAGCAACGGCGAGATCGCCGGGGACCTCGGCCTGTCCGACTCGACCGTGCGCGGCTACGTCTCCGAGATCCTCGCCGCCACCGGCTGCTCGAACCGGGTCACCGCCGCCGTCCTGGCCCAGCGGGCGGGCCTGCTCGACTAGTCCGTTCAGGCCGTCGCCGCGTAGCGCTCCAGCAGGGCCACGGCCTCCGCGGCGTCGTCGGTGACCAGGATCCACTGCTCGGCCGCGCGCCCGCGGGCCAACTGCCGGACCAGCGGCGCCGCGGGTACCTCCTCGGTCCAGAACCGGGTGCCCAGGAACACCATCGGCGCGGGCGGCCCAAGCGAGGAGTAGTGGTTCTGCGTGTAGTCCTGGAACACCTCCTGCACCGTGCCCGCGCTTCCGGGGGTGTAGACGATGCCGCCCGTGGCCACGGCCAGCAGGCCGTCCTCGCGCACGGAGTTGGCGAAGTACTTCGCGTGCAGCTCGCAGAACGGGTTGGGCGGTTCGTGGCCGTAGAACCAGGTGGGGATGCCGATGGTGCGCGGGGACGCGCTCACCGGGAGGTCGACAGCCAGTCCTGCCGCGAGCCAGCGCCCGATCTCCACCGCGTCGACGGTCGTCCCGCTGGCGAACCGGGGCACCGCCGCCAGCGTCCGCACCGCGTCGTCCACAGTGGACGAATCGGACAGCCGCACGCCCAGCGGCACCGCCTCCATCGCGCCAGGGCCGCCGCCGGTGAGCACGGTGAACCCACTGCGTCCCAACGCGACACCCAGGTCTACCGCCGCCCGATAGCCCGCGGAGTCCCGGGTGAGCGCGTGTCCGCCCATCACGGCTACCGGACGCCCGGTGAGCACGTCGTTCAGTGCCTCGGAGATGCCGTGGTCGTGCAGCCGCTCGGTGAGCGCGTGCAGCGGGTCGATGTGGCCGCACTGTGCCTTGACGTGCTGGTAGATCCGCGCGTCTGGAGTGTCCGCATAGGACTCCGGGCGGTCCGGGTCGAAGCCGTCGAACAGTTCGGCGGCGGTGTAGAGGCTCGACCGGTATATCTCGTACGGCAGATCGGGCACCATGGGGAACAGCAGCGCCCCGGCCGCCTCCGCGCGCCGCGCGCTCTCCGGGGTCAGCACGCAGCCGAGCAGTAGCGCGCCGTCCATCGCGGTGCGCAGCAGCCGGTCGTGGTGCGGCGGGGAGAGGTCGAGCCGGGTGAGTACCGCGTTGCGCAGGTCCATGCCCTGGTCGCGGTGGTGGCGCAGGGAGTCCAGGTCGGTGATCTCGGTCCGCACGCGGGTAGCCTACGGGCGCCGGTCAGCCGACGTACGGAGAACCATGAACCAGGTCCAGACCATCGCCGAGCGCACCGTCAACGCCCCGGTCGACCGGGTTCGCGCCGCCGTCGCCGACTACGCGGGCACCCGGTCGAAGATCCTCACCGGGCACTACAGCGACTACGCGGTCCAGTCGGGCGGCACCGGCGCGGGCACCGTCGCGCACTGGAAGCTGCGGGCCACGAAGAAGCGCGTCCGCGACTGCGTTGTCGAGGTCAGCGAGCCGCAGGCGGGCACCCTGGTCGAGGCCGACCGCAACTCCACCCTGATCACCACCTGGACCGTCGACGGCGCGGGCGAGACCAGCACCGTTCGGCTGGCGACCACCTGGGAGGGCGCGGGCGGCATCGGCGGCTTCTTCGAGCGCACCTTCGCCCCGGCAGGCCTGCGCCGCATCCACGACGAACTCCTGGCAAACCTGGCCGCCGAAGTCGAGCGGTGAGTTCGACCACTTCGGGAACAGTGTTTCGGCAGGTCGTGTTGATCACGAGTGCCGTGTCCGCCGACCAGGGAGCAACGCCGCGATGACCGCGCTGGAGATCCACCTCGCCGCCCGCCCCACGGGCAAGCCCACCCTCGACAACTTCGCCTTGGTCGAGGTGGCCGTCCCGGAGCCCGCGCCCGGTCAGGTCCTGGTCCGCAACCACGTGATGAGCGTCGACCCCTACATGCGCGGCCGGATGAACGACGTGAAGTCCTACGCGCCGCCGTTCGTGCTGGGCGCCCCGCTCACCGGTGCCGCGATAGGCGAGGTCGTGAAGTCCACTGTGGACTCCCTGCGGCCGGGTGACTTCGTGCTGCACGACTTCGGCTGGCGCGACTACGCCGTGGTCGATGCCCGGGGCGCGGTCAAGGTCGACCCGGACGCCGCGCCGCTGGGCGCCTACCTCGGGGTGCTCGGCATGACCGGGTTGACGGCGTATGTGGGCCTGCTCGACATCGCCGAGTTCCGCGAGGGCGACACGGTGTTCGTCTCCGCCGCCGCGGGTGCCGTCGGCGCGCAGGTCGGCCAGCTCGCCAAGCTGCGCGGCGCCAAGCGCGTCATCGGCAGCGCGGGCAGCGACGACAAGGTGCGCTACCTGCTTGACGAACTCGGCTTCGACGCGGCCTTCAACTACAAGTCCGCGCCCGTCGCCGAGCAGCTCGCGGCCGCCGCGCCCGAGGGCATCGACGTCTACTTCGACAACGTCGGCGGCGACCACCTGGAGGCCGCGATCTCGGCGATGAACCTGAACGGCCGGATCGCCGTCTGCGGGATGATCTCCATCTACAACGCCACGGAGCCGACCCCCGCGCCGCGCAACCTGTTCCAGTTCATCGGCAAGCGGCTCGCGATGCGCGGCTTCCTCGTGTTCGACCACTCGGCGCGTCGCTCGGACTTCGTGCGCGAGGTCGGCCCCTGGGTGCGCGACGGCACGCTGCGCTACACCGAGACGGTGGTCGAGGGCCTGCGCAACGCCCCGACCGCGTTCCTGGATCTGCTCGACGGCGCCAACACCGGCAAGATGCTGGTCACGCTGGTATGACCTAGCCGAGTGCCTGCATGAACGGCAGGAACAGCCGCTCGCGGTCGCCCGGCAGTGTTCGGTCGCCGTGCACCATGATCGAACACGCGAACGCGGGCTCGAACCCGTGGCCCGCGGCCCACTCGGCCAGGCCGGGACGGGAGTCGTCGAGGTCGAGTCGGACCTGGCCGTCGGTCTCGGCGGCCAGGTCGGCGATCAGGGCGCGGGCGTCGGTCTCGTCGGCGGCGATCACCGGGCCCACGATCGCGTACTCGGCGTCCCTGCCGCTGCGCCAGGTCGCGGCGAAGCCGGTGATCGCGCCGTCCCGCTCGACCACACGCAGGCGTTCGGCGTAGGCGGGTAACGCGCACAGGACGTGCGCGCGGTCGGCGCCGAACACCTCCGTGTCGAGCCGGATGATGCCGGGCAGGTCGGCGCTGGTCGCCGGTCGGGTCGTGCCGGGGGCGGTGCCGGTGAAGGTGCCGACGCGCGTGTCGGCCGCCGCGACCGCGCGGAAGCCGAGTTTGCGGTAGAGCGGACACCCGTCGGGCGTCGCGTAGAGGGTGATCGTGGCGTCTCCGGCGGCCTCGATGACGTGCCGCATGAGCCGGGTGCCCAGCCCGCGCCCGTCGTACCTGGCGGCGACCAGCACCATGCTGATCGCCGCCAGGTCGCCGAAGGTGGCCAGGATCGCCGCCGCGGCCAGCCCGCCCGCCGGGTCGGCGATCCCGTAGCCCTGGCCCACGCGTAGGAGGAACGTCCACTTGTCGTCCTCGTAGGGCCACTCGCGATCGCCCGCGAGCGTGAGGCAGGCGTCGAGATCCACTGTGGACAGTAGGTATGGGTCGGTGGTCGGCAGGGTGGGCAGGTCGCGGGTGTTCACCGCACGAGAATGCTCGGTGATCGCCGTTTCGGGCAATCGAATTACTCGAATGCACATTCTCAGAATTTCGTCAAACGGCTATCCCCACACCAAAGTGGCAATGACATCCACCCCAACCCCCACTAATCTCGAACTTGACCCCAGGAGGCCAACATGAAACCCATCACCCCACCGGCGATCCAGCTCAGAACACCACGGTCTTGTTGCCGTGCACCAGAATGCGGCTTTCCAGGTGCCAGCGCAGCCCGCGCGCCAGCACCACTTTCTCGATGTCGCGGCCTTTGCGCACCATGTCGGCCACGGAGTCGTCATGGTCCACCCGGATCACGTCCTGCTCGACGATCGGCCCCGCGTCCAACTCGGCGGTGACGTAATGGCAGGTCGCCCCGATCAGCTTCACCCCCCGCTTGTGCGCCTGGTGGTACGGGCGCGCCCCCACGAACGACGGAAGGAAACTGTGGTGGATATTCAGCGCGCGACCGGCCCAGTCCGCGCACAGTTCGGTCGGCAGCACCTGCATGAACCGCGCCAACACGATCGCGTCCGGCGAATTCGCGTCCACCAGTTGCCGCAACTGCGCGAACGCGGCCACCTTGCCTTCCGGGTCGGCCACCGGGAACGGCACATGGTGGAAGGGGATGCCGTGCGCCCGGGTGATGCTGGCGAGGTCGGTGTGGTTGCCGATCACCGCCCGGATGTCGATGTCCAGTTCGCTGCTGTGCACGCGGCCGAGCAGGTCGTAGAGGCAGTGCCCCTCCTTGGACACCAGGATCACCACGCGCCGTTTGGCCCCGGTGTCCACGATGCTCCAGTCCGACTGCCCGCTCAGCTCCCGCGCCACCAAGGCGAACCGCTTGCGCAGCTCCACCACGCCGTAGGGCAGCGAGTCGGCCCGGACCTCCTGGCGGGTGAAGAACCAGTTGGTGTCCGGGTCGGAGTGGTAGTCCGCCTCGACGATCCACCCGCCCGCCTCGGTCAGGAACCCGGCGATCTTCGCGACGATACCGGTCCGGTCCGGGCACCCCAGCTTGATCACATAGCGACGCTCATTGGACGGCACGCGGCAGATTGTCGCAGTCCGCCGCACGTCCGGCACTTGTCGCCACGTTCGGATGCTTCCGCCGCGCACGCACACCGGATGAAACCGGGCGGCCTGCGCGGTGCGCGAAAGGCAGGATGAGGCGTGCTGGTTGATCATTTTCCGCTCTCGGGGCTGCGGCTGCGAACGCCGCGGCTGGAGCTGCGCCTGCCCGCACCCGAGGAACTCGGGGCCTTGGCTGAGTTGGCGGTCGACGGTGTCCATTCGCCCGAGGTCATGCCGTTCCGCACGCCGTGGACCCAGCAGCCACCCGCCGATGTGGCCCGCAAGGTCGTCCAAGACCAGGGCCAGGGAATCGGCACCGAGATGCGAGCGGCCGTGCCGCATCTGGCATTCGCCGGACTGGACGCCGCCGAGGCGGTCTCCGCCGCGTTCGAGCGCAACATGTCGTCGCTGGTCGTCTCCCGCAAGTTCGGCTACCAACCCGACGGCATCGAGCGGTCTCGTGGTCCTCGACGAGCTGGTCATCGACCGCCGGATGCGCCTCACCCGCGCGGCATGGGAGCGGCACCGCACTGTCGCGGTCGCCATCGATGGACTCGCCCCGTGCCGCACCCTGTTCGGGCTCGACGCCGCGTAACCACAGATGGGCCGCATACCTCCGCAAATGGGGGCATCACGTGGCTTGTTCGGCGACCGCGCAAAAAGGTGTAGGGCAATTACGGTGGAGATGGTTGTAGTCCCCTCGATATCGCTGTCGTGCGGACTAGAGGAAGTGTGAAAAGGTGGCCAAAGTGCGGGCTAAGCGCTCGATGAAACCGGTGGCGAAGCGATTCGCCCTGGTGCTGACGGTCGTCATGGGCAGGTTCACCCTGTTCACCGGGACGGCCCAGGCGGCAAGCTAAGTACCCATTCCCAGCAACTACGTGTACGCCCCGAGTCGGGTATCTACCACGATTACTGCACCGGCCTCGCCCCGAACAAGCCCTACATCATCCTGGCCGACACCTACTACAACTTCGTCCGCGTGCTGGCGCCGTAGTCGTCCTGGCGCGGCAATGACCAGCCTGCCTGTCCTCGTGCGGTCGCCACACGAGGACAGGCTGTCGGCAACCACTAGTGGTCGTGACCACTAGATGAGCCGGGTGCGGGCGTACTCGGCCATGGCCGCGCGGAGGAACTCCGCCAGGCGGGGGTCGGTCTTGTCGAAGTTCGCGCGGAACCTCGGGTCGTCCGCGTACAGGTCACCGAGACCGGTGTAGGACTCCCGGTTCGGGGTCCAGAACCCCAGCAGCCACTGGTGGTGGCCGCGCACGGTCTCCTGGACCTCCGCGTCCCGCGGGCTCCGGCCCGCCTCGATGTGGGCGACGAGGGCGTGGAGGGAGTCGGCCCAGACCTTGCCCTGGTCCTGCCACCAGTCCTTGCCCTTGTCCTTGACTCGGGCGCTGGCGGCGTCCACCGCGTCCGCGCCCCAGCGCTCGCGGGCCTCCTGCTGGAGTTGCTCCTGCTTGGCGGAGTCGAACCCCTCGAACCACTCTTCTGCCGACTTGGTCGTCATGTTGTCACCTCCTTCCACCTCATCGATCGTCCTGGAGACGGTCCTGGCCAGTTGGTCGAACCGGTCGCGTTCGGCGAGCAGCCACCGGTGGTGCATGCGCAGCGCCGCCACCTTGTCGCGCCCGTCGTGCACGATTTCGGCGATGGCGTCGAGGCCGAGGCCCAGCTCACGCAGGACCAGGATCTGTTGCAACCGCAGCAACTGCTCGCGCTCGTAGTACCGGTAGCCGTTGCCGCCGACCGACGCCGGGCGCAGCAGCCCGATGTCGTCGTAGTGCCGCAGCGTTCGCGACGTCACCTTCGACATCCGGGCCACCTGTGCGATCGACCAGGCCATCGTCCCGTCTCCTCCGGGCCGGTCCGTCCGACCCGATGTCCACGGTAGAAGTTGACGCAACGTCAAAGTCAAGCGCTGACCGAACTCCAGCCCAACGTGACTTCGCCGAGCCGCCAGCGCTTGCGGGTGTCCAGGACCGGCCAGCCCCCGGCCGCGAGCAGCCGCACGGCCTCCACCCAGCGCGCCCGGGGCCCGAACGGCGCGAACGGGGCCGCGGTCGCCCAGCACGCGTCGAGCGCGGTGAGCAGGTCGTGCACGCGTTCGCCGGGGACGTTGCGGTGGATCAGCGCCTTCGGGAGGCGCTCGGCCAGGTCGGACGGGCGCTCCAGCCCGGCGGGCAGACACGCCAGGGTGATCGTGCGCGGGCCGTCGGCGTCCAGGGTCACCCAGGTGCAGCGCCTGCCGATCTCGTCGCAGGTGCCCTCGACCAGCAGGCCGCCGGGGGCGAGCCGGTCGAGCATCGTGGCCCACGCCGACGCGGACTCCGCCTCGGGGTACTGCCGCAGCACGTTGAACGCGCGCAGCAGCACCGGCCGCGCGCCCGCCAGTTCGAAACCGCCGCGCCGGAAGTCCAGCCTCGGCGGGTCGGCGACGGGCCTGGCGGCCTCGACTCGCGCCGGGTCGATCTCCAGACCGAGCACCCGGACGTCGGCGCGCACCGCCCGCAGCCGCGCGGCCAGTTCGACCGTGGTGATCGGCGTGGCGCCATAGCCGAGATCGACGACCAGGGGGTCCGCGGCGCCGGTCAGCGCCGCGCGGACCTGGGGGGAGCCGACCAGCCACCGGTCGACGCGGCGCAGTCGGTTCGGGTTCGTGGTGCCTCGGGTCGGCGCGCCGAGCGCCCGCGCCCGGCCCGCGGCCAGCCGGGCCACGCGGTCAGCGGCCGTGCTCGGCCAGCCACTTGGCGGCGAACTCGGCCTCGGCGGCCAGCAGCTTGCCGACCTGCTCGGCGATCACGGCCTCGATCTTGCCGCCGAACAGCGGGATGCGGACCTTCACCTCGGCGGCCGTGGTCAAGTCGCTGCCCACGGCGGTGTCGGTGAGCCGGACGCGGCCCTTGATGTCGCCGGGCACGCCGGAGACGGTGGCGCTCGTCGTGCCTGCGAACGCGGCGCCGTCGGGCCGCCAGGACTCCGTGCGCTCGACCACGAGGTCGTCCTTGATCACCGACCGGGCCGCGGACGGCAGCAGCGCGTTGTCGAGGCCCTGACGCAGCTTGTAGGTCACGGTGCCACCCTCGGCCGAGTACGCGACCAGCGCGGCGCCCTTGCCGCCCAGCACGCGCAGGCGCTCGTCGAGAAATGCCCGGTCGATGAGCGAGGAGTGCACGGTCGACGCGGGTGCGGCGAACTCGGCACGGTGCTCGATGCGGCTTCCCATGGCCAGGAGGTTACCGTTGGCGCCCGTGACGGGCCTCCCCCTCGGCGCCGACGTGCGCGCCTGCGTACCGCTCAGCGGCTACACGACGCTGCGGCTCGGCGGACCCGCGGCCACCTTCGTGGCCGCCGCGACCGCCGCCGAGGTGGTCGACGCGGTCCGCGCCGCCGATGCGGACAGCGCGCCCCTGCTGGTCCTCGGCGGCGGATCCAACCTGGTCGTGGGCGACCTCGGGTTCGACGGCACAGTGGTGCGGGTGGCCAACCGCGGCAGCAAGATCGACTGCGTGGCCCCGGGCCGGGTCCAGCTCACCGTCGAGGCGGGGGAGGACTGGGACACGGTCGTGGCGGGCACCGTCGAGGCCGGTCTCGGCGGGCTGGAGTGCCTCTCGGGCATCCCCGGCCTGGTCGGCGCGACCCCGGTGCAGAACGTCGGCGCGTACGGCGTCGAGGTCGCCCAGGTCCTGGTCTCGGTCGACCTGCTCGACCGGGCGACCGGCGAGGTGCGCACGCTCGACGTGTCCGAACTCGGCCTGGGCTACCGCACGAGCGTGCTCAAGAACACCGACCGCGCCGTGGTCCTGCGGGCGCGGTTCGAGCTGGTCGACGACGGCCTGTCCACCCCGGTCCGCTACACCGAGCTGGCCCGCGCGCTCGGCGTGCGCCAGGACGAGCGGGTGCCGGTGGCCGCCGCGCGGGAGGCGGTGCTGGCGCTGCGCCGGGGCAAGGGCATGGTGCTCGACCCGGCCGACCACGACACGTGGAGCGCGGGCTCGTTCTTCACCAACCCGATCGTTCTCGACGCCGCGCTGGACGAGGTGCTGGCCCGGATCGTCGCGCGGGTGGGCCCGGATGTGGCCGTGCCGCGCTACCCGGCGAGCCCCGGCGCGTCGAAGCTGTCGGCGGCGTGGCTGATCGAGCGGGCGGGCTTCGGCAAGGGCCACGCGGGCCCCGGCGGCCGCGTGGCGCTGTCCGACAAGCACACGCTCGCCCTGACCAACCGCGGCGACGCCACCACCGCCGACCTGCTGGCCCTGGCCCTGGAGGTCCGCGACGGCGTCCGGGCCACGTTCGGCGTCGACCTGCACCCGGAGCCGGTGCTGGTCAACTGCACTCTCTAGTCCCGGTGGGCGCGGGTGGCTGAGGCTTGTGCGCGGGGCTTGAGCACGATCTGGTCCAGGTTCACGTGCGGCGGCCGGGTGACCGCGAACGTGATCACGTCGGCCACGTCGTCGGCGGTGAGCGGCTCGATGCCCGCGTAGACGCCTGCCGCGCGCTCGGCGTCGCCGTCGAAGCGGGTCACCGAGAACTCGGTCTCCACCATGCCCGGCAGGATCTCGGTGAACCGCACCGGCTCGCCGAGGTGCTCACCGCGCAGGGTGCGGTGCAGGGCCGACTGGGCGTGCTTGGCCGAGGTGTAGCCCGCGCCGCCGTCGTAGACCTCGTAGGCGGCTATCGAGGTCATGGTCACCACGTGCCCGTTGCCCGAGGCGACGAGTTTCGGCAGCAGCGCCTTGGTGATCCGCAGGGTGCCCAGCACGTTGGTCTCCCACATCCACCGCCAGTGCGCCTCGTCGGCGGTGTCGACGCGGTCGAGGCCGCGGGCGCCGCCTGCGTTGTTCACCAGCACGTGGCACGCTGGTATCTGGGCACAGAACGCCTCGACCGACCCGGCGTCGGTCACGTCCAGCTCGATGGCCCGGCCGCCCGTCTCGGCCGCGACCTCGCCGAGCCGGTCCAGCCGCCGGGCGCCGAGGACGACGCCGAACCCGGCCGCAGCCAACCGCCGGGCGGTCGCCGCCCCGATGCCCGCGCTCGCTCCGGTCACTACCGCAATGGGGTTCGTCACGGCACCGATCCTCCCTTTCGACTGAACCGAACCTCCGCCGAGGTCGTTATGAGCACTGTCACACTCGGTCCGGCCGCACCCCGTCGCCGCCCGCACGTCCTCATCAGTGGGGACTCGACTCGACTTCGGAGGTTCACGGTGAGACGCACAGGGCGCGGAACACGGACGACCGGCCTGCTCGGGGCCTTCCTCCTGGTCTTCGCGCTGCTCGCCGCGTGTACGTCGGAGACCGGCGGGTTGCCGGGCGGCGGTGGACAGGCCCAGGACGCCCCGCCGAAGGCCAAGCTGACCGCGGTCCCGGTCGCCGATGCCACCGAGGTGCCGGTGTCCGAGCCGGTCAAGGTCGCCGTCACCGAGGGCGCCATCGACTCGGTCGAGCTGACCAACGCCGACGGTAAGGCCATCGCGGGCAAGGTCGCCGCCGACAAGCTGAGCTGGACCTCGTCGGAGGTGCTCGGCTACGGCAAGTCCTACACCTACACGGCTGCCGCGACCGGTGTCGACGGCAAGAAGGTCGAGCTCAAGGGCTCCTTCACCACCCTCAAGCCCGCGAAGACGCCGCGCGCCACGATCAACCCGGCCGACGACGCGCAGGTCGGCGTGGCCATGCCGATCAGCATCAAGTTCCCGGAGGGCAAGGTCACCGACAAGGCGACCGTGCAGAAGGCGCTCAAGGTCGACACGTCGGTGCCGGTCGAGGGCTCGTGGGCCTGGCTCAACGACCAGCAGGTCGACTGGCGGCCCAAGGTGTACTGGCCCGAGGGCACCAAGGTCACGGTCACCGCGTCGCTCTACGGCCTGGCCTACGGCGGCGGCGCCTACGGCAAGTCCGACCTGAGCACCAGGTTCACCATCAGCCGCAACCAGGTCGTGAAGATCAACACGCCCGACCACGAGATGAACGTCTACCGCGACGGCAAGCTGTTCGCGAGCTACCCGTCGAGCAACGGCAAGGACGCCGACCCGAACCTGAACACGCCCAACGGCACCATGATCGTGATGCAGAAGGACCCGATCGGCGACTTCTCCAATCCGCAGTACGGCTACACCAACGTCAAGAAGAAGTGGGCCGTCCGGTTCTCCAACCACGGCGAGTTCATCCACGAGAACGAGGAGAACCGCGCCAACATCGGCAAGGCGAACACCTCGCACGGCTGTGTGAACCTGTTCGAGGCCGACGCCAAGGCGTACTTCGACAGCGCGCTGATCGGCGACCCGATCGAGGTCACGGGCTCCGCGGCGAACATGCCCACCACCTCCGACGTGTTCGACTGGCTGATCTCGTGGAGCCAGTGGCAGAAGATGTCGGCGCTGTAGTGCGCCGGTCGGTTCGCGGCGCGGGTGGTGTCCGGCTCGCGGTGCGCACCGCGGGCGACCCGGCGCAGCCGCCGATCGTGTTCGTGCACGGCTGGGCGCAGTCCGCGCTGGTGTGGTCGGCGCAGTTCGCCGACCCGGACCTGGCCGCCGCGCACCACCTGCTCGCGGTAGACCTGCGCGGTCACGGGGAATCGGACGTGCCCGCGGACGGCTACGCCGACCCGGCGGTGTGGGCGGCCGACCTCGCCGCCGTGCTCGACTTTGCCCAGGCGCCCGCGGTGGTTGTCGGCTGGTCCTACGGCGGTCTGGTCGTCACCGACTACGTGCGTGAGCGCGGGTGTGCGGCGTTGGCCGGGATCGTGCTGGTCGGCGCGTTGACCGAGATCGGCCGCGACCGCCCGGGCGGGGCTATCGGCGCGCTCATGCGCGGTGCGCTCCCGGCGGCGCTCTCCGAAGACCCGGCGGTCGCTATCCCGGCCGTCACCGCGCTCACCGTGGGCATGACAGCCGAGCCCGGGTCGGGCATGGACGTGCAGCACCGGGTCGGGGCCACCCTGCTGGTGCCGCCGCGGGTGCGCAAAGCCCTGTTCAAGCGGGACATCGGCAGCGCGGAGGTGCTCGCGGGCATCACCGTGCCGACGCTGGTCGCGCACGGCACGGAGGACACCGTGGTCGACCCGAGCGCGGCCGAGTACGCGGTCGGGAAGATTCCGGGGGCGTCGGCGCGTTGGTTTCCCGGTGTGGGGCACATGCCCTTCGCCGAACGCGCCGACGAGTTCAACCGCGCCCTCCGCGAGGACGGGGCGGGCCGGAAGGAGTGAACGTGGTGCCTCCGACCCTGCTGCGGCGACCGCGCCGGGTGGCCGTCCTGTCGGTCCACACGTCCCCGCTCGAACAGCCCGGAACGGGCGACGCGGGCGGCATGAACGTCTACATCACCGAGACCGCCACCCGGATGGCCCGCCGCGGCATCGCCGTGGAGGTGTTCACCCGGGCCACCGCGTCCGACCTGCCCCCGGTCGCCGAGTTGGCGCCGGGGGTTCTGGTGCGGCACGTGTCGGCGGGCCCGTTCGAGGGGCTGGAGCGCTCGGAGTTACCCGCGCAGCTCTGCGGGTTCACCGCGGGCGTGCTGCGCGCCGAGGCCCGGCACGAGCCCGGCCACTACGACCTCGTGCACTCGCACTACTGGCTGTCCGGCCAGGTCGGCTGGCTGGTCCGGGACCGCTGGGGGGTGCCGCTGGTGCACACCGCGCACACCCTGGCCAAGGTCAAGAACGCCGCGCTGGCCGTTGGCGACACGCCCGAGCCGCGCGTGCGGGTGATCGGTGAGCAGCAGGTGGTGGACGAGGCCGACCGGCTGACCGCGAACACCGATGTCGAGGCCCGCCAGCTTGTCGACCTCTACGGCGCCGATCCCGACAAGGTCCACGTGATCGCCCCCGGCGTCGATCTCGACCGCTTCCGCCCCGGCGACCGGCACGCCGCGCGCCGCGGGCTGGGGATCGCGCCGGACGCGACGGTGTTCGCGTTCGTCGGCCGGATCCAGCCGCTCAAGGCGCCCGACGTGCTGCTGCGGGCCACCGCCGAGCTGCTCGCCCGGGGCGACGTGCCGCGCGACCGGCTCGTGGTGCTGGTCGCGGGCGGTCCGTCCGGGTCGGGGCTCGACCAGCCCGCCGCCCTGCAAGACCTGGCCGTCGCCCTGGACATCACCGACGTCGTGCGTTTCCTGCCGCCGCAGTCCGGCGACGCGCTGGCCGCGGTCTACCGGGCCGCCGACGTGGTGGCCGTGCCCAGCCACAACGAGAGCTTCGGCTTGGTCGCCCTGGAGGCGCAGGCGTGCGGCACGCCCGTGGTGGCCGCCGCTGTCGGCGGGCTGCCGGTCGCGGTCGCCGACGGGGAGTCCGGGCTGCTGGTCGACGGCCACGCCGCCGCCGACTGGGCCGACGCCCTCTCCCACCTGGCCCTGCGCCCGGGGCTGCGCGTCGAGCTGGGCGTGGGTGCCGTCGAGCACGCCAGGGCCTTCTCCTGGGAGCGCACCACCGACGCGCTCGTCGCGGGCTACGTCGAGGCGGGACACGCGCTGCGGTACTCCCTCGCGCGTGCTGAGGTTGCGGTGTGAACACGCTGGACGAGGTCATCAAAGCCGCGCTGGACGAGGGGGAGCTGACCTACGAGCACCCGGAGCCGGGGCGCTTCCACGTCACGCTGCCCGGCACGAAGAAGCAGCAGACCAACTGCTGGCTGATCGTCGGCAACCACGCGCTGGTGGTGGAGGCGTTCGTCTGCCGCAAGCCCGACGAGGCGCACGAAGAGGTGTACCGCTTCCTGTTGCGCCGCAACGCCAAGCTCTACGGCGTGCACTACACGATCGACCGGGCGGGCGACATCTACCTGCTCGGCAGGGTCGGCCTCGGCGCGGTCACCGCCGCCGAGCTGGACAAGTTGCTCGGCCAGGTGCTGGAGGCTGCGGACGGCGACTTCAACACCCTGCTGGAGATCGGCTTCGCCACCGCGATCCGCCGCGAGTGGGACTGGCGCAGCTCGCGCGGCGAGTCGCTGGCCAACCTCAAGGCGTTCGAGCACCTGCTCGAACCCGCACAACGGCGCCGTGTCTCAGACGAGGCCGACTCGTGACCGCCCCCTCGCAACGCCCCGCCGGTCCCGGCACGTCTGCTGTGCAGGAGAACGGGAACCTGGAGGGGTCATGCGCACGTACCACCGGAGAGTTCGCTTAGCCGGGCTGCTGTTGCTCGCCGTCGCGGCGGTCGGGACGACCGCCGCCTGCGGCTCGTCCGAGTCGAGTTCGACGGCCGCGTACGACGTCGGCGCCCCGGCCGTCGCGCCGCAGACGCCCGGCGCCCGCAACGGGGCAGGCGACGGGGCCACGTCGGGCGGCAGCGGCCGTGACCCCGCCGCCACCGAGTCGAAAGCGCAGGAGGTCAACCAGCCCGGCGTCGACCGCAAGCTGGTGCGCACCGCGAGCCTGGACATCACCGCACCCGATCTGCTCGACACCGCGGGCCGGGCGCGCGCGGCCGTGGTCGGCGCGGGCGGGTACTCCGGGCAGGAGCAGGTCGGCGAGCGGAACGCGACGCTGACCCTGTACGTGCCCTCGGACCGGTTCGACGCGGTGCTCGGGGAACTCGAACGGTTCGGCAAGGTCACCTCGCGCACGCAGAACGCGCAGGACGTCACCGAGCAGGTGGTCGATGTGGAAAGCCGCGTCCTGACCCAGCGGGCCAGCCTGGAGCGGGTGCGCGCACTGCTCGGGAGGGCGACCGGGATCGCCGAGATCGTGCAGATCGAGTCCGAGGTGACCAGGCGCGAGGCCGACCTGGAATCGCTGCTCAAGCGGCGGGAGGCGCTCGCGGGCAGCGTGGCCATGTCCACGGTGACGCTGCGGATCAGCCTCGGCGGCCCGGCCCCGGCGCCGGTCGAGGACGACGACACCTTCCTCGACGCGCTGGCGGCAGGCTGGTCGGCGTTCCTGGCCGCGGGCGGCTTCGTGCTGCGGCTGGTCGGCACGGTGTTGCCGTTCGCGGTGGTGCTGGGGGTGCCCGCGGTGCTGGTGTGGCGTTGGCGGCGCGGTCGGCCTGCGCCCGTGGTGGTGCGGCCCGCCGAGTGAAGCCGAGCGCGGGGCGGTTCGAGCGAGGGGGGAGTCGCGTATTCGAACCGCCCCGCGTCAGTCCCTCCGTAACCCCGTGGCGGGGGGCACCCGGGGTCCGGGCGGGATGTGCGGCTCGGCAGGGGAGTCGAGCCGCATGGCTCACACTGGATCAGGGAGTGCGTGGGAGCTGATCCAATGCGGCAGAAGCCAACTTGTCAGATGGTGGACAGGTGCACAAGAGCAGGTAATCGCCCGATCGAGGAAACTGCGCACATTTGGTAACAATTAGGTCACGGAATTTCATGATTCGGCAACTATCCGTCGGTCTAGTTCGAGTCGGCGGGGCGAGGACGCCCGGTCGGGTGAACTCGGCCGGCCCGCCGCGCCTGTGGATGGTTTCGGCGGGCGGTCGGGGCCATCTGGCAGGCTCACCGCCATGGCCATCGGAACCTTGGTGCTGCTCCGCCACGGCGAGAGTGTGTGGAACGCCCAGAACCTGTTCACCGGCTGGGTGGACGTCGACCTGACGGAGAACGGCGTCGCCGAGGCGACCCGCGGCGGCGTGCTGCTGCGCGAGGCCGGGGTGCTTCCCGACGTCGTGCACACGTCCCTGCAACGGCGGGCCATCTCCACCGCGAACCTGGCCCTCGACGCCGCCGACCGGCACTGGATTCCGGTCAAGCGCGACTGGCGCCTCAACGAACGGCACTACGGCGCGCTCCAGGGCAAGAACAAGAAGCAGACCCTGGCGGAGTTCGGCGAGGAGCAGTTCATGCTCTGGCGCCGCTCGTACGACACCCCGCCGCCGCCCATCGAGCCGGGCAGCGAGTTCAGCCAGGACGCCGACCCCCGCTACGCCGGTCTCGGCGACGCCCTCCCGCTCACCGAGTGCCTCAAGGACGTGGTGGCGCGGATCATGCCGTACTGGGAGAGCGAGGTGGTGCCCGATCTGCGGGCGGGCGCCAACGTTCTGATCGCCGCCCACGGCAACTCGCTGCGCGCGCTGGCCAAGCACCTGGACGACATCTCGGACGAGGCCATCGCGGGCCTGAACATCCCGACCGGCATCCCGCTGCGCTACGACCTCGATGACGACCTGCGCCCACGCGACCCGGGCGGCAGCTACCTCGACCCGGTGGCCGCCGAGGCCGCCATCGGCAAGGTCGCCAACCAGGGCCGCTGAGAGCCCGGCCGCGGTCCGCCGGGGGTCCGCGCCCCGCGACAAGGCAGGCCGCGCGGAGGCTCTACCAGCCACGTCCGGGACGCTTGGGTTACCCGCCGGTAGGACACGGAAGGGTGAACGAGGACTGGCCAGGCCGCGAACAAGCGGCCGGATCGATGTCAGCACCGTCACTGAACGGCGGGGCGGGCTGGTCCAAACCCCTCCCCACCTGCCTACGATCCTGTCCGTGGCCGCCCCGGTCTATCTCACGCTGTCGCTCGGCACCCTGCTGATCGGCCTGCTCGTCGGTTTCCTGATCGGCCGATCCCGGCCCAGGTCAACCGGTCGCAGGCCGGTGGGGCCGACCGTGTCCGAACTCCTGCAACGGCTCGTGCACTCGTCGCGGACCAGTGTCATCGTGCTCAACCGGTTCGGCGACGTGGTGATCCACAACCCGAGATCCCAGGAGCTCGGCCTGGTGCGCAACCACCAGGTGGACGACCGCGCCCGCAAGGCGGCGGAGGTCGTCCGGGAGACCGGCGACCCCATCGAGATCGACCTGTCGCCGCTGGAGTCGCGCGGCGGTCGCACGCCGGAGGCGGTGCTCGGCGAGGTCCGGCCGCTCGGCGACGGGTTCACCGTGGTCGACGCCGACGACCAGTCCGACGCCGTGCGCCTGGAGGCGACCCGGCGCGACTTCGTGGCCAACGTCAGCCACGAGCTCAAGACCCCGGTCGGCGCGATGGCGCTGCTCGCCGAGGCCGTGCTGGACGCCGCGGACGATCCGGTCGAGGTGCGCCGGTTCACCGCCAAGATCCTGCGCGAGGGCACCCGCCTGGGGACGCTGGTGACCGAGCTGATCGCGCTGTCCCGGCTCCAAGGCGCCGAACGGCTGCCGGAGATGCACACCGTCCAGGTCGACGCCGTGGTGCGGGAGGCGCTCGGGCGCGCGCAGCTCGTCATGGAGTCCACCGGTATCGCGGTCACCACCGACGACGCGAGCGGGCTGCTGGTCGAGGGCGACCGGACGCTGCTGGTCACCGCCCTGTCGAACCTGCTGGAGAACGCCCTGGCCTACTCGCCGCCGGGGAGCCCGGTGTCGGTGAGCAGGCGCCTGGTCGACGGCTTCATCGAGATCGCGGTGACCGACCGCGGCATCGGGATCGCCGAGGAGGAGCAGCAGCGCGTGTTCGAGCGGTTCTACCGCGTCGACAAGGCGCGCTCGCGGGCGACCGGCGGCACCGGCCTGGGCCTGGCCATCGTCAAGCACGTCGCCGCCAACCACGGCGGCACCGTCAAGCTGTGGAGCAAGCCAGGGCTCGGCTCCACCTTCACCCTGCGCATTCCCGCGCACCTGGACGTCCCGGCGGTCGCCGGCGCGGACAACCCGAACGGGGCGGAGCTCACCAGGGTGGGCGCCCGGATGGCCATCAGCCCGTCCACCGCACCGACAGCACCGTCGAGGTCCGACGGCGCCGGTTCCGATCATGGAGGAATGGCATGACGAGAGTGCTGATCGTCGAGGACGAGGAGTCCTTCGCCGACCCGCTTGCCTTCCTGCTGCGCAAGGAGGGTTTCACTGCCGCGGTGGCCGCGACCGGCCAGCAGGCGCTGGAGGAGTTCGACCGCAACGGCGCCGACATCGTGCTGCTCGACCTGATGCTGCCCGGCATGAGCGGCACCGACGTGTGCAAGGCGCTGCGCCAGCGCTCGACCGTGCCGGTGATCATGGTCACCGCCCGGGACAGCGAGATCGACAAGGTCGTCGGCCTGGAGTTGGGCGCGGACGATTACGTCACCAAGCCGTACTCGGCGCGCGAGTTGATCGCCCGGGTGCGGGCCGTGCTGCGCCGCGGCGGGGAGGCGGGCGCCGACGGCGAGCTGCTGCCGCAGGTGCTGGCCGCGGGCCCGGTGCGGATGGACGTCGAGCGGCACGTGGTGACCGTCGACGGCGAGGACGTGCCGCTGCCGCTCAAGGAGTTCGACCTGCTGGAGTACCTGCTGCGCAACGTCGGCCGGGTGCTCACCCGCGGCCAGCTCATCGACCGGGTGTGGGGCGCGGACTACGTCGGCGACACCAAGACCCTCGACGTGCACGTCAAGCGGTTGCGCTCGAAGATCGAGCCCGACCCGGCCTCGCCGCGGCACCTGGTCACCGTCCGCGGCCTGGGTTACAAGTTCGAGTCCTGATCGACACCGGGTACGGTTCACGCCGTGCGTCTCGGTGTGCTGGACGTCGGCTCCAATACCGTCCACCTGCTGGTGGTGGACGCGCATCGTGGTGCCCACCCGACGCCTGCGCGCTCGGAGAAGACCGTGCTGCGGCTGGCGGAGCGGATCACCCGCTCCGGGCAGCTCTCGAAGGTCGGCGCGGACGAACTTGTCCGCACGGTGGCCGCGGCGAGGGATTCCTCGGTGCGGCTGGGTTGCGCGGACCTGATGGCGTTCGCCACTTCCGCGGTGCGCGAGGCCGGGAACTCCACCGCGGTGCTGCGCCGGGTCGCCAAGGAGACCGGGGTGGAGCTGAAGGTTCTCTCCGGTGAGGACGAGGCCCGCTACACCTTCCTCGCCGCCCGCCGCTGGTACGGGTGGTCCGCGGGGAACCTGCTGGTCGTCGACATCGGCGGCGGCTCGCTGGAGATCGCCGCGGGCATCGATGAGAACCCCGATTTCGCCTGGTCGCTCCCGCTGGGCGCGGGCAGGCTGACCCGGACCCGGTTCCGCACCGACCCGCCGAGTCGCGACGAGGTCGAGGAGACCGGGGAGTGGCTGGCCGAGCAGTTGGCGCCGGTGGCGAAGAACATGGCGAAGGCCGGCCCGCCGGACCGCGTGGTGGCGACGTCGAAGACGTTCCGCACGCTCGCCCGGCTGACCGGCGCGGCGCCGTCCTCGGCGGGCCCGCGGGTGCGCCGGACGCTCACCGACACCGCGCTGAGCCAGCTCATCGCGTTCATTTCGCGGATGTCCGCGGCGGATCTGGCCCAACTGGAGGGTGTCAGCCCGAGCCGGGCGCACCAGCTCGTGGCGGGCGCGCTTGTGGCGCAGGCCACTATGCGAGCGTTGTCACTGCCGGAACTGGAGATCGGGCCGTGGGCGTTGCGGGAGGGCGTGATCCTGCGGCGGCTGGACCAGACGAACGCCGAGGACCACACTGTCTCCTCGGACTGACATGACCGGGATCGAACTTGACCGGGCGGACACCGATCCGGTGCCGCCCGCGGAGCGTGCCGGCACTGGACGGATCGGCCAGCACGGGGCACGGTGGAGTGGATGAGCCAAGAAGGCGGGTCGGAGCGCACACAGCGCACCGTGGCGGAGTTGCTGGCCAAATACGGCGGCAACTCGGGCGAGAACGCACCCAGGCGACGGCGCCGCAGGCCCGACGACGTCTCGGAGACCGCCCCCCAGGCGATCATCGAGCGGGTCATGTCGGACAGCGGCAAGATGCTGCCGATCCGCGAGGACCAGGCGCCGCACGAGCGCGCGTCGCACCGGCAGGGCCGTCCGCAGCCGCCGCCCATGCCGCCCCGGCGCCCCGCCCCGGGGCGCGACGGCACTGATGCGCTGGCGGAGCCGCCGCGCAGGCCGCCGCCCGCGGGTCGGGACGCCACGGAGTCGATCGCCGAGCCGCCGCGCAGACCGGCCCCGTCGCCCGTCGCCCGGCTCGACGTGCCCGAACCGCAGGCCGACCTGCGCCGCCAGCCGCTTCCCGCACGGCAGGACACCCCGGAACCGCTCACCGAGCAGATCCCGCGGGTGCCCGCCGTTGTCGACCCGCGCGGGCCCGCCGTCGACGCGCCCGATCCCGCCGAGCCCCCCGCCGGGCTGGGCAAGGGGCCGCGCCGCGCGCCGCTGTTGCCCCGGCGCGCGCCCGGCACCTCGCGCCGACCCGCGCCGCCGCAGACTTCGCAGCGACTCCCAGTGCCGCCGCCACAGCCGTCGCAGCCGCTGCCCGTCCCGGTGGTGCCGCAGCCGTCGCAGCAGCTTCCCGCGCCCGGTGAGGCGCCCGTACGGCCGCGCCCGGGATTCCCGCCCAACCGGCAGCCCGCGGAGTTCCCCGGCGACGCGTCGGAGACGGCCATCGACCCGCGGGGTGCCCCGGCGGAGTTCCATGAGGAGTTCGAGGGCTTCGACAAGAAGGCCGCGACCCGGTTCGGGGACTACCAGGCCCACGACGACTACGCCGACGAGCGCGACAGCGTCGCGGTCCGGGACGACCGCGACGACTTCGACTTGGACGACGACCGGGACGACCTGGACGAACTCGATGACCTGGACGAACTCGATGACTTGGACGAAGACGACGAGGACGAAGACGAGGAGGCCGCCGAGGGGTCGGTGGGCCGCGAGTGGCTCATCATGGCCGGGCAGCTCGCCCTGGGCGTGGTCGGCGGCGCCGCGGTCTGGCTGGGCTTCAACTGGCTGTGGGGCTTCCTGCCCGCCGCCGCGCTGATCGCCGCTGTCGTCGTGATCGTCGGCATGGTGCTCATCGTGCGCAAGATCCGCCGCGCCGAGGATTTGCAGACGACCGTGCTGGCCGTGCTGGTCGGCCTGGTGGTCACGGTTTCGCCCGCCGCGCTGTTGCTGCTCGGACGTTGACCGCGATCCCGGTCGGGCTGTCCACCGCCTCGGTGTGGCCGCAGACCGCGGCGACCGCGTTCGCCCTGGCCGCCGACCTGGGCTACGACGGCCTGGAGATCATGGTCTGGGCCGACCCGCTGAGCCAGGACGTGCCCGCGCTGCGCCGCCGCTCGGTGCGGATGGGTATCCCGATCATGGCCGTGCACGCGCCCTGTCTGCTGATCACGCAGCGGATCTGGTCGCCCGACCCGGAGACCCGGCTGCGCCGCTCGGTGGAGGCCGCGCAGGACTTGGGCGCGCCGACCGTGGTGGTGCATCCGCCGTTCCGGTGGCAGCGCCGCTACGCCGACTCGTTCGCCGATCTGGTCGCCGAGTTGGAGGATGCCACCGGGGTGGCCGTGGCGGTGGAGAACATGTTCCCGGTGCGCCGGGGGTTGGGGCCGCGGTCGGTGGAGATGTCGGCGTTCCGCCCGTCCATCGACCCCACCGACGTCGGGCACCGCAACTACACCCTCGACCTGTCGCACACCTCCGCCGCCCACGTCGACGCGATGGAGTTGTTCAAGCGGATGGGTACGGGCCTCACCCACGTGCACCTCGCGGACGGCCGGGGGCTGCCCAAGGACGAGCATCTCGTACCCGGGCGCGGCGACGAGCCGTGTGCCGAGCTGTGCGAGGCGCTGGCCGCGCAGGGGTTCGCGGGCCAGGTCGTGCTGGAGATCAACACCCGGCGCGCGAAAGGTCCCGCCGACCGGGCGAAAGACCTGGCCGAGGCGTTGCTGTTCGCCCGGCTCAACCTGGGGATAAGCATGGGAAGGTAGGACGACCGGACGGCGGTCGGTCGGTGTCAGCCCGGGACGTACAGTCTGCGGCGTGAACCCGTTGCGTTCGTTGATTCTGGCCGCCGCGCGGAACGGCGCCATCCGCCGGGTGGTGGCGACCGCGCCCGTCAGCCGGGACGTGGTCCGCCGGTTCGTGGCCGGGGAGACCACCGAGGATGCCGTCGCCACGACGCGGCGGCTGGTCGAGTCCGGTCTCACCGTCACCCTCGACTATCTCGGCGAGGACACCACCGACAGCACCCTGGCCGAGGCCACCGTGCGGGCGTATCTGGAGCTGCTCGACCGGCTGCGCGCCGAGGGCCTGGCCGACCGGGCCGAGGTGAGCGTCAAGTTGTCGGCTGTCGGCCAACTCTTGGACGAGCGGCTCGCGCTGGACAACGCGAGCCGCGTCTGCCGCGCGGCGGAGACGGCGGGCACGACGGTGACCCTCGACATGGAGGACCACACCACCACGGACTCCACGCTGCGCATCCTCGCCGAGCTGCGCCGCACCTGGCCGTGGGTGGGTGCGGTGCTCCAGGCATATCTGCGCCGCACGCTGGACGACGTCGGGCGCCTGGCCGCGGAGGGTTCGCGGGTCCGGCTGTGCAAGGGCGCCTACAAGGAGCCGGACACGGTTGCCTTCGCGGACGCGGGCGAGGTCGACCGCGGCTATGTCCGCTGCGTCAACGCGCTGCTCGCGGGTGACGGCTATCCGATGTTCGCCACGCACGACCCCCGGCTGGTGCGGATCATCAGCGAGCGCGCGGAGGCGCACGAGCGCAAGCCGGGCAGTTTCGAGTTCCAGATGCTCTACGGGATCCGCCCGGACGAACAGCTCCGTCTGGCCCAGCTAGGTCACACCGTGCGGGTCTACCTCCCCTACGGCGGCGAATGGTACGGATACCTCATGCGCAGAATGGCCGAGCGGCCCGCGAACACGACTTTCTTCCTTCGTGCCCTGATGAGCCGGAACTGAGCGCCCGGCGTGGGGCGTATTGCCGATCGCGCGGCCCCGGCGTGGCAGGCTGTCGCTCATGAGTAGTGCTGCTGGACACGGCGACGTGCGGACTGGCGGGCAGCCACCCGCGGGCGGGGCGTTCGCCGCTGCGGCCAGGGTGCGACCGTTGGGGGACGGCACGTTCGCCGCCGACCTCCCGGCCACCTGGACCGTGGGGGGCAAGCCGCACGGCGGATTTCTGCTCGCCCTGTTGGCCAAGGCGGCCGTGGCGACGCACAGCGGGTCCGGTGCGCCGCTGGTCGACCCGCTCGCGGTGAGCGCGCAGTTCCTCCGCCCGCCCGCGGTCGGCCCGGTGCTGTTGCGCGCCGACGTGCGCAAGTCCGGCAGACGCACCACTGTCGTGTCCGTCCACTTGGAACAGAGTGGGCGGGCGTGCGTGGAGGGTGTGGTCACCACCGGCAGGCTGCCGCGCGAGCGGGCCGCCTGGTCCGACCTGCCCAACCAGCCCGCCGAGCCGCCGGGCAACGCCATCGATCTGGCCACGCTGCCCTCGGCCGCGGTGTTCCGGCTGACGGAGGTGTGCGACATCCGGCTCGACCCGAACGGCGCGGGCTTCCTGCACGGCCACATCGGCGACCCGCTGCGGCTGCGGCTGTGGGTGCGCCCGCGCGGCGAGCAGGCCGACCCGCTGTTCACGCTGATCGCGGGCGACGTCTCGATGCCGGTGACGTTCAACCTCGGCAGGCTCGGCTGGTCGCCGACGGTCCAGTTGACCGCGCACCTGCGCTCGCGCCCGGCGCCGGGCTGGCTGCGGGTGCAGGTGGAGTCCAAGGCCGTGCACGGCATGTGGTTCGACTCGGATGCCACGGTGGTCGACTCGACCGGTCGGCTGGTCTGCCAGGCGCGCCAGCTCGCGTTGTCCGCGATCGGGTGACGGGCGCTGTTAGCTTGGCGGCATGACTGAGGCGAAGGCGCGGCCCACGGTCGCCGTGCTCGGGGCGGGCAAGATCGGCGAGGCGCTGCTGTCCGGGCTGCTGCACGGCGGCAGGCGGGCCGATGAGCTGCTGTTCACCGAGCGCTACCCGGAGCGGTCGGCCGAGCTGACCGGCACCTACGGCATCCGCTCGACCGATGTCCCCACCGCGGCCAAGATCGCCGACGTGCTGATCGTCGCGGTCAAGCCGCAGGACATCGAGCCGCTGCTGGACGAGCTGGCCCCGGTCGTGGACACCGACACGCTCGTGGTGTCGCTCTGCGCGGGCCTGCCGACCGCGCTGTTCGAGCGCAGGCTGGCCGCGGGTGTGCCGGTGGTGCGGGTCATGCCGAACACGCCGATGCTGGTCGGCGAGGCCATGAGCGCCATCTCGCCCGGCAAGCACGCGGGGGCCGAGCACCTGGCGATCGTCGAGGAGCTGCTCGGCATGGTCGGCAAGGTCGTGCGGGTGCCGGAGTCGCAGCAGGACGCGGTGACCGCGCTGTCCGGGTCCGGTCCGGCGTACTTCTTCTTCCTGGTCGAGGCCATGATCGACGCGGGCATCCTGCTCGGCCTGCCGCGCGCGGTGGCCGAGAAGCTGATCATCCAGTCCGCCGTGGGCGCGGCGGCGATGCTGGTCGAGACCGGCGAGCACCCGGTGATCCTGCGCGAGGCCGTCACCTCGCCCGCGGGCACCACGATCATGGCGATCCGGGAGTTGGAGCGGCACGGGGTCCGCGCGGCGCTCATCGCCGCGATCGAGGCCGCCCGCGACCGGTCCCGCGAGCTGGGGCAGGCCCACGAGCCGGGCTGAGCCCGGATTTTGCCCCGCCCATGGCGTCGCATGAGTCACACCAGTCCCGCTACTCTCGACCGAAGCACGTGCGTGTCGAATCCGTCGGTGGGGAAGCCGGCGGCGCGACGCGTGTTTAAGGACGCGGTGAGCCATGCCGGCAAGGAAGCGCGACCCGGACCCACCCGGACTTCCGCAGGTGCAGTTCCTGACGGTGGCCGAGGTGGCGACCATCATGCGAGTCTCCAAGATGACGGTGTACCGGTTGGTGCACAACGGCGAACTGCCCGCCGTGCGAGTGGGCAAATCCTTCCGTGTGCCGGAGAAAGCGGTGCACGACTACCTGCAGAACGCCTACTTCGACGCGGGCTGAGCCGCCCGCCGGCCGGCCGCCGGCCGGTGCTCTCGGGCACCCGGGTACTCTGGTCAGCCGTTGTGCCTGGTGTTTTGGCGTGCGTCCGTGACGTCGCCGCACCGGAGCGCCGGACACCGGAATCGACCTCCCGACGAGAGCTAAGGACCCACATGGGCTCGGTCATCAAGAAGCGCCGCAAGCGCATGTCGAAGAAGAAGCACCGCAAGTTGCTGCGCAAGACTCGCGTCCAGCGTCGCAAGCTCAAGAAGTAGTTTCTTTGACTGCCCGGCAGCGCCCGCACCGATCCGGTGCGGGCGCTGCCGCGTCCGGGCCTCCACCATTCGGGTGACATCCCCCAACAACCCGTGTGACCTGCGTTAAGAGTGTGTTGCTGCGTTCGGCCGAACCCGTTGGTGCGAGTACAGTCGGCCACTCGGTTCCCCTCAGCTAGACCACTCCGCAGGGATTCCCATGACGCCCAAAGTCGTCCTGGTCACCGGTGTCGGCGGCTACCTCGGTGGCAACCTGGCCGCCCGGCTCGCGGCGAACCCGGACATCGATCGCGTACTCGGCGTGGACACCGTGCCACCGCCCAAGGACGTCGTCCGCACCATGGGCCGCGCCGAGTTCGTCCGCGCCGACATCCGCAACCCGCTGATCGCCAAGGTGATCACCTCCGCGAACGTCGACACCATCGTGCACGCGTCCACCACGGCGAATCCGCCCGGTCCCACGCGGCGCACGGTGCTCAAGGAGATGAACGTCATCGGCACCATGCAGTTGCTCGCCGCGTGCCAGCGGGCGCCGTCGGTGCGCAAGCTAGTGGTGAAGTCGACGGCCGCGGTGTACGGCGCGAGCGCCCGTTCGCCCGCGGTGTTCACCGAGGAGGACACCCCGAAGGACATCTCCTCCAGCGGCTACGCCAAGGACGCCGTGGAGGTCGAGGGCTACGTGCGCGGCTTCGCCCGCAGGCGCCCCGACGTGGCGGTCACCATGCTGCGGCTGACGAACCTCATCGGCCCGCGCGTCGACACGGTGCTGACCCGGTACTTCGCGCTGCCCGTGGTGCCCACGGTGCTCGGCTACGACGCCCGCATCCAACTGCTGCACTCCGAGGACGCGCTGGCCGTGCTGGAGTTGGCGAGCATGGGCGAGCACCCGGGCGTGTTCAACGTCGGCGGCGACGGTGTGCTGATGCTGTCGCAGGCCATCCGGCGTGCGGGCAGGCTGCCGCTGCCGGTGCTGCGCCAGGCCATGCCCGCCGCGGGCAGGTTGCTGCGCGGCGCCCGTGTGGTCGACTTCTCGCCCGATCACGTGCGGTATCTGAACTACGGCCGGGTTGTCGACACCACCCGGCTCAAGTCGGTCTTCGGGTTCACCCCGCGCTGGACCACCCGACAGGCGTTCGACGACTACGTGCACGGCACCGGGCTGCGCCCGGTTCTCGACCCGGCGCTGTTCGCCGGGCTGGAGCGACGGGTTCTGGGGACCCCGTCCTGACCACGCGCCAGGAGGGTGCAGGAATGCAGGAAGCCCGGGTAATCCCGTTGCAGCGGGCGGACCGCCACCGGCGGTTCACCGCGCCGACCAAGGAGATCGAGGGGCCGCCGGTCGAGCCGGTCCCGCTGCGGCCGGAACGTCCGGCGCCCGAAGTGTCCGGTGTCCGCCGCGGCATCGCCGACGCCATCGGCTTCGCCCACCGCAGGCTCGCGGGCGACTACCGCGTGGACGAGTTCGGCTTCGACCCGGAGCTGACCGACCGGCTGCTGCTCCCGCCGCTGCGGCTGCTGTACCGCAACTGGTTCCGCGTCGAGGTCAGCGGCGTGGAGAACCTGCCGCTCGACGGTGGCGCGCTGGTGGTGTGCAACCACTCGGGCACCTTGCCCATCGACGCGCTGATGACCGGCCTCGCCGTGCACGACAATCACCCGCGCGGGCGCTATCTGCGGATGCTCGGTGCCGATCTGGTGTTCCAGGTGCCGCTGCTGGGCGCGCTGGCCCGCAAGTCGGGGCAGACCTTGGCGTGCAACCCCGACGCGGAGCAACTCCTGCGTTCGGGTGAGCTGGTCGGGGTGTGGCCGGAGGGCTTCAAGGGCGTCGGCAAGCCCTTCGCCGACCGGTACAAGCTCCAGCGCTTCGGCCGGGGCGGGTTCGTCTCGGCCGCGCTGCGCACGGGCGTGCCGATCATCCCGTGCTCCATCGTGGGCGCCGAGGAAATCTACCCGAAGATCGGCGACCTGAAGACCGTGGCCCGGCTGCTCGGGCTGCCGTACTTCCCGATCACGCCGTTCTTCCCGCTGCTGGGTCCGCTCGGCGCCATCCCGCTGCCGTCGAAGTGGCATATCCGCTTCGGCGAGCCCATCGCGACCGACGACCACGCCGTGGGCGCGGCCGACGATCCGATGCTGGTTTTCACCCTGGCCGACCAGGTCCGCGAGACCATCCAGCAGACGCTCTACCGGATGCTCAGCCAACGCGGCGGCACGTTCTTCGGTTAGCGGTCGGCGTGTCGGGCGAGCAGGTCGTGCCAGGTGCCCGCCGGGAAGGCCAGCGTCGGTCCGGTGGTGTTCTTGGAGTCCCGCACGGCCACACCCACACCCGGCCAGCCCACCTCGACACAGTCACCGCCGTTGGCGCTGAAGCTGCTCGTGCGCCAGGAAACGTGCTCAGGCAGCCAGCCCACCTCGACACAGGTACCGCCGTTGGCGCTGAAGCTGCTCGTGCGCCAGGAAACCTGGCTCAGCTCAGGCATCATCATGACCCTCTCGATCCGCATAGAGCCTGGTTGCCAACGCGGCAATCATGTCCCGGGATTGTCCCTCGTCTAACGACGTGTCCGCCAGCAGGTCAAGGATCCGCTGATAGGCGCCGATCTCCACTGGATCTTCCAGGAACAGGCAGGATGTTTCGCTGTCCAGGTATACCACTGGCTTGAAGTCGGCGACATCAAGCAGGGTGAACGGTCCGGCCGAGGCGGCGTGCACGCCGATTGCCACCGGGACAATCCGCAAACTCAGGTACTTGCGCACCGACATGCGGAGCAGGTGATGCAGTTGATCAGACATGACTTCTGATCCGCCTACAGGCATCCGCAGGGCGAACTCGTGTAGGTAAAAGGTGAACTTCGGCGGCCGGATACGGCTGAACAGGTTCTGCCGAGCCAATCGTGCAGCTACCCGGTCATCGACTTCGTCCGGCGGCACCGTGCCTGCTCCTTGGATCAGCGCTCGGGCGTAGTCGCCAATCTGTAGCAGTCCGGGTACCCAGGTCGACTGGAACTGGACGATCGTCAGGGCCTTGTCCTCGTGGTCGATCAGGGTGCGGACCTGCTTGGGCAGGCGGGGGCCGTATTGCTGGAACCAGCCGGAGACATTGCCCTCCCGGCTGAGCTTCACCAGCCGGTCGCATTCGCTGCTCTTCACCCCGCAGGCGGTGAGGAACGCGACCACATCGGTCTCCGAGCCACCGCGTTTGCCCGACAGCAGCCGCGACACGCGACTGTCCGACCAGCCCAGCCGCAGCGCCAGTTCGTGTCCGTTGAGACCGGCCATCTCCATCGCCGCGCGCAGGGCGTCACCCAGTTCGCGGGTGCGCACCGTGGGCTCTCGATCACGCATGCGCCGACCATAAGGCCCCGGCGCGACCCATTCGGCGTGTTCGCGATCGTTGTCCCCCGAAGAGAGGTTGGCTTGTCCCCGGTGCCGGCTGTCTAGTACAGACAGAGCGAGCCGTGGGGGCTCCTCTGGATTTCGGAGGCGGCTGAATGAACCCCGTGCGGGCCGAAGCGTTCTACCTACTGCGGTACAGCCTCTATGAGTACCTGGACGAGGCCGAGCTGTTCGCCTCCGGCCACGAATGGTCCGAAGAGGACATCGACGCGGCGCAGGCCGTCATTCCCGACCTGTGCGACGTCATCAGGATGATCGTGATCGAGCACGCCGACGAGCCGGACGGGCGCTGCCGGGTCTGCGCCACCGAGTGGCCCTGCCCGGTCGTGCAGACCGTCAACCGCAAGGTGAAGGACAAGACCACCGAATTCGGCAAGCTCATCGCCCGGATGCGCGAACGGACCTTCGATCAGCTCGCGCGCTTGCGGTAGGCCAGGCCCGCCGCGACCGCGCCCGCCACGGCGCCCGCGCCCAGCACCGACGGCACGCCGATCTTGGCCGCCTTGCGGCCGGTGCGGAAGTCGCGGATCTCCCAGCCGCGCTTGCGGGCCGTCTCGCGCAGGCCGCTGTCGGGGTTGACCGCGACCGCCGTGCCCACCACGGACAGCATCGGGACGTCGTTGGACGAGTCCGAGTACGCGGTGCAGCGGCGCAGGTCCAGGCCCTCCCGCGCGGCCAGCGAACGCACCGCGTGCGCCTTCGCGGCGCCGTGCAGCATCTCGCCGACGAGCTTGCCGGTGAACACGCCGTCCGTACTCTCCGCGACCGTGCCGAGCGCGCCGGTCAGGCCGAGCCTGCGGGCGATGATCCCGGCCAGCTCGACCGGCGTCGCGGTCACCAGCCAGACGCGCTGGCCCGCGTCGAGGTGCAGTTGGGCGAGCGCGCGGGTGCCCGGCCAGATTTTGTCGGCCATCAGCTCGTCGTAGATTTCTTCGCCCAGCGCGGTCAGCTCGGCCACCGTATGTCCGGCCACAAAGGACAGTGCCTGTTCCCGGCTGGTGCGGACGTTCTCGACCGTCTCCTTGCCACCGACGCGGAACATCACCTGCTGCAACGCGAACTTCACCAGATCGGAGTTGCTGAAGAACTTCCGCGCGGCCAGCCCGCGGGCGAAGTGGAAGATCGACGCGCCCATCATGACCGTGTTGTCCACGTCGAAGAACGCGGCCGCGGTGAGGTCGACCGGCGTGGGCCCGCCCGTGTCGGCCTTCTCCATCGCGACGGCGGCCTCGGCGCTCGCCTCGCCCGCGACAGCGGCCAGGCGTTCGCGTTCGAGTTCGGGGTTCTGTCCACCCCCACGCCGCAGGGACACCGCACGCCTCCTGGTCGATCAGGCACCGCAACTTAGCCGTGGGCACAGCGTAGCGATCGGCCGCCCGGTCGCGCGCGGACCTCAACTGATCAGGAGTCCGGGCAGTCCGGGGAGCAGCGGCGGCAGCGCGATCGTGGGCAGCGGCAGGGGCAACGGGAGCGTGATGGTCGGCGCCGTCGAGCCGCCCGGGCCGGTCGAGTTCGGCCCGCCCAGCAACGGCGGCAGCACCACGATCGTCTGCGGCGGCGCGGACGCACCCGGCGGCGTCAGCGCGGGCTGACCTGGCGCGGCCTCGGTCGGCTGCGCCTGCGGCGGCGTCGTGAGGGCGGGCCCGGTCGGCGCGGGTCGCGTGCCCGCCTCGGTGTTCGACGGGAGTATCCGGGGGCCGTCCGCCCGCGGCTCGCAGACACCCGTCGCGGGCATCGGGCCGACGTCATCGACGGCCCCGGAGGTGATCTGGTAGCACGGCAGCCGCGCGATCAGCGCGTCCGACCGGCGCTCGATCTTGGCCAGCAACGCCACCGACGCGGCCTGGCGGGTGCTCGCCGCGCTCGGCAGCTTCGGCCCGAGCGCGCTGAGCCGGTCGCCCTGCTGGTTCGCCCAGGTGCGCAGGATCTCAAGCTGGCTGCCGTCGCCCGAGGTGGCCAGCGCGGTGAGCTGGCGGGTGCCCGCGGCGGCGTCGGTGTCGAAGTCGCCGAGGGCGGACAGGTAACTGCCGATCGGCGCGTCGGCCGGATTCGGGTGGCGCTGGGTCAGCGTCTCGATCTCGGTGATCCGCGCGGTGGCGAACTCCAGGTGCTTGAACGCCCGGTCCTCGTCGCCGAAGGTGAGCCCCAGCGACGCGGCCTCCCCGGTGCGTTTGACGCCGTAGAGCGCGTCGCCGGGCAGCGCGTCGCGGGCCAGCAGCAAGCTCATGCCCGCCAGCGAGAACACCAGGGCCAGCACCGCGATCGACGCCACGACCAACCGCCCGCGGGCGCCCGACCCCGTTCTCGGCGCCTCCCCGGGGCGAGTGCCGCCCGGCGCTAAAGCACTGCGCGTACGCGGCGCGCGACCCGCGCGCGGAGACCTGGTCGCGCGGGGCCGGTCGAGCACCGGCGCGGTCGGGTCCGCGGACTCGGCCAGGCCGGCGAGGATGCGTTCGCGCATCCGGTCGCGCGTGGCCGGGTCGGGTGCGGTCAGCGGGGCGAGACCCGCGAACAGTTCGACGACGGTGCGGTCGTCGGCACTGAGGTTGTCGGCACTGCGGTCGTCGGCACTGAGGTCGGGGTCCCGCGGTTGCGGCCTACCGACGCGAGCACTGCGCTCACGCCGACCGCGCGGGGTCGATGGACCCGATCCGCTCTCCACTGTCTCGCTCCGACTTGTAGGGATCTCGCTGTGTGAAACGACTGGTGGGCCGCAGGGTTACGGCCCGGGCACGGCACGCGTGGCCGAATGACACTACCGAGTGAACGCCGTCACCTCAGTTCGGCGGGCAGCAGCAGCGCGAGCCTGCGTACGGCCCGATGTTGCAGCGCCTTCACCGCGCCCTCGTTGCGGCTCATGATCGCCGCGGTCTCGGCCACGGACAAGCCCTGCAGGAAGCGCAGCACGATGCACTCCCGCTGGTCGTCGCCGAGCTGGTCGACGCACGCCAGCAGCGCCTCGCGGGTCACCTTGGACATCACCTGCTGCTCGGGCCCCGCCTCGACCCGCTCGGAGTCGCGGATCTCCGGGGTGGTCACCTCCAGCCGGTAGCGGCTGGACTTGACGTGGTCGAGCACCAGGTTGCGGGCGATCGTGACGAACCACGCGCCCACGTCGCGGCCCTGGTAGCTCACCGAGCCGATCCGGCGCAGCGCGCGCAGGAACGTCTCACTGGTGACGTCCTCGGCCAGCTCGCGGTCGCCGACGCGGAACAGCACGTACCGGAACACCACGTCCACGTAGTGGTCGTAGAGCTTGCCGAACGCGACCTTGTCCCCGGCCTGCGCGGCGTGCACCAACTCCCACGACTCGCGGTGCGCCGAATCGGCGTCCGGGACCGCGGGCTGCATGACCGGCTCGGCGGCGCGCGCGGGCACCCCATCCGTCGCCGGTCGGGCCTGCGGCACGGACGCGGCCGCGTTGGTTCGCGTCTGGCGGGTCATCGAGCAGCCGCACACTCCCTCAACGGTCCGAGCGGTCGCACCACCGCTGGGCTCCACTGGCAGCTTACGTGTTGTTACTTGGTAGTAGGTACCGCGCTGAAGTTCCAAGCATGAGACGCAGTGGGTAGTTAACCGTGACGTCGGTGATCGATGCCACACTGCGTCTCCCGTGATCCTTCGTGATCGCTCGTGATCCCCACGGAGATGAGGTCCAGGAATGGCCGATGCGTCCACCGGCAATGTCGCGGACCTGGTGGCTGGAGCGTGCGCGAAGGTACCTCGCCACGTGGCCTTCGTCGACGTTTCGACGCAGCGTTCACTCACTTGGCAGCAGGTCGACGCCGGCGTCAACCGGTACGCGAACGTGCTGGTGGGAGCCGGGATGGCGGCGGGCGACCGGGTCGCGCTGCTGCTGCCCAACAGCGCCGAGCTGTGCGTCGCGGTGTTCGCCGTGCTGCGCGCGGGCGGCGTCGCGGTGCCCATCGGAGTCGACTCCGCACCCCGCGAGATCGAGCGCGTCCTGGCCGACAGCGGCGCCGCGCTGGCCGTCGGCGAAATCGGTGTCGGCGGGGCGACGGTGCTCGACCCGCCCGACCTGAGCGACGGCGAGGCCGAGCCGGTGGCCGCCGTGCGCGGGGGCGAAGACCTCGCGGTGCTCTGCTACACCTCCGGCACCGCGGGCGTGCCCCGCGGCGTGATGCTGTCCCACCGGGCACTGCTGGCCAACGTCGAGCAGTGCGCGCAACTGCGGCCCGCCCCGGTCACCTCCACCGACAAGGTGCTGCTGATCGTGCCGCTCTCGCACGCCTACGGGCTGTCCGGGCTGTGGCAGACCGCCGCCGCGGGGGCCACCGCGGTCCTGCTCGACCGCTTCGGCGTCGAGCGCGCCCTCGACGCCTGCCAGACGCACCGGGTGTCGAAGATCGTCGGCGTGCCCACGATGTACCAGGCGTTCGTCGCGGCGGGCGCGGAACGGCTCGGCGAGGCACTGGCCACCGTCCGGCTGGCCACCTCCGGCGCCGCCCCGCTCGACCCGCGCACGCTCGCCCTGTTCCGCCAGGAGACCGGTCTGATCGTGTTCGAGGGCTACGGGCTCACCGAGACCGGCCCAGTGCTCACCTCGACGCTGGTAGGCGGCGTGGCCAAGCCCGGCTCGGTCGGCCGCGCGATCCCCGGCGTCGAGATCCGCCTGGTCGACAGCGACGGACGGCCGCTGACCTCGCTCGCCGACCCCGACGAGAGCATCGCCGTCGACTTCGTGGACGAGGACACCGACACCGGCCTGGTCGCCGCCCGCGGGGCCAACCTGTTCAGCGGCTACTGGCCGGACGGCGCGCATGGCCCCGACGCCGAAGGGTGGTTCCGCACCGGCGACGTCGGCTACCTGGACGAGGACGGCGACCTGCACCTGGTCGACCGGGCCAACGACCTGATCATCGTCAACGGCTTCAACGTCTACCCGCACGAGGTCGAGCAGGTCGTCGCGGAGTTGGCCGAGGTGGCGGAGGTCGCGGCTGTCGGTGTGCCGGACGACCGCGCGGGCGAGCGGGTGAAGGTCGTCGTGGTGCTGCGCCCCGACACCGAGCTGACCGAGGAGCGGCTGCTCGCGCACTGCGCCGAGCGGCTGGCCAGGTTCAAGGTGCCAGGGTCGGTCGAGTTCATCGAGGCCCTGCCGCACTCGGTCACCGGCAAGCTCCGCCGGGCGAGCCTGCGCGGTAGCGTGGCCGGGTGAGCGTGGCAGGGGTGAGCAGGGTGACGGTGATGACGCGGCAGGGCTGTTCGGCCTGTGTCGTCGCCGAGGCCGACGTCGAGCGCATCTGTGCCGAACTGGACGTCGCGTGGGACACCGCCGACGTCGACGGCGACCCGGAGTTGCGCGCCGAATACGGCGACCGCGTCCCGGTGATCCTGGTCGACGGCGCCGAGCACGGGTACTGGAAGGTCGAGGAGCACCGGCTGCGCGCGGCGCTGCGCCCCTGATCAGCGGCCTACCGGGCCTTTTCCGGCGGACATTCGCGAATTCGTTAGATCCGCGGGCCGACCTGCTCCGAATACAGACCGTGGACGTCAAAGAGAGCACTCAGACCACCCAGCGCATCCGGTGGCCGATAGCGGCGCTGATCGGCATCATCGCCGTCGCCGCCGCACTCGCGGCCGGGCATTTCGTGGCCGGCCTGGTGGGTCCGAATGCCTCGCCTTTCCTCGCCGTCGGCAACTCCGCGATCGATATGACGCCTGCCTGGCTCAAGGACTTCGCGATACGCACCTTCGGCACCTACGACAAGATCGTCCTGCTCGGCGGGATGGCACTGACCATCCTGCTGGCCGCGATCGTCGCGGGCCTGCTGTCGCGCCGCTCGCCGCTGCCGGGCATGGTGCTCGCGGGCATCCTCGGCGTGCTCGGCATCCTCGCGGTGCTCGACCGGCCCGACCTGGGCCAGATCGCCGTGCTGGCGCCCGTCGCCAGCCTGGCCGCCGGTCTCGTGGTGTTCCGCTGGCTGCACGACCTGGCCGTGCGCAACGCGCAGATCATCGATGAGCCCACCTCCGACGGCGAGGGCGCGACCCGACGCAAGTTCATGGTCACCTCCGGCGGTGTCGCGGTGGGAGCGGTCGTCCTCGGCGGCGCGGGCCAGTTCCTCTCCGGCCGCGTCGACGTCGAGGGGTCCCGGGCCGCGGTCGGTGCGCTCAAGCCCGCGATGCCCGCTGCCGCGATTCCCGCGGGCGCCGACTTCGCCGCGCTCGGCACACCGAAGTTCATCACCACCAACCGGGACTTCTACCGCATCGACACCGCGCTGACGGTGCCCCGGCTGCGGGCGGAGGACTGGAACCTGAAGATCCACGGCATGGTCGACTCCGAGTTGACCTTCGACTTCGGCGACATCCGCGACCGACCGCTGGTGGAGCGCACGATCACGATGACCTGTGTGTCCAATGAGGTCGGTGGTCCGTACGTCTCCACGGCCAACTTCGTCGGCGTCCCGATGCGCGAGCTGCTCATGGAGGCGGGCGTCAAGCCGGGGGCCGACCAGCTCTTCTCGACCAGTGTGGACGGTTGGACCACGGGCACGCCGGTCGAGGATCTGATGGACGAGAAGCGCGGCGCGCTGCTCGCGATCGGGATGAACGGCGAGCCGCTGCCCCTGGAGCACGGGTTCCCCGCGCGCATGGTGGTGCCGGGTCTCTACGGCTACGTGTCGGCCACCAAGTGGGTCGTCGACATGGAGCTGACGAAGTTCGGCGAGAAGACCTTCTACTGGGAGGAGCGTGGCTGGGCGAAGCGGGCGCCGATCAAGACCCAGTCCCGCATCGACGCTCCCCGCGGGTTCGCCACCGTGCCCGCTGGAAAGGTGACTGTCGCCGGCATCGCCTGGGCGCAGCACACCGGTATCGACAAGGTGGAAGTGCGGATGGACGGCGGCGAGTGGAAGCCCGCCGAGCTGGCCACCGAGGTGAACAACCAGACCTGGCGCATGTGGCGACTCGACTTCGACCTGACGGCCGGAAGCCACCGCGCGGAGGTGCGCGCCACCGATCGCAACGGTCGGACTCAAGGCGAAGAGCGGGTTCCCCCGATCCCGGACGGTGCCACCGGGTGGCACTCGTCACTCTTCACCGTGAATTAGCAGGTCAATACCCCTCTGGGGTGCGCCCTTTCACTCGAAAGGGCGACGTGCGGCAGATTTTTCAGATTCATCCGAAAGTGCACCCAACCTTCGGCGCGACTGTGCCGAAGTAACCCATGAATGCCTTCTGTTCGGAACGGAGTGATCCTGTTGAGGAACATCAAACTGGTTACCGGTGCTGCCGCCCTCGCCGCTGCCGCCCTGACGCTGACTGCGTGTAGCAGCAGCGACACGGCGAGCTCGGGCTCCAGCAGCACGGCTGCTGCGCCCACCACCACGACGGCTGCTGCCACGTCTTCGGCGGCCAGTGGCGGTACCGGTGTCACCACCCCGGCCGACACCTTCGGCCCGGCCTGCGCGTCCCTGCCGAAGGACGGCGAGCCCGGCTCGCTGACCTCCATGGGTCCGCAGCCGCTCGCGACCGCCGCCAGCACCAACCCGGTGCTGACCAAGCTGGTCGCGGCTGTCGGTGCCGTCCCGGGTCTGGCCGACACCCTGAACACCACCGACGGTCTCACCGTCTTCGCGCCCGCCGACCCGGCGTTCGCCGCCCTGGGTGACGCAGCGTTCGCCGACCTTGCCGGCAAGCCCGCCGTGCTCGGCCCGATCCTGCAGTTCCACGTGGTGCCGAAGCGCTACGACGCCAAGGGCCTGGCGGCCGCGGGCACCGTGACCCCGCTCAACACCGCCGGTGGCGAGATCAAGATCGAGGGCACCGGTGACGCCATGACCATCAATGGCGCCAAGATCCTGTGCGGCAACATCCCGACGAAGAACGCGACTGTCTTCGTCATCGACACCGTGCTCATGCCGAAGGCCTGATCACACCCAGTTAGCCAGTGGCGGGGCGGAGAGCGATCTCCGCCCCGCCGCTTTGCTGTGTCCGGCACCCTGAGAGTGGTCCCCTGTCAGCGCCCTCAGCGATGATGTGGGCTGAATCAAGCCCCTGGCCACCGACTTTGTGCACGCGTTCACAAGCGGTACCGTGTGACCATCCCGGAGACGATTCTCGTCAAGGAGTACCAGCGTGGCGGCACAGCGAGGCCAGCGGAACGGGGTCGGCGACACCCCGCCCGCCCCGACCGCCGCGGAGATCACCACCCCCATCCCGCGCGTGGCCGACGTACCCGCCGCGCGTGAGCGGGCCCGCGCCATCCCCGAGGCCGCGGTTGCCCGGCTCGCCGTCTACCTCCGCGTCCTCTCGGGCATGCAGGAGCAGGGCTGCGGCACGGTGTCCAGCGAGGAACTGTCCGCCGCCGCCGGGGTCAACTCCGCGAAGCTCCGCAAAGACCTGTCCTACATCGGCTCCTACGGCACCCGCGGCGTCGGCTACGAGGTCGCGGTGCTCATCGAGGAGATCGAGCGCATCCTCGGCCTGACCCGCAAGCACAGCGTCGCCGTCGTCGGCATCGGCAACCTCGGCCACGCCCTGGCCAACTACGGCGGGTTCCCCGGCCGCGGCTTCCCCGTGACCGCGCTGTTCGACGTCGACCCGGACCTGCTCGGCGTGCCCGTCGGCGGGCTGCTGGTCGCCCACATCGACGACATCCCGCGGGTGTGCGCCGAGCGCGAGGTCACCATCGGCGTCATCGCCACGCCGCCGCCCGCCGCGCAGACGGTCTGCGACCGTTTGGTCGAAGCGGGCGTGCAGTGCATCCTGAACTTCGCGCCGGTCGTCCTGCAGGTGCCCGACCACGTCGAGGTCCGCAAGGTCGACCTGGCCGTCGAGTTGCAGGTGCTGTCGTTCCACGTGGCCCGCAGGGCCGACAACGCGTCCGCCATGAACGGCGTCGCGCAGGCTCTGGAGGTCAACGGGATGGTGGTGTCGTGAGTATCTTGGCTGTCGGCATGTCGCACCGCACCGCCGACCTGAACGTCCTCGAACGCGTGACCGTGTCCGCGACCGACGTGCCCAAGGTGCTGCACGAGCTGCTGGCCTGCGACAACATCACCGAGGCGGTGCTGGTCTCCACCTGCAACCGGGTCGAGGTCTACGCCGTTGTCGAGGCGTTCCACGCGGGTCTCGCGGATGTCGTCGGCGTGCTGTCGCGCCAGTCCGGCGAGGACGTCTCCGCGCTCTATGAGCACCTGTACGTGCACTACGCGGGCGCCGCCGCGCAGCACCTGTTCACCGTCGCCGCCGGGCTCGACTCGATGGTCGTCGGCGAGTCCCAGATCCTCGGCCAGGTCCGGCTGGCCTACCAGGCCGCGCGCGACGCGGGCACCGTCGGGCGTCCGCTGCACGAGCTGACCCAGCAGGCGCTGCGCATCGGCAAGCGCGTACACACCGACACCGGCCTGGACCAGGCGGGCGGCTCGGTGGTGTCCGAGGCGCTGGCCGACGCCGAGCGGGCGCTCGGCGGGCTGGCCGGGCGTCGTGCGCTGATCGTCGGCGCGGGCTCCATGGGCGGCCTGGCCGCCGCCGCGCTGCGCCGGGCGGGCATCGGCGACGTCGTCGTCGCGAACCGGAGCGAGGCCAACGGCGCGCGGCTGGCGGCGTCGCTGCGCGAGCAGGGCGTCCCGGCCGAGTCGGTCGGGCTCACGGACCTGCGGTCGCAGGTGGCCGCCGCCGACGTGGTGGTCTCCTGCACCGGCGCGGTCGGCGCGGTGGTGCCGGTCGAGGCAGTCGACCCGCGCGGGGCCGACCGGCCGCTGGTGATCTGCGACCTCGGCCTCCCGCGCGACGTCGAGCACGGTGTGGCCGAGCTGGCGGGCGTGCGCGTGGTCGACCTGGAAAGCCTCCAGCGCAGGCTCGCCGAGTCGCCCAGCGGGCTCGACACCCGGCGCGCGGGCGAGATCGTGGCCGAGGAAGTGCGCGCCTACCTCGCCGCGCAGCGCTCCGCCGAGGTCACCCCGACCGTCGCCGCGCTGCGCAAGCGGGCCGCCGAAGTGGTCGACGCCGAGCTGCTGCGCCTCGACGCGCGGCTGCCCGAACTGGACGCCCCGGTCCGCGACGAGCTGGCCCGCACGGTCCGCCGCGTGGTGGACAAACTGCTGCACACCCCCACGGTCCGAGTCAAGGAACTGGCCTCAGGACCCGACGGCACCGGCTACGCCGAGGCGCTGCGCGAGCTGTTCCAGCTCGACCCGCAGGCGCCCGCCGCCGTGTCGACCCCCTTCGAGTCTTCTGTGGACGGTGGGCACTGATGGTTCGGACGATCAGGATCGGCACCCGCGGCAGCGCGCTCGCCTTGGCACAGACCGGAACCATCGCCGACGCGCTGGAGAAGGCCGGCGCCAAGGTGGAGATCGTCACCGTGGCCACCCCGGGCGACCTCTCCGACGCGCCGATCGCCGAGATCGGCGTCGGCGTGTTCACCTCCGCGCTGCGCGACGCGCTGGCCGAGGGCACCGTCGACGTGGCCGTGCACTCCTACAAAGACCTGCCGACCGCGCCCGACCCGCGGCTGTCGCTGGCCGCGGTGCCCCCGCGCCAAGACCCGCGCGACGCGCTGATCGCCCGCGACGGCCTCACCCTGGGCGAACTGCCGCCGGGGTCCACTGTGGGCACCGGCTCGCCGCGGCGGGCCGCGCAACTGCACGCGCTCGGCTTCGGCCTGGAGATCGTGCCCATCCGGGGCAATGTGGACACCCGGATACAGATGGTGACCGACGGCAAGCTCGACGGGGTGGTGCTGGCCCGCGCGGGCCTCGCCAGGCTCGGGCGGCTGGCCGAGATCACCGAGACCCTCGACCCGATCCAGATGCTGCCCGCGCCCGCACAGGGCGCCCTGGCGGTCGAGTGCCGCGTCGACGACGTCGACGTCGAACACCTTCTTCAGTCCACAGTGGACGACGAAGCCACCCGGGCCGCGGTCACCGCGGAGCGCGCCATGCTGGCCGCGCTCGAAGCGGGCTGCAGCGCGCCGGTTGGCGCTTTGGCCGACGTCGTGGAGGATCTCGACAGCAACGACCAGGTGATCTACCGCCTGTCGCTGCGCGGGGTCGCCGCAGCGTATATCGCAGGCGGGAACCCGATCGGGCCCGTCGAGATCATGCGCGCCTCGGCCACCGGTGACCTGACCGCAGGAGAGCAGCTTGGTCGTGCGTTGGCCGCCGAGCTGCTGGAACTCGGGGCCGGGGTGCTCTCCGGTCCCGAGGCGTAGTTGATGGGAAGTGGCCTGACATGACCACCCGTGCACGTAAGTCCCCCGGTCGCGTCGCTTTCGTGGGTTCCGGCCCCGGCGACGCCGGGCTGCTCACCGTTCGAGCCAAGGAACTGCTCGAACGGGCGGAACTCGTGGTGACCGACCCCGACGTCCCAGCGGGCGTACTGGCGTTCGCCCGAGCCGACGTCGAGGTGCGCCCCGCCGTTGGCGAGCCCGCCGACGTCGCCAAAGACCTCGTCGGCGAAGCCAGGGCGGGTCGCGTCGTGGTCCGGCTGGTCTCGGGCGACCCGCTGACGCACTCCGCGGTCGTCGCCGAGGCGCAGGCCGTGGCGCGCACCCACGCGGTGTTCGACGTGGTGCCGGGCGTCTCCCCGGCCACCGCCGTCCCGGCGTACGCGGGCATCGCGCTCGGCTCCACGCACACCGAGGTCGACGTCCGCGGCGACATCGACTGGGCGGGCCTCGCGGGCGTACCCGGTCCGATCGTGCTGCACGCCACCGCCAGCCACCTCGCCGAGGCGGCGTCCTCGCTGGTCGAGCACGGCCTGGCGCCGCAAACCCCGGTCGCGGTGACCGCCGACGGTACCTGCTCCAGCCAGCGCACCGTCGACACCACCCTGGCCTCGCTGGCCGCCGACGCGGGCGAGATCTCCGGGCACCTCGTGGTGACCGTGGGCGCCGCCGTGTCGCAGCGGTCCAAGCTGTCCTGGTGGGAGTCGCGCGCGCTCTACGGCTGGCGCGTGCTGGTGCCCCGCACCAAGGACCAGGCGGCCGAGATGAGCGAGCGGCTGCACCTGCACGGCGCCATCCCGTCCGAGGTGCCGACCATCTCCGTCGAGCCGCCGCGCAGCCCCGCGCAGATGGAGCGCTCGGTCAAGGGCCTGGTCGACGGCCGCTACCAGTGGGTCATCTTCACCTCGACCAACGCCGTGCGCGCGGTCTGGGAGAAGTTCGCCGAGTTCGGCCTCGACGCCCGCGCGTTCTCCGGGGTCAAGATCGCCTGCGTCGGCGAGGCCACCGCGGCGAAGGTGCGCTCGTTCGGCATCAACCCTGAGCTGGTGCCCTCGGGCGAGCAGTCCAGCGAGGGCCTGCTGGCCGACTTCCCGCCGTACGACGACATCCTCGACCCGGTCGAGCGGGTGCTGTTGCCGCGCGCCGACATCGCCACGGAGACTCTCGCCGCCGGCCTGCGCGACCGCGGCTGGGAGATCGACGACGTGACCGCGTACCGCACGGTCCGCGCCGCGCCGCCGCCCGCCGACACCCGCGAGATGATCAAGACCGGCGGGTTCGACGCGGTGTGCTTCACCTCGTCGTCCACCGTGCGGAACCTGGTCGGCATCGCGGGCAAGCCGCACGCGCGGACCCTGGTGGCCTGTATCGGCCCCAAGACCGCGGAGACGGCGCGCGAGTTCGGCCTGCGGGTCGACGTCCAGCCCGAGGATGCCACCGTGCCCGCCCTGGTCGACGCGCTCGCCGAGCACGCCGCGCGGCTGCGCGCGGAGGGTGCGCTGCCGCCCCCGCGCAAGACCAAGCGCGCCAGGCGTTAGGACCACCCGTGGGCGGCGCTTCGATCGCGCCGCCCACGGCTTTCAGTGGGAGGTTCTCCATGTTCCCGAGCCACCGGCCGCGCAGGCTGCGCAGCACGCCCGCGCTGCGGCGCCTGGTCACCGAGACCGTCGTGCGGCCGCACCAGCTCGTGCTGCCCATGTTCGTCAAGGAGTCCGCGACCGAGCCGACCCCGGTCGCGAGCATGCTCGGCGTCGTCCAGCACACCCGCGACAGCCTGCGTAAAGCGGCGGTCGAGGCGGTCCAGGCAGGCGTCGGCGGCATCATGCTGTTCGGCATCCCGACCACCCGCGACGCCATCGGCTCCGGCGGCGTCGACCCCGACGGCATCCTCAACGCCGCCCTGCGCGACCTGCGCGCCGAACTCGGCGACGACACGGTCCTCATGTCCGACCTCTGCCTCGACGAGTTCACCGACCACGGCCACTGCGGCGTCCTCGACGCCCACGGCGGCGTGGACAACGACGCGACTCTCGCGGTATACGCAGACATGGCCGTCGCCCAGGCGTCGGCGGGCGCCCACCTGCTCGGCCCCAGCGGCATGATGGACGGCCAGGTCGGCGTCGTCCGCGCGGCACTCGACGCCGCCGGGTACACCGACACGGGCATCCTGGCCTACTCCGCCAAGTACGCCTCGGCGTTCTACGGCCCCTTCCGCGACGCCGTCGAGTCACAGCTCTCGGGCGACCGCAAGACCTACCAGCAAGACCCGGCCAACCTGCGCGAATCGCTGCGGGAGACCACGCTCGACCTCGCCGAGGGCGCCGACCTGGTCATGGTCAAACCCGCCCTCGCCTACCTCGACGTGATCCGCGCCGTCAAGGAGATCTCCGACGTCCCGGTCGCCGCCTACCAGGTGTCCGGGGAGTACGCCATGATCGAAGCCGCCGCCGCCAACGGCTGGCTCGACCGCAGGCGCACGGTGCTGGAAGCCCTCACCTCGATCCGCCGCGCGGGCGCGGACCTGATCCTGACCTACTGGGCGGCCGAGGCCGCGGCGTGGCTGCGCGAAGACTGATCAGGACTTCGGCTCCGGCGTCCCGTTCGGCCACACACACGGCGAACTCGCCCCGATGGACAGTTCGCCCTTGAAGTTCTCTTTCAGCGACATGCGGAAGCCGTCCTCGCCCTTGTCCAGCGATACGAACTTCGTCTTGTCCCACGTGTCTTCGCCGATGGTGAATCCGTTATCGCGGAACCACTTCCGCAACGCTGCCACCTGCCGACCGTTTTCCGTCGTTGGCACGTCGCGAATCCAGTACACGTGGTCGGCGAAGACCCGGCCTTTGGGGCCATTGTCGGTCGGATCGTCGCAGTCCGACATGTCCAGTCCCAGCGGTTCCAGGCGGAACGGGACGTCGAGGACGCTGACAGCCTGCTTGATGTATTCCTCCACCCGATCTTCGGCTTGTTTTCGGGTAATGGTGTTGTCCATGGCACTCCCGGTGCAACTGGTCGCGAACAAGGTCATCGCGGCCATCCATGCCGCGAACTTGGTGCCTTTGGCGACTCGTTCCATGTCAGTCGGTGGGCCTTCCTGCGATAATATTTCCCATATTGTCGAGTGAGCGATTGTTCTTGTCCCAGTATTCGCTGTGGGCGGCGGTGGTATAGCCGGTCCAGATATCCCAGGTATCCGGGTTTGAAGTGAAGACGCTTCCGCCGAAGCCGGTGTCGGCGGGGTCCGGGCCGTGGACATCGGCCGGACCGGGGATGTTGCTGACGTTGATGACGTCGTCTCGGCGACGGTGGCGTGCACTCGCTCGGGCGGCAAGTTGAGTTGGCCCGCGTTGTCCACGCCGACGCCTGGGCTGCCGACGAAGACCACGTCGTCGGCGTTGATGTGTAGGTCGCGGGCGGTGTGGCCGATGACAGTCGAGCCGTAGCTATGGCCGATCACAGTGTTGTGCGACGGCGGTCCCGAATGGGTGGCACGCAGCCCCTCCTGGAATCGGGCCAAGTCCTGTCGGGCATCTCGGGCATAGGCGCCGTCGGCGGCTTCCACGATGTCCTGCGGCGCGTCATAGCCGATCCAGGTGATCGCCGCAGTTGACGGTGATCCAGAGCGGTTGGCGGCGTCGAGCATTTTATCGGCGCGGTCGATGTCGGTGCCGCAGGTGCCGAGGCCCGCGCCGGTACCGGGCACGAAGGTGGCGACGTTGGTTGCGGTGTCCGGGTTGCCGATCGCGACGATGGCTCGGCCGTTGCCCGAACTGTCGATACCCAGCAGGTACGCCGGTGGCTGGTCCGGTCGAGTCGAATGGATCCGGGTCTCGATCTTGTCGAGGCCGCCGAGTTTGTCGTTGACGGCGTTGAGTTCGGCGTCCTGTTCCCGGGTGCGGCGGGGAACGTTTTCGAGGCGTTGTCTGTGGGCTTGAAGTTCGGTGCGTTCCTCGACGAGCTGAAATCGGTTGGCGCGATCGCGGATCACGGCGGGGATGCCGTCGAGCATGCCGAGTTCACTCGCGCGGGTGAACAGCAGTGATTCCTGTTCCATCGGGGTCAGCGAGTCCCACCATTTCCGCACGTCCACTGGCGCTGTTCCGCGTGGCGGGACGGTTGCCGAGGCGGCCGTGATGACACCCGGTGAATCGGCGGTGAGTCGGCGGAATGCGGCGGCGATCTCGGCGTCCGCCGCGCTCGCCTGGGCAATGGCGTCCCGGAACACGCCCGAGTACTTGGCGATCAGCTCCCGAATGCGGATCGGCTCGTCCACCATGCGGGTGTGCGGGTGGTCGTCGTGGATGCCGCCGTCGGCGGTGATCGTCAGGCCCCGGTACCGGGCTTCGGCGGCGCCGTCGAGGACCGCGCGTCGCGCGGCCCCGATCCGGTCGGCGGCGTCGCCCCAGAGCCGATAGGCCGTGAACAAGGTGTCCGAGCAGGTGTCCAACGCCGTGGCGTGGGCCTGGAAGGTGGCCTTGGCGGCGTGGCCGCTTCGCCTTCCCAGCGCTCCAGTTGGTCGTTGGCCCGCCGAACCTCGGCGGCGCGCTCGCCCAGGGTGTTCGACATCGCGAGCCACGCCCGCTCGGCCTGCCGGAACACCTGCGGGTCGACATCGTGTAGATCGGCGAAGGTCACCACTGGTCCAGCCTCCGCAGGTTCGTGGTGTTCCGCGACTCGGCGGCGGCGTAGTCGGCGGCGTTCACGCTGAGCTTGTCGCCGTCCAGGGCCAACTTCGCCGCCGTGGCGTCCACCGCGCGCTGCCAGCTCTGTTCGCACTCCGCGCCTGCCGCCACCAGGTCGAACCCGTGCACCGTGGTGCTGATGGCGTCCTGCGTCCCACTGAACCCGGCCGCGTCGCGCCGGATCTGCTCCGCGATGTCCACCACGCCGGTGCCCGTGCCCGCCAACTCTTCGGCGGTGAGCTGAATCCGCTCACCCGGTGCTGTCACGCCCGCCTCCCCACGTCCGGTCAGAACGTAAGAATGACGCGCCTCGACACGACTCGGAGCCGTCCGACTGCGAAGTGGAGTAGAACTACCTACCCGTCACGGCGCCCAGGAACGCGGCGAGCCCGGCGGGACTGACCGCAAGGACCGGCCCACGAGTGTTCTTGGAGTCCCGCACGGCGGTGAGCCCGGGCCGATTCGCCACCTCAACGCAATCGCCGCCGCTGGAACCGCTGAAGCTGCTCTTGCGCCACGGTGTGCTGGGCATCCCCGGACTCCGTCCGTCAGGTGATCACGGAAACTTCTCCGCCACCTTAGCAATCAGCGCGCGGGAGTCGTCGGGGTCCATGGCCGAGGCCCGCAACCGGTTGAAGATCAACGTGTAGCGGCCGACCTCGGCCGGACTCTCCGGGTAGGTCGCGCCGATGACGTCCTCCAGGTAGACGATCGAGTCGTCCGTGTCCGGTAGGTTGAGCAGGGAGAACGCCGAGGGGACCACTGGGTGGGGTGGTGCGTCGAACGGCAGGACGTGCAGGTCCACATTCGGCAGCTCGCACACCTCCAGCAGGTGGGCGAACTGGCGGGCCATCGTGTACTTGTCGCCGATGATCTTGAGGAGGGCGGACTCGCTCAGCACCGCCGTGTACTGGGCCGGATCGTCCCGAGTGAGGATCGCTTGGCGGGCCATCCTCAGGTCGACCGGGTTGCGGAGCACCTGATCGCCCATGTCCGGCTCCCAGGCGCGCAGCACAGCTCGGGCGTAGTCCTCGACTTGCAGCAGCCCGGGTACCGCCTCGGTTTGGTACTGCTTGACTTCCGAGCAGGCGGCTTCGAGGCTGACGTAGCGGCGGAACCAGTCGGGCACCGCGTCGCGATACGGTTCCCACCACTGGCGTTTGCGCGGCTGGTCGTTCACCTTGATCAGATTCTGGACGACGTCGTCCGCGACCTCGTAGTACGCCAGCAATGTGATCATCTGCTCGGTCCTGATGCCGAGCAGACCATTCTCGATCTTGCTCACCTTGGAGTGGCTGCACCCGAGATGCTCGGCGGCCTGGACGCTGGTCTTGCGCGCGGCCACCCGATGTCTGCGCAGCTCGTAGCCGACCTGACGGAGTTGGACGTTGGTGTTCGGGTTGTCGAGCATGGAGCCAGTGTGCCCGATAGTCGACCACGCACCCTTCCTTCGATCGGGTGAATCGCCGATGGAACCGTTCCATGGATGTTCCGAAGGTGTCACGCTGGCCTCGTCGAGGGAGGTCGGATGGACGGTCGTGGGTTGACCATGCTGGAGTCGGGGTTCGGGTGGGTGGCCGGGGCGCCGAAGTTTGCGTGTCGGTGGTCGATCAAGGCGTTCACCCCGGAGTTCACCTTCTGCACCACGCTGTTCGACCTGTTGCCCAACCGGCGACACGTGGTGATCTATCCGGCGGCGGTCAGCAGGTTCTCCGTCCGACTGGACCGAACGGCCGTCGAGATGCTCGGCGCCACCCTGGAAACCCGGGACGCGTGCGCGGTGCTCGCGCTACATCCGTTGCACGGCAACCGGTTGCTGGGCCTGCGCCCGCTCACCGAGCCGAAGGTGCCTGCCTGGTCCGACCGGCCCGCCGACGCCCCGCCGTACCTCGGCCCGATGGAGCTCTACCTCGAACTGCCCGACGACGGGATCCGCGTCCTGTTTCTGCGCGAGCGGCTCTATACGCTGACCGACACCCTCGCCGAGATCCGGCAAGCCCTGCGCTGACCCCTTGCCCGGCGCGCTCCCGCTCGGCCGGACCGGTGGCTGACTCGGTGCTGGGCCGAGCGGGTGAGTGGTCACTCATCCCGCTGAATCGGCCACCAACGGTCACCCTGTTCGGTATTCTCCTCGCGGAGAGTCGTTCGAGGGGGATGAGACTGCCATGCCGTTCCTACAGAACACCGGCCCGATTGACGCCACCCAGCCCGGCGGGGCTATCGGCTCCGCACTGTCCGGCATGTCCACCATGCGCGTCGACCCGGACAACATCGTCGAACTCGCCCACGACCTGGCCTCCGTTCGCGACGACGTTCTCCACTTCCTCATGTATGAGGGCGACCTGATGCGGGTTCTGCCGCCGGGGGCCGATCCGGTGAGCAGGGACGGCGCCGAGGGTTTCACCGAGAACGCGGACCAAGCGGTTACGGCGGCACATGGATACGTCGAAGAGATGACCCGAGTGATCGACTCCTTGCGCGAGACATCGAGATCATACGGGCTGGTCGAGGAGAGCAACACGGATGCTTTCCTTCGGCAGGCAGGCCAGTGAGCTCGATTCGTCTGCTTGCCCTGCTCGGTGCCGCGTCGCTGATCACGGCGTGTAGCACCGTGTCGTCGGGCACTCCGGTGTTGCCGACAGGTGTGGTTGGCTCGTCCACGACAGCGAGCGGCGGAACACCGATGTCGAGGCCGGCTTCGGCCCGGCCGCGCGAGATCAAGTTGGCCGGTCAGGACCCGTGCGCACTTACGCCACCGTCTGACTGGGCGAAGTTCGAGATCGAGAAGTCCGGTAGGCCGGAGGTTTCGCCATCGTCCAAAGAGCCGAAATGTGTTTACACCGGGCAACTAGGCGGACTCGGTCTCACTGTGAACTCCAAGGAGGGCATTGAGGTGTGGGACGAGCGTGCGCGTGCTGTCCAGATCGAGGACGCGCCGCCGATACTGGGGTTCCCGACGATCCGGGTCGATCAGAAGTCGCCGCCTGGCACGTGTTCGGCGGTGGTCGACGTGGCCGATGGGCAGACCTTGGACATCATGGTGATCGCGTTGTCAGAAGCGGCGGCGCGCAAGTGTGAGATCGCGTACGAGTTCGCGGAGTCGGCGATGAAGGTGTTGGTGGGGTCGTGAAATCCGAGTCGGGTGCGAGGGGGCACTGATGGAGTTCAGGGATCACGGGTACAACTGGGACGCGTGGCGGCATCGGTCGCTCTACGACATGATCCACGGGCGGCCCGGGGTCCTCGCCGAGACAGGCGGGTCCAGCGTGGCGAACGTGTCCGAGGCTACCGCGCGCTGGCAGCGGTTCACCGCGTTGATGGCGGAGGCGAAGTCGCGCACCGACGCCGCGCTGGCCAAGGCGGGGGTCACCTGGGAGGGTGGCGCCGCCGACTCGATGAACGCCGGGATGGCACCGCTGTCCCAGTGGGCGGTCGACGCACAGGACGCGGGCACGGCGAGTGCGGGCGGAGTCGAGCAATTCAGCTCGTCCTATCTCGTCGCTCAGCACCGAATGCCCGAGCCTGTCGAGGTCGACTCGACCGCGAACTCCGACCACGCGGGTATTCCCGCCGCGTTCACTCACCTGTTCGGTGGACAGACCGACCAGGACCGGCAGGAAGCCGAGGCGCAGCAGGCAAAGCAGGAAGCCGTCCTGATCATGAACGCCTACCACGCGGAGACTGCGGCAGCGCGGACGAGTGTCGGCCAGTTCGTGGCACCGCCGGCTGTTGTGGTGCGTGTGCCGCCCCCGAGCATTGCAGGCGGCGAAGTCGGTTCGCTCGCGGCCGGTTTCCTCGGTCCGTCCGGTGTGGACGGTCCGGGTCGGGCGGACTCGGGGTACCGCGAGGCCGTTGGGCCAGGTCCACGCGGTGCCGTTCCGCCGCGAGGTCCGGGCGCGGTGGTCGTTCCCGCGCAGGACACCAGTGCCAGTGGTGCGAACCCGGTCACGGTCGGCGCCACCCCAGGCGGTGGTTCCGGTGGCGGGTCAGTGGCAGCGAGGCCGAATCCCGGTGTAGGGCTGGCGTTCCCGGGTTGGCCCGGCGGGTCGGTCGGCCCGGTGACAGGCCGGACAGGTGGAGGTTTCGGCGGTGGTCGGGGATTCGGCGCCGACGACTCGCGGGGTCGCGCTGGTGGTTCGGGTGGCCGGGGTACGGGCGGTGGGTTCGGCGGTGCGCCAGCGGAGCAGGGTGGTCGCGGCGTGGGACGCGGCCCGTCGGTCGGTGTTGGTGGCCCGGGCGTGGGCGACGGGTCGACGGTGGGGCACCGTGGTGGTGGGGGCAGTAGTGGTGCGGGCAGCCGTGCAGGAGTGGGACCGGGTGCAGGCATGGGCGTCGGGGGCGGTGCGAAACCGGAGGAAGACAGCGAGCACTTCGCTGCCGAGTACCTGCGGGGTACCCACGACGACTTCTGGGACGACCTTCCTCCGGTGGCGCCGCCGGTGATCGGCGAGTTGTGAGTGCGCCGATCGAGCTGTCCTGGCCGGAGTACGACTTCCTGTGGGAGCACTTCGGACTTGGCGTGCGCCCGGTGGTGCTGGATATCGAGTCGCACGGCTACACCGGCCCGGAGCGGCTCGAACGTCGTGGCGAGGCGTGGAAGTCGTTGGCTGCCAGGGGACTCGGCGTCCCCGGTGACTTTCACTCCGACCTCAAAGCGAACTTCGGACTGTTGGCGCGGCCTGAGTGGGAGATCGACGCGCGACTGCACCTGTCGGCCGAAGGCCCACGCACGTCCGCCTTGCTCGCCGCGTCCGGTGCCCGAGCAGTCATCGGTGTCCTCGAACCGGGCACGCTGACCCTGCGCCGCGTGCCTGGGACCGGGCTGGCCCGTTCGGTGGCCGCCCTGCTGCCACCGCATCGGCCGGGCAGCGGGGCGTCGATCACGCTTCCCGCCAAGACCCTGGACATGTGCGCGGCCCGCGCGGGCAGCAACCGGGACGCGCTGCTGCGCGGGTTGATCTCCGAAGGGTTGGGCAAGGAGGAAGCCCGCAAGATCGTCGACGTGGTGGGCGACGTGGTCCGCTTCGGACACTTCGGTGTCGCCCGGACACCGTCGCACGGCAAGCGCAGGCGCGCCGGACACGTCGTCAGCGTCTACGACAGTTCCACTGGCCGATACCTGTTCACCAGGCGGCCCAGCGGTGGCACGCGCTGGGTGACCCTCTCGCCGGGCACCGAGGTCGCGATCGTCCGGCAGATCGACGAACTGATCGCGGAACTCGTCAACGCCTGAGGTGGTGGCCGCCCGGTATGTTCGCGCGGTGAGCGCTGACGACGAAGCCCCGGTCATGCCCACCGCCGCCGAGGCCGAGGCCGCCGGGGAGTCCCGCACGGACGCGCCCCGTGTGGTCAAGGTGGCCTTCTGGGTGTGGATCGCCGCTGGTGTCACGGGGGTGGCGGGGGCCGTGTTGTTCTTCGCGCTGCGCGACCGGCTGGTCGAGGCGGAGCTGCGCAGACGGCCCGACCTGGACCCCGTCGTGCTGGATCAGAGCACTATCGGGTTGTCCTGGTGGCTGCTCGCGGGTTCGGTGATGTTCCTCGGCTTCTTCGCCCTGCTCGCCTACAAGGCGCGCGGTGGGGTGCGCAAGGCGCGCACGCTGCTCGTCACCCTCGGCGTGTTCGCCGCGCTGTTCCAGTACACGATCGGCCGGGTGGGCCTGCTCGGGCTGGTCAGCGCCCTGCTGATCGTCGTCGCGGTGGGGCTGCTCTACGCGCCCGCCGCGCGGCGGTTTCTCGCGGAGAGTGACGAGCGGTGATCGACCCGGACGACGGTCCGGTGCTCTACGCCGAGCCCGGGTCGAGTTGGTGGCCGGTGCTCTGGGGGCCGGTGTTCTGCGCGGCGGGCGCGGGCATCGAGGCGGTCACCGGCCCGGTCCACGGCATCGCGTGGCTCCTCGTCGGCGTCGCACTGGTGGGCCTGAGTGCCACCTGGGTGAACGCTCGGCGAAAACTCTGTGCCGTCTCGCTCACCCCGCGCACGCTGCGCCTGGGTCAGGAGACGTTGGCGGTCGAGCGGGTCGCCCGGGTGACCGACGTCGGGACGCCCCCGGGCGCCCGGCCGCTCGGCGGCGGCTGGGACGTGCCGCGGAAAACGACGGAGGTTCCGGTCGAGTTGACCGACGGGTCGGTGGTGCTGGCCTGGGCCGCCGACCCGGATGCGCTGCTCACCGCCCTGCGACCGCTGGTCGAGCCGGACACCGACGAGGTCCGGGCTTGACCGCGACACTGTGATTCGCGTCATAGGAGACCCGCGAAGTGCGTCGCCTTGGCCGACCCAATAGCTTCTTCCCCATGACGAGTGGACCGAACGACCCATACGAGCCCATGCCCGCCGCCCCGCCGGTCGACGACCGGTCGATGGGCGCCGCAGGCGTGCGGCCCAAGTCCGTGGACATGGCCTTCAACCTCTGGATCGCCAACGCAGCCCTGGGCCTGCTGGGATTCATTGTCACCCTGGCGGTCGGCAGGGAGGCGATGCGCGACACCGCGCGAACGACACTGCAGGATTCCGGGACCAGGTTCACCGAAGCCGACCTGGACGCCGCGGTCACCGCGGCGATGGTCTTCACCGGCATCGTGGCGCTGCTCTTCGTCGGCCTCTACGTCCTGTTCGCGTTCAAGATGCGCGCGGGCCGCAACTGGGCGCGGATCACGCTGGCCGTCCTCGGCACCATCGGCCTGGTGCTGGGCCTGCTCGGCGTCGTCCAGGGCGGTCAGGGCGCGGTCGCGCTGATCGTGAGCATCGTGCAGATCGCGCTGATCGCGGGCGCCCTGTACTTCATGTTCGTCAAGGACTCCTCGGACTACTTCGAGGCCGCCAAGCGCGCGTCGTGAATGCTCGCGGCGGGGCGCTCAGCGCCCCGCCGCGTAACACGGGCGGGCCCGGGGCATACATAACTCCCGTGACCGTGCCGTCTGCATCCACGCCCCTGGCCCGCGCCCGACCCGGGGCGGTGACCGGGGCCTTCTGCGGCGCGGTCGCCGCGGCGGGGCTGGCCGGGATGCTGGTCGTGGTCTCCGACCGGGCACTGGGCTATCTCGGCCTGGGCGCCGCCGTCTCCGCCGTCACGGCTCTCGCGGCCGCGTTCCCGATGCGCGCGGGCCGCCCGCGAGCCCGCCTCGCGCTGATGCTGTCCGCGCTGTTCGGGGCGCTGTGCGCGCCCGCCGCGGCCAACGCTGTCGACTCGTCGACGGCACCGATCCTGGGTGGCGTGCTGGTCGCCGGGTGGGCGGCCGTGGTGTGTCTGCTGCTGCGGGCCGACGCCCGCGACTTCTTCGGCACCCCGGTGACCCCGGTGTCGAAGGCGGAGGCATGAGAGGCTGACCGGTGTGACCGCACGGGGGACCACCGAAGCCGAGACGTCCAACCTGACCTGGCCCGTACCCACCGCCGGGCTGAACCAGCCGTGGCGGTTGGCCCTCGCCGTGGGTGAAGTCCTCGCGGCCGTGCTGCTCGGCTGGCTGGCCGTGTGGCTGTGGTCCGAGGGCACGGTGCTCGTGGCCGCCGTCGACGGCAGGCCCGAACTGGTCTTCGAGCGCTACCTGGGCAACTGGATCGCGGGCGCCATCGGCGTCGCCACGCTGGCCGTGCTGCTGCTGTTCGACGCGCCCCGGCAGGCGGTTCTGGGCGTGCGCACCCGCTCCCGCGCCAGGTGAGCGCGGCCACTCTCCGCGATTTGGAAGACTGGCCAGGTGAGCACCGAAGTCCAGCAAGCACACGTCCGCGCGTCCGCCGCGTTGTTCGACCGCGCCAAGGCGGTGACACCGGGCGGGGTGAACTCGCCGGTCCGGGCGTTCGCCGCGGTCGGCGGCACCCCCCGGTTCATGGTCAGCGGCACGGGCGCCTACCTCTGGGACGCTGACGACAACCGCTATGTCGACCTGGTCTGCTCGTGGGGCCCGATGATCCTGGGCCACGCGCACCCGGCCGTGGTCGACGCCGTGCGCACGGCCGCGGGCTACGGGCTGTCCTTCGGCACGCCGACCGCGGGCGAGATCGACCTCGCCGAGGAGATCATCCGCCGGGTCGCGCCGGTCCAGCAGGTCCGGCTGGTCAACTCCGGCACCGAGGCCACGATGAGCGCCATCCGGCTAGCGCGCGGGTTCACCGGCCGCTCCCGGATCGTGAAGTTCGCCGGCTGCTACCACGGCCACGTCGACGCGCTGCTCGCCGAGGCGGGCTCCGGCGTGGCCACCCTGGGGCTGCCGACGACGCCCGGCGTCACCGGCGCGCAGGCCGAGGACACCCTCGTGCTGCCCTACAACGACCTCGACGCGGTCCGCGCCACCTTCGCCGAGCACGGCTCCACGATCGCCGCGGTGATCACCGAGGCGGCCGCGGGCAACATGGGCGCGATCGCCCCGGCACCAGGGTTCAACGAGGGCCTGCGCGAGGTGACCCGCGAGCACGGCGCGCTGCTGGTCATGGACGAGGTGATGACCGGTTTCCGGGTGTCCGCCGCCGGTTGGTACGGCCTGGCGCCTGTCGAGGCCGACCTGTACACCTTCGGCAAGGTCATGTCCGGCGGTCTTCCGGCCGCCGCGTTCGGCGGGCGCGCCGACGTGATGGCCGCGCTGGCGCCGTCCGGCCCGGTTTACCAGGCGGGCACGCTGTCCGGGAACCCGGTGGCTGTCGCCGCCGGCCTGGCCACCTTGCGCGCCGCCGACGAGTCGGTCTACCGCGCGCTCGACGCGAACGCCGCCCGTCTGGGCGCTCTGTTCACCGAGGCGCTGACAGCCGCGAGCGTGCCGCATCGGGTGCAGTTCGCGGGCAACCTGCTCAGCGTCTTCTTCACCGAGGACCCGGTCACCGACTACGCGGGCGCCAAGGCCGCGCAGACCTGGCGGTTCCCGGCGTTCTTCCACGCCCTGCTCGACCACGGCGTCTACGGCCCGCCGAGCGCGTACGAGGCGTGGTTCGTCAGCGCGGCCCTCGATGACGCCGCCTTCACCGAGATCGCCGCTGCCCTGCCGCACGCCGCGGCCGCCGCCGCGGCCGCCGAGGAGCCCGCATGACGCAGACGACCGTCCACCTGGTCCGCCACGGCGAGGTGCACAACCCGACCGGCATCCTCTACGGCCGCCTCCCCGGATTCCGGCTGTCGGCCGCCGGAGAGCGCCAGGCGCTCACCGTGGCCGAGCACCTGCGCGACTTCGACATCGTGCACGTGGTCGCCTCGCCGCTGGAGCGGGCGCGGCAGACGGCCACCCCGATAGCCGCGTCCCACCGGCTCGAACTGGCCACCGACGACCGGCTCATCGAGTCCGACAGCCTCTTCGAGGGCAAGAAGGTCTCCATCGGCGACGGCGCGCTGCGTTCCCCGCGCAACTGGCCCCACCTGCGCGACCCGTTCACCCCGTCGTGGGGCGAGCCCTACCAGCGGATCGCGCACCGGATGCTCGCCGCGGTCCACCGAGCGCGTTCCGCGGCGCACGGCCACGAGGCGGTGTGCGTGTCCCACCAGCTTCCGGTGTGGACGATCCGGCGGTACCTGGAGGGCAAGCGCCTCTGGCACAACCCGACCCGCCGCCAGTGCTCGCTGGCCTCGCTGACCAGCCTGGTCTTCACCGACGAGGAACTGGTCGAGATCCGCTACAGCGAACCCGCGGGCGTCAGCGACCCGAAGACGACGGGGGCCTAGGTGCGTCGGGCGTTGTTGGCTGTGGTGAGTGTCCTTGCCCTGTCCGGGTGCGCGACAGGCAAGGACGCGGTGGCGTCGGGGACCGAGTTCGTGTTCGTCTCCCCGGGCGGTCAGACCGAGATCACCTACGACGGCGCCGACCGCAAGCCGCTGCCCGAGGTGGCCGGGCCGGACCTGATGGACGAGACCAAACAGATCAAGCTGTCCGACTTCCGGGGCAAAGTCGTCGTGCTCAACGTGTGGGGCCAGTGGTGCGGCCCGTGCCGCACCGAGGCGCCCGAACTGCAGAAGGTCCAGGACGACTACGACGAGCGCGGCGTGCAGGTGCTGGGCATCGATGTCCGGGACTACCAGCGCGGCGAGCCGCAGGACTTCATGCGCGACCGGGGCCTGACCTACCCGTCGATCTACGACCCGCCCGGCCGCTCGCTGCTCGCCCTCAAGGGCTACCCGCGCTCGGTCGTCCCGGCGACCTTCCTGATCGACAAGCAGGGCCGCGTGGCCGCCGTCTACCTGCGCGAGCTGCTGGCCGCCGACCTGACCACGATCCTCGACCGGCTCACCGCCGAATAACGCCCGAGTGTGACCCTGCCCGCGTCACCCGACCACCGCTCACGGCCCACACACGGCCACTCCTTACCCTGATCGGGTGGACCCCACCGAGCTCGCCGCGTCCGGCCCGCTGCTGCTGGCCAGCGGGGTCGCGCTGCTCGCCGGGATGATCTCGTTCGCCTCGCCCTGCGTGGTCCCGCTGGTCCCCGGCTACCTGGCCTACCTCGCCGCGCTCGTCGGAGCGGACGCGCCCGCCGTCGACGCCGACGAGGACGTCAAACAGGGGCGCTACCGGGTGCTCGGCGCGGTCGCCCTGTTCGTCCTGGGATTCACCGTGGTGTTCGCGGCGGGCGTGGGCAGCCTCGTCTGGCTGGCCGATGCGCTGCTGATCAACGAACTGCTCTTGCAGCGAATCGGCGGCGTGCTCACGATCGCGATGGCGTTGGTCTTCATCGGACTGGTGCCGCGGCTGCAGAAGGACGTCCGCCTGCACAAGGTGCCGCGGATGGGTCTCGCGGGCGCCCCCATCCTCGGCGGCATCTTCGGCCTCGGCTGGACCCCGTGCATCGGCCCGACGCTGTCCGGCGTGCTGTCCATCGCCAGCGCGACCGGCGGCACCGCGGCGCGCGGGTTCTTCCTGGTCGTCGTCTACTGCCTCGGCCTTGGCGTGCCGTTCCTGCTCATCGCGGTCGGGGTGCGGTGGGCGGTGCGGGCCACTGGCTGGCTGCGCACGCACGGCCGCACCATCCAGCTCGTCGGCGGCGGGCTGCTGCTCGTCGTCGGGTTGCTGCTGGTCACGGGCCTGTGGGGAGACCTGGTGTCCTGGCTGCGCAACACCGTGATCAACGACGTGCGGCTGCCGCTGTGATCGCCTTCCTGCGCAACACCTGGCGCGGCCTGACCTCGATGCGCACCGCGCTGGTGCTGCTGTTCCTGCTCGCCCTGGCCGCGATGCCGGGCGCGCTGCTGCCGCAGCGGTCGCTGAACCCGCCCAACGTCGAGGCGTACATCGCCGCGAACGGCTGGTGGGGCCGGTTCCTCGACCGGCTGGAGTTCTTCGACGTCTACGCCAGCGTGTGGTTCTCCGCGATCTACCTGCTGCTGTTCGTCTCGCTGGTCGGCTGCCTGGTGCCGCGCACGGTCGAGTACGCCAAGGCCCTGCGCCAACAGCCCGTGCTCACCCCGCGCAACCTGTCCCGCCTGCCACACCACGAGTCGGCCACCACCGACGCCGCGCCCGCCGACGTGCTGGCCGCCGCCCGCACCCGGCTGCGCGGCTGGCGACAGATCGAGCGTGAAGAAGACGGCGGCGCCCACAGCCTCAGCGCCGAGCGCGGCTACCTGCGCGAGTCCGGCAACCTGGTCTTCCACTTCGCCATGCTCGGCCTGATCGTCTCGCTCGCGCTCGGCAAGATGGTCAACTACGAGGGCCAGGTCATCGTGCTGGCCAACGGCGCCGAGTTCTGCAACGCGGGCACCCTGGGCTACGACTCGTTCCGCCCCGGCCTGCGCGTCGACGGCACCGACCTCGAACCGTTCTGCGTGCGGGTCAACGACTTCGCCGTCGAATACCTGCCCAACGGCCAGGCCGCCCAGTTCATCGCGGACATCGACTACCAGTCCGGCACCGACCTCGACACGGGCACCTGGCGGCCCTACGACCTGCGCGTCAACGAGCCGCTGCGCACCGCGGGCGACCGCGTCTACCTGCTCGGCCACGGCTACGCCCCGACGTTCACCGTGACCTTCCCGGACGGCCAGCGCCGCACCCAGACCCTGCAATGGCGCCCGGTCGACAGCCTCACGCTGCTGTCCGAGGGCGCCACCAAGTTCGACCCGCCGGGCGTCACCGACTCCGCGGAACGCCGCAAGCGCCAGATCGCCGTCACCGGGCTGTTCGCGCCCACCGCGCTCATCCAGGACAAGATCCTGACCTCCGGCTTCCCCGACCTGACCGACCCGGCCGTCGCCGTCGACGTCATGCGCGGCGACCTCGGCATCGACTCCGGCCGCGGCCAATCGATCTTCGAAATCGACCGCGCGCTGGTCGACAGCGGCAGGCTGGTGCGCGTGGCCAGGGAGAACCTCAAGCCCGGCGGCGAGATCGCGCTCGACGACGGCACCAAGGTCCGGTTCGACGGCGTGCAGCGGTGGGTGTCGCTGCAGGTCTCGCACGACCCGACCCAAGGCTGGGTGCTCGGCTTCGCGGTGCTGATGATCCTCGGCCTCGGCGTCTCGCTGACGGTCAAGCGGCGCAGGCTGTGGGTGCGTGCCGCCCCCGACGGCGAAGGTCGTACCGTGGTCTCGGTCGGCGGCCTCGCCCGAACCGACCAGGCGGGCTACGGCGAGGAATTCAGCAGGATCGCAGCCGAGCTGCGCACTCCCCGGAGGGACACCTGATGCCGGTCAACGACACGCTGGCCACCTACAGCGACTGGACCTACGGCGCCGCCGCCCTGATCTACGTGTTCGCCATGGTCTGCTACGCCGTCGAGCAGGCGTTCAGCCGCGCGGCGAAGAAGTCGGAGCAGGCCCGCGAGCTGGTCGGCGCGGGCGCGCCGGTCACCACCCCGCGGATCGGCATCATCGCCGAGGCGCCGCGGCGGAGCAGGCCGGAGCGGTTCGGCCGGATGGCCGTCGCGCTCACCGTGCTCGGCGCCGTGCTGCACCTGTCGTCGCTGGTGCTGCGCGGGGTGGCGACCGGGCGCGCGCCCTGGGGCAACATGTACGAGTACGGCGCCGCCACGATGTTCGTCGCCGTCGTCACCTGGCTGGTGCTGATGCGCCGGTTCGACGTGCGCAGGCTGGGCGCGTTCGTGCTCACCCCGGTCGTCATCCTGATGTTCCTCGGCGGCACCGTGCTCTACACCGAGGCCGCCCCGGTGCAGCCCGCGCTGCAGTCGTACTGGCTGGTCGTGCACGTGTCCGCGGCGATCATCTCCAGCGGGCTGTTCCTCGTCCCCGGTGTGATCAGCGTGCTGTACCTGGTCAAGGTGCGCAACGAGGCAAACCCGGCGCGCTTCGCCCGGATCGGCCCGAAGTTGTCCGACTCCGACACCCTCGACCGGCTCGCCTACCGCACCACGATCTTCGCCTTCCCGATCTACACCTTCGGCATCATCTGCGGCGCGATCTGGGCCGAGGCCGCGTGGGGCCGGTTCTGGGGCTGGGACCCGAAGGAGACCGTCGCGTTCGTCGCGTGGGTCGTCTACGCGGGCTACCTGCACTCGCGCGCCACCGCGGGCTGGCGCGGCACCCGGGCCGCGGTGATCAACTCGACCGGGTTCGCCATGATCGTGTTCAACCTGTTCTTCATCAACCTGGTCATTTCCGGCCTGCACTCCTACGCGTAGCCGGTCACCCCCTTTCTGTGTCCGCGGCGGTAAGCGACTACCGTCGCAACCGAGGGCGGGAAGTTCCCCGCTCACCGCATGCAGGAGGGTTCCAGGGGTGACTGGACGCCAAGAAGAGTCCGACGTGGCCTGGCGGCCGCCTGTGCCCGACGGCGGCCGCGCCGCGCATGACGCGGACGCCGACACGCACGACTTCGGGCCCGCGCCCGCCGCGAGTTCCCACCTCGACGACGACGCGAAAACCGACTCGACCAGACACCCGGACCCGGCGTCGTCGGGTCCGCACCGCGACCCGGCGCGGCCGGGCCAAGCCGCTCCGGGCTCCTCTGGCCCGCACCAGGTCAATCAGGCGCAGTCCGGTCCGAATCAGGTCGCGGGCCAGTCCGGCCCGCACCAGGTCAACCCGGCGCAGTCCGGCCCGCACCAGGTCGCGGGCCAGTCGGGTCCGCACGGCCCGTACCAGGGCGGTCCCGGCCAGTCCGGTCCGCACCGGGTGGGGCAGCCGCACCCGTACGCCGGCCAGCCCTACCCGCAGGCAGGCCCGCCACCCGGCCAGCAGCGCGGTCCGGCACCCGCGGGCCGTAGCGACGAGCTGTCCTCCGCGCGGCTGCTCAAGCAGACCAAGCGCGCGCCGCAGTCCGGCTGGCGCAAGGCCGTCTACAAGGCCACCGGCCACCTGGTCAACGTCGGCGAGAGCCCCGCCGACCTGCACCGACGTGAGCTGATCGCCCGGGTCAACCAGCCGCTGCGGGGCTGCTACAAGATCGCGATGCTGAGCCTCAAGGGCGGCGTCGGCAAGACGACCACCACTACGACGCTCGGCTCGACCTTCTCCTCACTGCGCGGCGATCGGGTCATCGCGGTCGACGCCAACCCCGACCGCGGCACGCTGAGTCAGAAGATCCCGCTGGAGACCACCGCCACGGTCCGCCACCTGCTGCGCGACGCCAACCGGATCCGCCGCTACAGCGACATCCGCGCGTACACCTCGCAGGGCCCCAGCAGGCTCGAAGTGCTGGCCAGCGAGCAGGACCCGGCCGTGTCGGAGGCGTTCAGCGAGGACGATTACCGGCGCACGGTCGCCCTGTTGGAGCACTTCTACAACATCGTGCTCACCGACTGCGGCACCGGTCTGATGCACTCGGCGATGAAGGGTGTCCTCGACATCGCGGACTCGCTGGTGATCGTCTCGTCCGGCTCGGTCGACGGCGCCCGCAGCGCCTCGGCCACCCTGGACTGGCTCGACGCCCACGGCTACCGCGACCTGGTGGCCCGCTCCGTCGCGGTGATCAACTCGGTGCGACCGAAGTCCGGCTCGGTCGACCTGGAGAAGCTCTCCCAGCACTTCGGGTCGCGCTGCCGCGCGGTGTGCCGCATCCCGTTCGACCCGCACCTGGAGGAGGGCGCCGAGATCGAACTGGACCGGCTCGCGCCCGAGACCAGGCTCGCGCTGTTGGAGATGGCCTCGACCGTGGCCGACGACTTCCCCAACGAGATGAACCGGCTGCGCTGAACCGGTGTCCGCCGTCCGCCGCGCTCAGGCGGGCGGCGGGGTGCCGTCCTCGTCCTTGCGCTTGCGGTTCTCGTCGAGCCCGCGCAGGAACTCGGGGTCGTCGTCCGGCGCGATCGGGGCCGACCGGCGCTGGGTGGCACCGGCGGTCTGCACCCCGAACGCCCGCCACAGCAGCACGGCGACCGTCAGTGCGCCGATCACGCCGAGCAGATAGATCATGGAGCCACCTCCGAACGGGTCAGGTGTTCGAGATTAGCCCGTTTGTCGGTTTCGTGGGCGTGTGGTGACGCTACCCGCGCTCCGGCTGCTCGCCTGCCTCGGTGGTCAACTCCGCGAGCAGGGACTTCACCTCGGACTCGCGGAACCGGCGGTGCCCACCCGGGGTTCGGATGGACCCGATGCGGCCCGCCGTGGCCCACCGGGTGACGGTCTTGGGGTCGACCCGGAACAGCGCGGCGACCTCCCCAGGGGTCAGCAGACGCTCTCCGACGGGCGCAATCGTCACTTCGCCACCTCCGTGACTCGTCCCACTATGGGCAAATCAGGAGCATCGTGGCATCTCGCCCTTCAGGTACTCGAACGGTTGGCTGATGGTAAAGAGGTAGTAAGGGACAAATCGGCTGGTTCGGACAGGGTGGTCCGGGGCCGTACGCTGCCGTCGTGGACTCAGTGGATCGCCGCATCATCGCGGCGCTGCGCACCAACGGCCGGGTCACCTACGCCGACCTGGGCAGGCAAGTGGGGCTGTCGGCCTCCGCCGTGCACGAGCGGGTGGGCAAGCTGGAGGCCGCCGGGGTGATCACCGGCTACCACGCCATGGTCGACCCGCGCGCGGTCGGCCTCGGCGTCACCGCGCTGGTCGGCATTCACCCGACCGACACCGCCGACGACGAGGACGTGGCCGACGCGCTGGGCAAGCTGCACGAGGTCGAGTCGTGCTACCGGGTCGCGGGCGACGAGGCGTTCGTGGTCAAGGTCCGGGTGGCCACAGTGGACGACCTGGAGCGCGCGCTCGGCAGGCTGCGCCGGATCAACGGCGTGGCCCGGACCCGCTCGACTGTGGTGCTGTCCACCCGGTTCGAGGGCAGGCCGAACACCGCCGAGCCGGCCGACGAGTCCGACGGTGACGCGCGGTAGCCTCCGCCCGTGCAGGAGGAGCAGGACAAGCCGGGTGCGAACCTGGGGCGCGACATCGCGCTCTACACGGGTGGCCGCGTCGTGCTGGTCGCCGCCGTCGCCGGGGTGCTGCTGCTGTTCGACATCCCGCTGCTGGTCAGCCTGGCCATCGCGGTCGTCGTCGGGTTCCCGCTCGGCCTGCTGCTGTTCCGCGGTCTGAACAGCCGGGTCACCGCGGGCCTCGCCGAGCGCGGCGCGGAACGCAACGCCGAGCGTGCTCGACTGCGCGCGGAACTGCGCGGCGAGCCCGCACCCGAGGAGGGTCCATGAACGTCGTCGGACAGGTACTGGTCGCCGCGCTGGTGTTCGTCCTGCTCGGGTGGTGAAGGTCCGATGACCGCGGTCGACCGCTGTAGCGCCAAGACCCGGTCCTGGGTCTGCGCGGCCGTCCGCATCATCGAGGCGGACGCCAACCGCAGCGCGGACACGCACCTGCTGCCGTTCCCGCTCCCGCTGGACTGGAACGTGCGGCTCTACCTCAAGGACGAGTCGACCCACCCCACCGGCTCGCTCAAGCACCGGCTCGCCCGATCGCTGTTCCTCTACGCGCTGTGCAACGGCTGGATAGTCGAGGGCACCCCGGTCATCGAGGCGTCCTCGGGTTCCACGGCGGTCTCCGAGGCGTACTTCGCCCGGATGCTGGGCCTGCCGTTCATCGCCGTCATGCCGCGCACCACCAGCGGCGAGAAGGTCGAGCTGATCGAGCGGCAGGGCGGGCGCTGCCATTTCGTGGACGAGCCCGGCCAGATATACACCGAGTCCCGCCGCCTCGCCGACGACCTCGGCGGCCACTTCATCGACCAGTTCACCCACGCCGAGCGCGCCACCGACTGGCGCGGCAACAACAACATCGCCGAGTCGATCTTCGAGCAGATGGCCATGGAGCCCTACCCCGAGCCGGACTGGGTCGTCGTCGGCGCGGGCACGGGCGGCACCAGCGCCACCATCGGGCGCTACATCCGTTACCGCGCGCTCGACACCCGGCTCGCCGTGGTCGACCCCGAGAACTCGGTCTTCTTCGACGCCTGGCGAGACGCTGAGCCCAGCCTGACCGGCTGCCGCGGCTCGCGGATCGAGGGCATCGGCAGGCCGCGGGTCGAGCCGTCGTTCCTCGGTCAGGTGATCGACCGGATGATCAAGGTGCCGGACGCGGCGTCGATCGCGGTGATCCGGGTGGTCGAGGAGATCCTCGGGCGCCGCGTCGGCGGGTCCACCGGCACCAACCTGTGGGGCGCGTTCCAGGTCGTGGCCGAACTGACCGCGGCAGGCCAGGCGGGCAGCGTCGTCACTCTGCTCTGCGACGGCGGCGAGCGCTACGTGCACACCTACTACGACGACGCGTGGCTGGCCGCGCAGGGCCTCGACATCGCGCCCCACCAAGCGTTTCTCCGCGATTTCCTGGCCACCGGCCGCTGGGGCGACCAATAGTCCGTCAAGGATTGTCGGTGTGCCCCGATTCGCGGTGACCGATTCGCAATGGAAAAGTGCTCGTGCCAGGCTGGAACCAGCGTCCGAACGGGACCGTCAACCCGGGACGTAGGCGGCGTGACGCGCTGTAGGGGATCAGCCGGAGTCAGGGAGCACCGATGGGTGAACAGTTCAAGGTCGTACCCGAGCAGTTGCGCGGGTACGCGGGCCTGCTCGATCGCAACGCGGGTCACTTCACGACCATCGAGGCACACGCGCGCGACAAGGGTGGCGACACCAGCGGTTTCACCGGTCTGCTGAGCCTGTTGGTGCCGGTGGTCGACGGGGTGGTCGGCCTCTACGCGGACACGCTGCGGTTCGCCAACGAGAAGCTGGTCGGGGTCAAGGACTCCCTTGTGGACGCCGCGGCCGGATACGAGCAGGCCGACCAGGCGAACAGCAACCGAATGACCATTGTGGACGGTCAGCGCTCGACGGCGGCTGGCGACATCCCGAGCGTGTCTGGAGGTGCCCGATGAGCTACGCCGACGTGTCCGATCCGAACACCGCGCTGGCCAACACCGAAACCCTCGGCGAGGGACCGAAGATCGAGGAGGCCATCGCCGAAGCGGGCCTGCAGGTCCAGGTCGTCAACTGGATCTGGGAGCAGGTCACCGGCAGCAACCTGGTCGAGTCGATCATCACGCCGATCACCGGCGACTTCGAGAAGATCGGCACGACCGGCAAGCAGTGGGAGAACATCTCCGAGGCCCTGCAGGCCGTGCGCGACAACCTCAACGGCGGCCTCGGCGAACTCGACCCGCACTGGGACGGCGAGGCCGCGCAGAAGTTCTCGCTGCTCATCCAGACAGTGTGGACAGTCGGCATCGAGGTCGACGCGCAGGCCGCCAAGCTCATCGGCACCGCGTTCGAGAAGGTCGCCGAAGCGTCCAAGAAAGCCTGCGAGCTTGCGCTCAAGCTGATCAAGAAGTTGATCAACAAGCTAATCGAGGCCATCGCGCTGATCCCGATCCCGATCGTGGGCTGGGCGCGCGCGGTCAAGCTGGTCGTCGACGCGATCGAGATCTACAACGCGATCATGGAGATCATCCGCGGCATCCAGCAGATCATCGAGGGCTGCCAGACGGTCATCCAGGGCGTGCAGGACCTGGGCACCGCGCTGTCGAAGATCCAGGACGTCCGCAACCTCAACGACGCGATCAACTCCGGCAACGATCTGGCCGACTCCCGGGACACGATCAACGAGGGCCGGGAGTCGGTCAGCTCCGGCGCGGGCGACGTCCGCTCGGGCGGCACCAACGGCCTGCGCAGCGGGTACCGGGCCGACCAGAACTACGGGGACTACCGGGCGGACCGGGACGCCGCGAACGCGCCGCCGCCGTCCTCGCCGCCGTCGCCGTCGAACTCGAATTCGAACCCCCAGCCCGCGCCCTCGGGCAGCCGGTAAGGAGATCCCCGCATGGACGACACGTGGAAGAGCGTGCAACTGCGCGAGGCCGAGGCCCAGCTCGACCTTGCGGTGGTCTCGCTGGACGCGACCCTCGCCGAGATCGGCCAGAAGTACGAGCAGCAGGAGGAGCAGGAGACCGGCCTCACCGACGAGGACATCCGGCTGATCTCCGAGCACGCCCGCAGCGCCGAGGCACCCAAGGAACTGCGCGACCTGCAGACCCGCATCGATCAGGGCGACCTCACCTGGCGCGACGTCACCAGCGGCCGCGCCGCGGGCGACCCGGGCGTGCGCCAAGCTCTGGAGGCGGGCCTGCCGCAGCTGCAGCAGGCGTACACGATGCTGGACGAGGGCCACTCGGTCGACGACGTCATCGACGCGGGCACCCACCGCCCACCCCGCCGCGACGACGAAGACGGCGACGGCATAGTCCTTCGGAACGACGCGTGGTGATCAAGGGACTTCGCGCCCGGCTCGGCCTGGTGCCGCTGCTGCTGGCGGCACTGGTGCTTGCGGCGACCGCGCTGACCTACGCGGTGGCCACGTTCAGCGGCACCAGCTTCTCCGGCAGCAACCGGCCGGGCTCGGTGGTGGAGTACCGCTGGACCGGCGGCACCATCCTGGTCCAGCGCGGGAAGGGCAACCGGGGCTGCAGTGTCCGGCCCGACAACGGCCCCGAGGTCGACATCTCGGTGCGCTCACAGAAGACCGCACGCTACGACGCGGTCACCGAGTTGCAGCCGTGGTTCAGCGGAGCGGCGACGGTCAAGTGCCAGGGCTCGTTCAAGGTGTGGACGGGCGCGATGGCGGGTCTGAAGAAGTTCACCAGCTCGTTCGGGTTCTTCGCGGGAGCGGCAGCGCTGACGGTGCTCCCGCTCCTCGCGGGCATCCTCCGCCGCGGCCGCCGCCGGACTTGACGCCCGGGTGTCAGCCGAATGCGATCGCGGCGCCGGTGGCCACGGCCCAGACCAGCATGGCCAGCCCGGTCTGCTTGAGCACGGGGATCAGCGCCAACCCGACCTCACCGCCGGTGACCCGCCGCAGGGCGGGCACCACCAGTGCCGCGGCCACCAGCCCCGCCAGCGCGAACGGCGTCTCCGCCACGGCGGCGACCACCGTCACCGCGAACGGGATCGCCACGAGGACGGTGTAGAGCACCCTGGTGCGCGGCTCTCCGAGCCGCACCGCCAGGGTGTTCTTGCCCGCGACCCGGTCGGTCGGCACGTCGCGCAGGTTGTTGGTCACCAGGACGGCGGCCGAGAACGAGCCCATCGCGACCGCGCAGGCGACCCCGAGCCAGGTGACCCGGCCCACCTGGACGTACTGGGTGCCGAGCACCGCGACCAGGCCGAAGAACAGGAACACCGCGGCCTCGCCCCAGCCCGAGTAGCCGTAGGGCTTGGTGCCGCCGGTGTAGTACCAGGCCCCCACGATGCACGCCGCGCCGACCGCGAGCAGCCACCAGTGCCCGGACACGGCGACCAACACCAGGCCCGCGACGGCACCGATGCCGAAGCACACCAGCGCGGCCAGCCGAACCGAGCCCGGCGCGGCGACCCCCGAGCCGACCAGGCGCAGCGGCCCGACCCGTTGGGCGTCGGTGCCCCGGACTCCGTCGGAATAGTCGTTGGCGTAGTTGACGCCGACCTGCAGCGCCAACGCCACGACCAGCGCCAACAGCGCCCGCACCACCGAGAACCCGCCCACGGCACCCGCCGCGCCCGCGCCGACGAGCACGGGCGCCACCGAGTTCGGCAGCGTGCGCACTCGGGCGCCTTCGATCCACTCCGCGACAGTCGCCATGTCCTCATCTTCGTTGATGCCACACCGGGTGCTTGCCGACAGGGTCTCGATCAGCCGGTCCGGTACCGCAACCGGACAGTCGCCTCGACGCGCGGCGGACCTCCGCCCGTCGCCTCGTCAGCCGGTTGCGCGGCGAGGCTCGCCACCGTTCGCACGGCGACGAGGGTCCGACTACCCGTTGCCCTCCGACGCCCCGTGCCGCTCCGCGAACTGGCTCAACAGCGCGGCGACGGCCGTCCGGTCCGTCTTGCCCGGCCCCCGCAGCGGTAGGGAGTCCACGACGCGCAGCAGCTTGGGAACGGCCGCGGCACCCAGCTCGGCCCGGACCGCGGCCAGCAACGCGTCCGCCGCCGGGACGTCGCCGCCCGCCTGCTCGGCGGCGACGACCGCGGCCGCGATGCGTTGTCCCCATTCGGGATCCGGGAGACCCACGACGCAGGCTTCGGCCACGCCGGGGTGCCCGGTGAGGACTCGCTCCACCGCGGCCGCCGCGATCTTCACGCCACCGGTGTTGATCACGTCGTCGGCGCGGCCGAGCAGGTCGAGGACGCCGTCGGCGGACACGCGGCCGAGGTCGGTCGTGCGGAACCAACCGTCGGCGAACGCCTGCGCCGTCCCCTCCGGGTCGAGGCGGTAGCCGTGCGCGAGCGTGGGGCCTGCCAACTCGACCACACCCGCGACGACCCGCACCCCGACCCCGGCGAGCGGCACCCCGTCGTACACGCACCCGCCCGCGGTCTCGCTCATCCCGTAGGTGGTGACCACGCGCACCCCGGCCGCGCGGGCCAGGTCGAGCGTCATCCTGGCCGTCGCCGCACCGCCGACCAGGACGGCGTCGAAAGACCGGAGTGCGGCCAGTCCGTCGCCGCCGTCCCGAACCAGCCGGGTCAACTGCGTGGGCACCAGGGCGGTGTAGCGGAGTCCGGGCAGGCCGAGCACGTCCGACGCCGCCTCGGTGAACGCACGCGGCCGGAACCCGTTCGCCAGGGGCATCACGTGCGGCGGGTGGCCGGCCAGGATCGACCGCACCAGCACCTGCACCCCCGCGATGTGGTGGGCGGGCATCGCCAGCAGCCACGTCCCCGCACCCCCGAGCCGCCCATGGGTCGCTTCGGCTGAGGCGCGGAGCGCGTCCGCCGACAGCAGCACCCCCTTGGGCACCCCGGTCGACCCGGACGTCCGCACGATGAGCGCGGTCCCCGGCTCCACCGGCTCCCCGGGCCGCATCGCGTCGGCGGACTGCTCGGGCCCAAGCGGCAGGACGGCGGGCCCGCTCCCGTCCAGTGCCGCTCGCAGCGCCCGCGCCAGCTCCGCGACCGCGGTCGGCCGGTGATCCACTGGGACTACGCGCATATCGTCATCCTGTCAGCCCATGGCCTCACCTCCTTCGGATCGGGACCGGCCGGGTGCCGCTCGATCAGGATGCATGAGATTGGGAATTCGTGAAGTGGACTGTCCACAGGGGGGCAGTTATCCACAGGGCACGGGTTATTCCGAGGGGCGATCGAGGAAGCCCTTCTACGCTTGCGGAGTGACCAAGACCTGGCGTCGCCCGCTCGACGAGCCGCTGCGCGACGCGTACCTGGCCCGGCTCGGCTGGCGGTCCCCACCGCCGCCGACGCTGGAATCGCTGCGCGCGCTGCATCGCGCGCAGATCGAGTGCATCCCGTACGAGGTCGTCTGGCTCGCCCTCGGCGAGACCCGCACCATCGAGCCGCTCGACTCCGTCCGGCACATCGCCGCAGGTCGCGGCGGCTATTGCTACCACCTCAACGGCGCGCTCGGCATCCTGCTCGACTGGCTCGGCTTCGACGTGCACTGGCGCGTCGGCGGCGTGCAGGGCACCAGCGAGCAGGAGCCCGCGAGCGCGGTCGGCAACCACCTGGTGCTCGAAGTCCACGGCCTGCCCACCGAGGAATCGCCCGGCGGCCGCTGGTTCGTCGACAGCGGCCTCGGCGACGGCCTGCACGAGCCCGCGCCGCTGGTCGAGGCCGTGTTCGCGCAGGGGCCGTTCACCTTCGCGCTGCGGCCCTCCGCGACGTCCCCGCGCGGCTGGCGCTTCGATCACGACGCGGCGGGCTCGTTCTTCGGCATGGATTTTGCCGTGGGCGATGCCGCCGTCGCCGACTTCGAAGACCGACACCACACCCTGACAACGTCCCCCGACTCGGGGTTCGTCCGCGTGGTCACCCTCGCCCGCCGCGACGCCGGGGCCGTCGAGATCCTGCGCGGCCTCGTTCTCAAACGCCTCGACGCCACCGGCAGGCACACCGTCGACCTGACCACCCGGGCCGACTACTTCGCCGCCCTGGCCGACATCTTCCGATTACCACTGTCCGATGTGGACACAGACCGGCGGGCGGGCTTGTGGGCCCGCCTGCAATCCGACCACGAGCGCCATCTCGCCGATCAGTAGTAGTAGGGGAACCGCGACCAGTCTGGATCGCGCTTCTCCAGGAAGGAGTCCCGACCCTCCACGGCCTCGTCGGTCATGTACGCCAGCCGGGTCGTCTCGCCCGCGAACACCTGCTGGCCGATCAGACCGTCGTCGATGAGGTTGAACGAGTACTTGAGCATGCGCTGGGCCGTCGGCGACTTGCCGTTGATCTCGCGTGCCCATTGCAGGGCGGTCGCCTCCAGCTCCGCGTGCGGCACCGCCTGGTTCACCGCGCCCATGGCGACCATGTCGTCGGCCGAGTACGTCCGGCCGAGGAAGAAGATTTCCCTGGCGAACTTCTGCCCCACCTGCCGCGCGAGGTAGGCCGAGCCGAAGCCGCCGTCGAAGCTGCCCACGTCGGCGTCGGTCTGCTTGAACTTGGCGTGTTCGGCGCTGGCCAGGGTCAGGTCGCAGGTCGCGTGCAGGCTGTGGCCGCCGCCCGCCGCCCAGCCGGGCACCACGGCGATGACCACCTTCGGCATGAACCGGATCAGTCGCTGGCACTCCAGGATGTGCAGCCGACCGGCGCGCGCCGGGTCGATGGTGTCCGAGGTTTCGCCCTCGGCGTACTGGTAGCCCGTGCGGCCGCGGATTCGCTGGTCGCCGCCGGAGCAGAACGCCCAGCCGCCGTCTTTGGCCGACGGGCCGTTGCCGGTGATCAGCACGCAGCCCACGTCCGAACTCATCCTGGCGTGGTCGAGCGCGCGGTACAGCTCGTCCACGGTGTGCGGGCGGAACGCGTTGCGAATCTCGGGACGGTCGAAGGCGATTCGCACCGCACCGGTGTCGACGGCCCGGTGGTAAGTGATGTCGGTGAAGTCGAACCCGTCGATCTTGCGCCACTGCGTCGGGTCGAACAGTTCGGATACCTCGCGATCAGCCACGCGGCGAGCATGCCGGCGCGCCTGTGGACAGCCGTTCGCGGGGTTCGGGGTCGGCGTGTAAAGCTGGGATGGTGCACGACCTGGACTCAGCCCTGGAGGTCATTCGCGCGCGGGACGACACCGCGGCGAAGCACGCGCACGCCCTCTGGCATGTGATGCGTGCGACCGCGGCGCACCCGACCAAGGTCACCCGGTACGAGGTGCAGCAGATGGTGTGGGCCACCCTGCCCCAGGCGCACCGCAGCCCGGGTGGCGCGGGAGCCTTCACCGACCTGCACGTCACCTGCGAATCCTTCGCCGAGCTGCTGGCCCTGCTCGGCTATGCGAGCTATGCCGAGCTGTGCCGGGCCGAGGTGACCGGCCGCATCCTCGACGCCGCCGAAGACGAGCCGCGCTACCGGGCGATGACCGCGCAGGCGTGGCGCGAGTCCGGCGTCTGGCCGCCGGACATCCCGATCCTCACCTGGGCCGAGCAGGCGGGCCCCGTCGAGTCCGCCCTGCACGCGGCGGCCGGGCGGTTGCTGGAGGAGGCCATCGAGGCGGGCACCGTCACCGCCGACGGCACGGGGGAAGACCTCCGTGTCGCGCTGGTCATGCGGCTGCTCACCAGCCCGGAGACCGAGGGTGACGACACCTGGTTCGGCAAGCTCCTCGACGAGCGGCTCGCCGAGTGGACCTTGGGCCGCGGCAGCCAGACCCGTCGTGAGCTGCTGGTCCGACTCAGACCGGAGGTCCGCCGCACCCCCGATACCGGCGCCGCCGGCCTGCCCGCGCTGCAGACCCTGCTCGACGGCTGCCGCGGCGACGGCGCCCGCCTCACCGACCGCGGCTACCTGCCGACCGGCCTCGTCGTCCAGTTGGCCGACCAGATGCCCACCTGCCGCGAGCTGGTCGGCACCGGTCGCAGCGAGTCCCGGTGGCCGCCGGTCAAGCTGCTGCGGGAGTTGGCCGCAGACTTCGGCCTGGTTCGCCAGACCGGCAACCGGCTGCACCTCACCGACCGGGGCGCCACGCTGATCGACGCCCCCGACTCGCTGCTGACCACGGTCGGTGAACGCCTGGTGGTTCTCGACCGGCCCGCCCTGGGCGTCATCCAGGAGGTGGTCTTCGCCGCGCTGCTGCTGGAGGAGCGGATCGCGCCGACCCGGATCTTCGAGAAGGTCGCCTATGTGCTCGGCGAGGAGTCCTGGACCGGGCCGGACGGCGCCCGGCTCGGCGCGCCGCACGCCGCCGAGGTCGGCGCCTGGTTCCTGCGCAGGCTGCGCGTCCTCGACGTCCTCGACGCCGAGTGGACCGCCCGGCGCGTCGGCCTCACCGACGCGGGCCGCTCGATCGCCCGGCTGGCCCTGCGTGCCCGGGTGCTGTTCTGTCACCGCCCCGTCGGGAGCACCCGTGGCGCTGCCCCGTGGTGACCCGCAACCGGAACGGAGCTTCGTGAACCCGTCCACCGCGATGGCCACCGTGGTGGTCGACGAACTCGTGCGCAACGACGTGCGTCAGGTCGTGCTGTGTCCTGGCTCGCGCAACGCGGCGCTGGCGTTCGCGCTGCACGAGGCGGCCGTCGCCGGGGAGTTGACGCTGCACGTGCGGATCGACGAGCGGTCCGCCGGGTTCGTCGCGCTCGGGATCGGCCGCGCCACCGGCCGCCCGGTCGCGGTGGTGTGCACCTCCGGTACGGCAGTCGCGAACCTGCATCCCTCGGTCCTGGAGGCCCACCACTCCGGCGTGGGGCTGCTGATGATCACCGCCGACCGACCGCCGGAGCTGCACGGCACGGGCGCGAACCAGACCATCGACCAGCGCACCCTTTTCGGCAGCGCCGCCGTCGCCGTCGACTTCCCGGTCGCCGAGCGGCGGGCCGGGCTCACGCCGGTGTGGCGGGGCCTGGTGTGCCGCGGGGTTGCCCGCGCGGAGACCGGCAGGCCGGTCCAGCTCAACATCCCGTTCCGCGAACCGCTGGTGCCGACCTTTGCCGACGACTGGCCGGACGACCTCGACGGGCGACCCGACCGGCTGCGCTGGACCACCTCGTCCGCGGCCCGCTCGGTCCCCGGCAACCGGGTCGACTTCCCGCTGCCCGCCCGCACGCTGATGGTTGTCGGCAGCGGCGATCCGGCGCGGGCGCGGGCGGCCGCGGCCGTGGCCGCCGAGGTGGGGTGGCCGGTCATCGCGGAGCCGAGCGGTGCGGCGGCGGCCATCGCGGGCGGCGCGCGGGTGCTGCGCCGGGGTCCGCTGCTGTTGGGCAGCGGTGCCCTGCCCGGCAGGCTGCGCCCCGACGCGGTTGTCGTGGTCGGACGACCGACGCTGTCGCGCGGGGTGCGCGGTCTGATGGACCGGGTGCCGGTCTACGGCATCGGTGACCATCCACAGTGGACCGATCCGCAGTACGTCGCGACCCACGTCCGCGGTTGGCTCGACGGCGACGACCTGCCCCGCGTCGTGGGCCGTGATCCGTCCTGGCTGGCCGGGTGGCGCGAGGTCGAGGATGCCGCGGCGACCGCCGTGGACAAGCTCCTCGGTGAGGAGGCGTGGCCCACCGGCCTGCACGTCGCCCGCGATCTGGTCGAGTCCCTTCCCCCGGACGCGACCCTGTTCCTCGGCTCATCCAACCCGGTCCGCGACGTCGACCTGGTCGCCGACCACCGCGCCGACCTCGCCGTGCACGCGAACCGCGGTGTCGCGGGTATCGACGGCAACCTGTCGACCGCCGCCGGTATCGCCCTGGGCGGAACTCGCCCGACCTACGCCCTCATCGGCGACCTCACGTTCCTGCACGACGTCAACGGCCTGCTCATCGGCCCGGCCGAGCAGCGCCCGGACCTCACCGTGGTCGTCCTCAACGACGACGGCGGCGGCATCTTCTCGCTGCTGGAACAGGGCGCCGCCGAGCACAAGCACAGCTTCGAGCGGGTCTTCGGCACCCCGCACGGGGTCAACCTGGGCCAGGTCTGCGCCGGGTACGGCGTCCCGTACACCCTGGCCACCTCGCCGGACGCCTTGGCCGCCGCGCTCCAGCCCGCGCCGGGGCTGCGGGTAGTGGAGGTGCGCACCGATCGGGCCCGGCTGCGCGACCTGCACGCCCGGCTGCGCGCCGTCGTCGCCGAGGGGATGGGCTGATCGGGCGGATCAAGCCGGCGGGGAGGCCGGATAGGCTCGCGGACGTGGAGGAGTCCGACGTGACCCGAACGGGCGATTCGCGGGCGCGCGTGCGCCGGATCGTGGCCATCGTCCTGCTGTCCGTCGGCACCCTGCTCACCGCGCTCGGAGTGCTGCTCGTGGTCGCCGCGGTGACCGAGGACGCGGCCATCGAGGAGTACACCGGGCGGGCGAACGCCGAGGTGGTGAGCGTCGCGTTCAACCGGACGCTGGTTCGCTTCCAGACCCCGGACGGTGCCGAGCACGTGCCCGCCGCGGGCGTGCTCTACCCCGAGGCGCTGGCGGAGGGCCAGGTCGTGCGGATCGAGTACGACCTGCGCAACCCCGACCTGGTCCGGGTCGCGGGGCGCGGGGCGTCGCTCACCGTGCTGCCCGTGGTCAGCAGCCTGCTGCTGGTGTGGGCGGTGATCGCGGGGGCGGTGTGGTGGCTGCGCAGGCAGGGACCGCTGCACCTGCGCCCGCTGCGACCGCGCCGACTCAAGGTGTAACACTTCTCTGCGGAATTGGCGTAGAGGTGTAACATCGCGAGCGTGGACCTGGAACGCGAATTCGAGCGGGTCGTCGCCGCGGACAACCGGATCGAGCCGCGCGACTGGATGCCCGACGGCTACCGCAAGACGCTGATCCGGCAGATCGCGCAGCACGCGCACTCCGAGATCATCGGGATGCAGCCCGAGGGCGCCTGGATCAGCCGCGCGCCGTCGCTGCGCCGCAAGGCCATCCTGCTGGCCAAGGTGCAGGACGAGGCGGGCCACGGGCTCTACCTCTACGCCGCCGCCGAGACCCTCGGCGCCGACCGCGAGGACCTCACCACCAAACTCGTCGAGGGCAGGCAGAAGTACTCCTCGATCTTCAACTACCCCACGCCGACCTTCGCCGACGTCGGCGTCATCGGCTGGCTGGTGGACGGCGCGGCGATCTGCAACCAGGTGCCGCTGTGCCGCACCTCCTACGGGCCCTACGCCCGCGCGATGATCCGCGTCTGCAAGGAGGAGTCCTTCCACCAGCGCCAGGGCTACGAGCTGCTGATGACCATGATGCGCGGCAGCGCGGCGCAGCGCGCCCTGGTGCAGGAGTCGGTGGACCGCTGGTGGTGGCCCGCGCTGATGATGTTCGGCCCGCCCGACGCGGAGTCGTCCAACACCGAGCAGTCGATGGTGTGGCGGATCAAGCGGCACACCAACGACGAGCTGCGCCAGCGGTTTGTCGACATGTCGGTGCCGCAGGCCGACAAGCTCGGCGTCACCTTCCCCGACCCGAAGCTGGCCTGGAACGCCGACCGCGGCCACCACGACTTCGGCGAGATCGACTGGACCGAGTTCTGGCAGGTCGTCAAGGGCGACGGTCCGTGCAACGCCGAGCGCGTCGAACACCGGCGCGCGGCGCACGAGGACGGCGCGTGGGTCCGGGAGGCCGCGGCCGCATACGCCGCGAAGAAGAGTGGCAAGGAGCGGGTGGCATGACGGAGCCGAGGTCGGCGTGGCCGCTGTACGAGGTGTTCGTGCGCGGCAAGCGCGGGCTCAACCACGTGCACGTCGGGTCGCTGCACGCGTCCGACGACGAGATGGCGCTGCGTAACGCCCGCGATCTCTACACCCGGCGCAACGAGGGGGTGAGCATCTGGGTGGTGCCCGCCACGGCGATCACCGCGTCCAGCCCGGACGAGAAGGACCCGTTCTTCGCGCCCAGCGGCGACAAAGTCTACCGGCACCCCACGTTCTACGCGATCCCCGAGGACGTGCCGCACCTATGACTCGGGTGTCCCGCAAGACACAGCGACAACGCCGACCCCGGGAATGGCGGCCATGAGTTTCGACAACGCCTATGACGGTCTGACCGAGGACAGTGAAGAGAAGCACTGGGCGTTCGGCACCGGCTTCACCGCCGCGCTGTCCGGTGTGGACCGTGCGATCCCGTCCGATGTGGACACCGAGGATCTGGCCGCCTACAGCCTGATGCTCGGCGACGACGCGCTGATCTACGCCCAGCGCCTCGCCGAGTGGTGTTCGCGCGCGCCCGAGTTGGAAGAGGACGTGGCGCTGGCCAACATCGCGCTCGACCTGCTCGGTCAGGCGCGCCTGCTGCTCTCCCGGGCGGGCGAGGTCGAGGGCGCGGGCCGCGACGAGGACGCGCTGGCCTACCTGCGCGACGAACACGAGTTCCGCAACGTCCGGCTGGTCGAGATCGACTGCGGCCCCGGCCCCGGCGGCGACTTCGCGGCCACCATCGGGCGTCTGCTGCTGTTCTCGTCGTGGCGGCTCGCCCTGCTCCAGCGGCTCACCGGATCGCGTGATCCGGTACTGGCCGCCGTCGCCGCGAAGGGCGTCAAGGAGTTGGCCTACCACCGCGACCACGCGGCCCAGTGGGTACTGCGGCTCGCGGGCGGCACCGACCACTCGCGCGAGCGCATGGTCGCCGGGCTCGCCCGCGTCTGGCCGCTGTACGACGAGCTGTTCACCCCGCACGCGGTCGAGCTGCGCCTCGCCGAGGCGGGGGTCGCGATCGACCCGGCCGAGCTGCGGTCCGAAGTGGACACCGTGCTCGACACCGTCCTCGGCGCCGCCGAACTGGCCCGCCCCGACGTGCCGACGGTGTCCGGGGTCGCCGGCCGCGACGGCGTGCACACCGAGGCGCTGGGCTTGCTGCTCGCCGAGTTGCAGCACGTCGCCCGCTCGATGCCGGGAGCGCTCTGGTGAGCGCCCGCCGGGTCGCCGAGCAGGTGCTCGATCCTGAGCTGCCGGTACTCACCCTCGCCGACCTCGGGGTGCTGCGCGATGTGCGGGAGGACGGCGGCCGGGTGGTCGTGACCATCACGCCGACCTATTCCGGCTGCCCGGCGATCGATGAGATGCGCGCCGACCTGCGCGCCCGGCTGACCGCGGCGGGCTACACCGACGTCGAGGTCCACACGACCCTGCACCCCGCGTGGACCACCGACTGGATCAGCGACGCGGGCCTGCGCAAGCTGGCCGAGCACGGAGTCGCGCCGCCACAACGGATCGGCCCGCGGTCCGCCGGTCCGGTGCCGCTCAACCTGGAGCCGCCCGCGCGCCGCGTGCCGTGTCCGCGCTGCGGTTCGCCGCGCACCACGGAGCTGTCCCGGTTCGGTTCCACCGCGTGCAAGGCGCTGCGTCGCTGCGAAGACTGCCGCGAACCGTTCGAGCAGATCAAGGAGATCTGAGTGACCGCCGTACTGCGCCGCTCGACCTTCCACGCGCTGCCGGTCGCGCGCGTCGACCGGCTCTGTGAGGACGCCGTCGCGGTCACCTTCGCCGTGCCGCCGGAACTGGCCGACGAGTTCGCCTTCCGCGCCGGGCAGTACCTGACGCTGCGCCAGGATGTCGACGGACGCGAGGAGCGCCGGTCGTACTCGATCTGCGCGGCCGTCGGCGCCGCGCCGCGCATCGGGGTGCGCCGCGTCGAGGGGGGCCTGTTCTCCAGCAGGCTGGTGGACTCCCTGCAAGCGGGTGACGTGCTGGAAGTCCTTGCCCCGCAAGGGAACTTCACCCCGGAGCTGGACGTCCCCGGGCATCACACGTTCATCGCGGCGGGCTCGGGCATCACCCCGGTACTGTCCATTGTGGGCACTGTGCTCGCCGCCGACCCGGCCAACCGGGTCACCCTGCTCTACGGCAACCGGCGCTCCGACACCGTGATGTTCGCCGAGGACCTGGCCGACCTCAAGGACCGGTACACGGCGCGGTTGCAACTCGTGCACGTGCTCTCCCGGGAGCCCAGCGACGTCGACCTGTTCTCCGGCCGGCTCGACGCCGCGCGGATGGCCGCGTTGTTCGACCGCGTGGTGCCCGCGTCCGATGTGGACCAGTGGTGGCTGTGCGGGCCGTTCGGGCTGGTCCAGGACGCGTACGCGCTGCTCGCTGACCGGGGCGTGCCCGCGAATCGGGTGCACCGCGAGCTGTTCTACGTCGATGAGCCGCCGCCCGAGCCCAAGCGGGTCGACGAGTCCCGAGTGGACGGTCCGACCGCGGCGGTGACCCTCGTGCTCGACGGCCGCGAGACCACGCTCGCGCTGCCGTTCGACGAGCCGATCCTCGACGCCGCGCAGCGGGTGCGCGCCGACCTGCCGTTCGCCTGCAAGGGCGGCGTCTGCGGCACGTGTCGGGCGAAGGTCGTCGCGGGTGAGGTCAGGATGCGCCGCAACTACGCCCTTGAGCAGCACGAACTCGACGCGGGCTTCGTGCTGACCTGCCAGGGCCTGCCGGTCACCGACGCCGTCACGGTCGACTTCGACGCCTGACCGCGCGGCTCATGCCTCGGCGTGGGCCTTGACCGCGGCGAGGGTGCGCTCGATCGACTCGACGTTGTAGCCGGGTCGGTCGAGCCTGCCGGTGACCCGGGGGCCCATGAACCGGCGGATGAACCAACTGCCCACGCGGAACCAGTGCTCGGTCAGCCTGCAGCCCGCGTCGGTCGGCGTGATCTCGTACGACCAGCGCGAAACCCGCACGCCGAACGGGGTGCGGACGTCGAAGGTGAACAGGCGCTCGGGCTCGCAGGCCACGATGGTGACCTTCGTGTGCCACTGCCTGCCGCCGTTGCGGTTGGTGCCGCGGAACGCCGCCCCTACCGCCGGACCGATGGCGCCGTCCACCCACCGGCCGCCGGTGTTCTCGGGGCTGAACGTGCCCATGCTCGGCAGATCGGTGATCATCTCCCACACTCGCCGCGGGTCGGCGGCGACGTCCACGCTGCGCGAGATCGACGGCTCCACCGGGAAAACGTAGCCGGCACCGCCGGGCCCGGACAATACGTGCGGCGGTACTCGGCACGGTCGAAGACGAAGTCAGCCGATGGCGGTCTCCTGCCACCAGCCGAGCACCTGGTCGGCCACCCCGGGCGCGGCGACCAGCAGGCCGTCGATCGGCAGCGGGGAGTCCGCGCCGTGCCGGTCGAGGACGACCACGCCCACCTCGATGGCCAGCGCGACCGACCCGGCCACGTCCCACTCGTGGTAGCTGTGCAGCACCGCCGCCGCCGCGTGCCCGAGCGCGACCTGGGCGATCGCCAGCGCCGCCGAGCCGAGCACCCGGACGCCCGCGTGCGCCTCGGCCGCGCGCTCGATGAACCCGCCCATGCCCGGCCACGGGCCGTTGCGCGCCAACTCGGTGCACACGATGGCGCCCGCGGTTGTCGTCCGGTCGGTAAGCGAGACCCGCTGCCCGTTGGCGCGCGCGCCCCGGCCGCGGGCCGCCGCGTAGATCTGGCCCCGATACGGGTCGGCGACGACGCCGACGACCGGGCCCTCGGCGTCCACCAGCGCGAGGCTGTAGGCGCACCACGGCATCCCGGCGACGTAGTTCGCGGTGCCGTCGACCGGATCCACCACCCACCGGTACTCCGCGTCCTCGGCGCCGATGTCCGCGCCGAACTCCTGTCCGACGACGGGCATGCCGGGGAACTCCGCGGTCAGCACGCGCCGGGTGTGCCGCTCCAGCGTGCGGTCGGTGTCGGTCACCCAGTCGAACGGGGAGTCCTTGACACCCGGCCTGGCCCCCCGCCCGGCGGTCGCCACGATGACATCGGTGGCGTCGTTGGCGAGGCGTCCCGCGACCTCCAGGGCTCGGGACAGCAGGCCGGGTTCCACCGGTCTGCGGGGACGGGAGGACAAGAGCGTCATGCCAACCTAGGGTGACCACGCCGGATGTCGGCCGCACGACCGGAAGATGACGGTGCGTCGATCGCCAGGCCAAGGTTGGTCGTTGCGGCGATACCCACCCCGGTGTTCGGGAGCAGTTCGCCGCAGCGTCACGCCTCGTCCCACCGCACGGTCATGCCGGATGCAACGTTGCTGGTGTGCGCGTCGCGATTGTCACCGAGAGCTTCCTGCCGCAGGTGAATGGCGTCAGCAACTCCGTCCTGCGGGTCGTGGAACACCTACATCAGCGTGGGCACCAGGCGATGGTCATCGCCCCGGGCCCCGGGCCCGACCGATACCTGCACGCGAGCGTGCGCCGCGTCCGGGCGGTCGACGTGCCCGCCATCACCTCGTTGCCCATCGGTGTGCCGTCGCCGAAGATCCTGACCGACCTGGCCGAGTTCGACCCGGACGTGGTGCACCTGGCCTCGCCGTTCGTGCTGGGCGCCGGTGGGCTGTGGGCGGCCAAGCGGCTCGGCGTGCCCACGGTCGCGGTCTACCAGACCGACGTCGCCGGGTTCGCCGCCGCCTACGGCCTCAGCCGCGGCGCCCGCGCGGCGTGGCGGTGGATCCGCAGGCTGCACGCGGGCGCCGACCGCACCCTGGCGCCGTCCACGGCGGCCGTGCGGGATCTGACCGACCACGGCGTCCCGCGCGTGTTCCGCTGGGCGCGCGGTGTCGACACGCGCCGGTTCGCGCCGGAGCACGTCGATCGCGGGCTGCGCGCGGAACTCGCGCCCGACGGCGAGCTGCTGGTCGGCTACGTCGGCAGGCTCGCCCCCGAGAAGCAGGTCGAGCAGTTGGCCGCGCTCAACGGCAAACCCGGGGTCCGGGTCGTCGTGGTCGGCGACGGCCCCGACGCGCGGACACTGCGCGAGCGGCTGCCCGACGCGGCGTTCCTCGGCTTCCGCGGCGGCGCGGACCTGGCCGCGGCGTACGCGAGCCTGGACGTGTTCGTGCACACCGGTCCACATGAGACGTTCTGCCAGGCGGTGCAGGAGGCGATGGCGTCGGGCGTGCCGGTGATCGCGCCGGACGCCGGCGGCCCGCGGGACCTGGTCGACCACGGCCGCACCGGGTTCCTGCTCGACCCGGCCACCTTCGGCGCCGACCTGGACTCCACAGTGGACAGATTGACGGATGCGTTGCTGCGCAGGCGCATGGGCGCCGCCGCCCGCTCTGATGTGCTCGGCCGAACGTGGAGCGCGGTGTGCGAAGAACTGCTCGGGCACTACGACGAGGTCACCGTGGGAAGACGGTCGAAGGCGGCCTGAGGTGCGCATCGTGCAGCTCGCCAACTTCTACGGTCCACGATCCGGCGGTCTGCGGACCGCGCTGCACCACCTCGGCGCGGGCTACGTCGCCGCCGGTCACGAGGTGACGCTGGTCGTCCCGGGCCGCCGCCGCCACGACGAGCGGCTGCCCAGCGGCGTCCGGCGGATCACCCTGCCCGCGCCGAGCATCCCCGGTACCGGCGGCTACCGCGCGGTCGACCCGCTGCGCGTCAAGGCGCTGCTGCCGGGCCTCGCGCCGGACCGGCTGGAGGTCTCCGACCGGCTCACGCTGCGCGGCATGGGCCACTGGGCGCGCGAGCGGGGCGTGCCCAGCGTGGTCATCTCCCACGAGCGGCTCGACCGGCTGCTGGCCCAGTTCCTGCTGCCCGCCCCGCTCGCCCGCCGCGGCGCCGACGCGGCGAACCGGCGGATGGCCGCGAGCTACGACACCGTCGTGTGCACCACGGCGTTCGCCCGCGCCGAATTCGACCGGATCGGCGCGGCCAACGTGGCCCGCGTCCCGCTCGGCGTCGACCTCGCCGCCTTCGCTCCGACCCGCCGCGACGGCGACCTGCGCGCCACCCTGGCCCGCGGCGCCGACGCCCTGCTGGTGCACTGCGGCAGGCTGTCGGCGGAGAAGCATGTCGAGCGCAGCGTCGACGCGGTGGCCGAGCTGCACGGGGCGGGTCACCGGGTCCGGCTCGTCGTCGCGGGTGACGGGCCCCGGATGCCCGCGCTGCGGCGCCGGGCGGCGGACCTGCCGGTGACCTTCCTCGGCTTCGTCGCCGACCGTGCCGACGTCGCCCGGCTGCTCGCCACCGCCGACGTCTCGCTGGCGCCCGGTCCACATGAGACGTTCGGCCTGGCCGCGCTGGAGGCGCTGGCGTCCGGCACGCCGGTGGTCGTGTCCGAGTCCTCCGCGCTGGGCGAACTGGTGCGGCCGGAGTGCGGCGCCGCGGTGTCCGACGACGCCCCGGCGTTCGCCTGCGGGGTACAGGGTCTGCTGTCGGTGCCCGAGTCGGACCGGCGCGCGGCGGCCCGGGCCCGCGCCGAGCAGTTCGACTGGCCGACGTCGGTGCGCGGGATGCTGACCGCGCTGAGCCTGGGGTGAGGGTCTCTCGTAGCATTCGGCCATGGCTCGCGCCGGTTTGGACAAAGACCCACACGACATCGCCGAGATGTTCGACGGGGTCGCGAAGGGCTACGACCGGACCAACTCGGTGATGACGCTCGGTTTCGACCGGCGCTGGCGCGACATGACCGCCCGGGTGCTCGACGCGGGCCCCGGCGAGAAGGTGCTCGACCTGGCCGCGGGCACCGCGGTGTCCACCGTGGAGTACGCCCGCTCCGGCGCCTGGTGCGTGGCCGCCGACTTCTCCCTGGAGATGCTCAAGGGTGGCGCGGGCCGCGGCGTGCCCAGGGTTGCCGCGGACGCGTTCCACCTGCCCTTCGCCGACGACGCCTTCGACGCGGTCACGGTGTCCTTCGGGCTGCGCAACATGTACGACACCGTCGCCGCGCTGCGCGAGATGCGTCGGGTGGTCCGGCCGGGCGGGCGGTTGGTGATCTGCGAGGTGTCCCAGCCGCCGCTGCGGCCGCTGCGCTGGCTCTACCGCAACACCGTGCTGCGCGCGCTGCCCCTGGTCACCAAGCCGTTCTCGTCGAACGCCGAGGCGTACGCCTACCTCGCCGAGTCCATGCGCGACTGGCACGACCAGCGCACGGTCGCCGAGCTGATCTCGCTGGCGGGCTGGCAGGACGTCGAGTGGCTGAACCTGACCTTCGGCGTGGTGGCGCTGCACCGGGCCGTCAAGGGCTGATCAGCGGATCGCGACCCGACCCGTCTGCCACCGGTCGATCCGCCACATCACCGCGAGCACCGACCCGGCCGCGACCAGCGCCAACCCGCCGCTGACCGCGTTCGCCAGCATGACCGCCCGGAACGTCGCGACCGTGCTGTCCTCGGCCAGCACGTGGATGGCGAACTGGTCGATGGCGTGCATGGCCAGGAACGTTCCCCACCACAGGCCGACGAGCACGCTCGCCCGCACGTCCCGCAGGTCGCCGCCGCGGGCGGGGACGTCCGGCCTGCTCGCCCGCCACACGTCGGCGACCACCATCTGCGGCCACCACAGGTTCGCGACCGGCACGAACCACGACCCGAGCGCCCACCGGATGCGCCGCCGCTGCGGGGCGTCGCAGATCCGCGCGGAGTTGATCCGGGCGCGCCAGAGCCAGGCCAGGAAGGCCATGCCGGACAGCGCGAGGCCGCCCAGCCACGCCCACGACAGCAGCGTGCTCAGCCGGTCGGCGTCGGTCAACTCCGCGTCGGTGACCGTCGGGGCGGCCGAGAACACGTCGATTACCAGCAGGTACGACCGCCACGACTGCCACAGCGCGAGCCCGGCGACCGCTGTCGTCAGCATGATGAGCGCAGACGCCACGAACCGGGCGAGTCGGGCGGGCCGCACCACCGGCCGCTCGTCGGGCAGCCGGAGCGGGGCCATCCCGAACGGGTCGGTGCGGTCGGGATCGGTCACGATCGGCTATCGCGAGTTGTCGCCGGGACGTTTCAGCGCGGCTGCGCCTGCCAGCCGTCGATCTGGCGCATGACCTGGATGATCAGCACAGCCGCCACGACGTAGAGCAGCGCACCGAGTGTCTCCGCGATCGCGGCCGACCGGATCGTCTCCGGGGTGATCTCGTCGCCGAGGAACTGGGCGGCGACGAACCGGTCGAGTGCGAACCCGGCCAGCCACAGGCCCCACCACCAGCCGAGGGTGTCGCTGCCGCGGACCTGGCTGAGGAAGTCCAACCGCCGGGACGTGTCCGGCCTGCTCGCCTTCCACACGTCGGTCACCACCTGGAACGGGAACCACAGGTTCACCACCGGGCACACCCAGGCGCCGATGACCCAGCCAGTGGCGCGGCGGTGCCTGGCCTCGCAGAGCACCTCGGAGTTGAACCTGGCCCGCGAGAGCCACACGACGAACACGGCGGCGGTGACGAGCAGTGCGCCCAGATATCCGAAGCCCATGCCCTGGGTGAGGGAGTCCGCCGCGTAGAGGTCGTCCTCGGTGACGCCGAAGTCGTCGGCGAGAAACCGCTCGACCACGAAGTAGGTGTGCCAGGTCGTCCAGGCGCTCAGCAGGCCGACCCCCGCGGTCACGGTGATCAGGATGGCGGCGGCGATGCTCCAGCCGCCGGTCGTGCGCAGCAGCAGGTGGGTGCGCGGGTGCACCGGGGCATAGGTCGGCTCAGGCATGGTCATGGGGCTCCCCCAGGAGTCGGATGGGCACAGCCACGAGACATCGCACACGGCGCCCGCTTCGTTTCACCCATCTAGACTCGGGGGAGTACGTGAAGACTTTCACAAGGAGCGTCATGACCAGTTCGATCAGCCGCCGCAAGGCGGGCGAGGACGCCGAGGTCATCGTGGTCGGCGCGGGCCCCGCCGGATCCACCGCGGCGACCTACCTCGCCCGGGCCGGGCTCGACGTGCTGCTCCTGGAGAAGAGCACCTTCCCGCGCGAGAAGGTCTGCGGCGACGGACTCACCCCGCGCGGCGTCAAGCAGCTCATCGATCTCGGTATCGACACCCGCGAGGAGGCGGGCTGGCTGCACAACAAGGGCCTGCGCGTCGTCGGCGGCGGCGTGACCCTCGAACTCGACTGGCCCGACCTGGCCACCTTCCCGCCCTACGGCGTGGTCCGCACCCGCCAGGACTTCGACGAGATGCTGGCTCGCACCGCCCAGCGCGCGGGCGCGCGGCTGCTGGAGCGGACCACGGTCACCGGCGCGGTCACCGACGAGCGCACCGGCCGCGTGGTGGGTGTGTCGGCGAAGGTGGGCGCCGATCGCACCCCGGTCACCTACCGCGCGCCGATCGTCCTGGCCTGCGACGGCGTCTCCGCCCGGCTCGCCCTCTCGGTCGGCCTGGACAAGATCGACAGCAGGCCGATGGGCGTCGCCGTGCGGCGGTACTACGCCAGCCCGCGCAGCAAGGACGACTACCTGGAGTCGCACCTGGAGCTGTGGGACCGCACCGACCCGGCGAACCCGGCGCTGCTGCCCGGGTACGGCTGGATCTTCGGCATGGGCGACGGCACGGTCAATGTCGGCCTGGGCATCCTGTCGACGTCGAAGGCGTACGGCAGCACGGACTACCGCCAGCTCATGCGGTCGTGGCTGGACGGCACCCCCGAGGAATGGGGTTTCCGCGAACACAATGCCACCGGCAAAATCGGCGGCGCGGCGTTGCCCATGGGCTTCAACCGCACCCCCCACTACCGCGACGGCCTACTGCTCGTCGGCGATGCAGGCGGCATGGTCAACCCGTTCAACGGTGAGGGCATCGGCTACGCCATGGAGTCGGCCCGGCTGGCCGCCGAGTGCGTGATCCAGGCGCTGGCGCGGGCTGAGGGGCCTGCCCGGGAGCGTGCCCTCGCGGGCTACCCGATCGCGCTGAAGCAGGCGCTCGGCAGCTACTACCGGCTCGGCAACATCTTTTCCAAGCTGATCGGCAACCCGGTGGTGATGCGCACGGCCACCAAGTACGGCCTGCCGCGCGCGACGCTGATGAAGCTCGTGCTCAAGCTGCTGGCCGGCCTGTACGACCCCAAGGACGGCGACGCCTTCGACAAGGTAATCATGGCCGCCACCCGAATGGCGCCCAGCGTGCGCTGAGGTCAGGATGGAGGGTTCGCTGGGAATGACCTCGTCGAGGCTGCGGGCCGCCATTCGATACCGGTCGGACGAGTTCGGGTTGTCAAGAATTCCGTCAACACGTCGAACGCGGCCTCGATATCGAGTTCAGCGTGCGGCGGCAGATACGAATCGTGCAGACCGCCCAGGTGGTACCTCACCCATTCGGAGTTGGTGCCGTCTGCCGGGACCATACTCGTAGTGTTGGTCAGCCAGTGCAGCGCTCCCAGTTGCCGGTTGATGCCGAAACTCAGCGACACGGCGTCCGGTGACAGCGGATCATCTGGGCCGGCAGATACGATCCACAGACACGGCATCTCGATGTTTCGCGTAGTGAACTGGCGAAATAGTTTTACGAGTCCGATATTGTCTGGCAGATTGTCCACATGGAGGAATGCGTTGTCGAGGACGTTTTCCATCAGAATGGCGCCTTGCCTTCATAGGTACGATTGAACGGATTCCCGTCGGCATCGCTTCCGAGCACAGTAAGGGATTGGCCTCGGGGAATGAAGTAGGGAAGTAGGGCGTCGCACCCTCGTCGTTCGTTCGGTTCCGATCCGCTCGGGGCGTGATTCATGATCACTCGCGCCGACCTGGCGCCCGACTTAGCCGGATATCGGTCACCATGCCGGGTTTCCAGTCCCGCGCGCAGTCTGGGCGGCGTGGCAGTGGTGACTGGTTGGGCACTTTCGCTGCCCGTAGCGTTTCAAACGCCCCCTCGGAGGACATGCTGTGCCGCGCCGTCGAGTCGAAGCCGCAGTGCTTCCAGGCGTCCGCCGACCGTTTGCAGGTCAGTTTGTACAGACAGTGCTTCGACGGTGAACTCCTGGCCGATGGGTCCGCCGATCTGCTGGATCTGCTACGCGATAGTCGACAGCACTTCGCTTGCAGCCCGGACGTGTTCCACCGGCGTTTGTTGGCTTGCGGCGTTCAGAATTGCGGCTGCCTGTTCTAGGTGTCCAGACACAGTTTTCCTCCGTGTTAGTTGTGGAACCGGTCGTCGCGTTGACTTGTGCGACGCGCTATACTTCTCACAATCAGTCTTCGTCGTCGGTGGGGAATTCGCCCGCGTCGAACCTGCGGAGGGCTTCGGCGAGGTCGGCGGCCGTGGACCGGGCGGCCCGCCGACTCAGTTCGATGGTCAGGTTGTTGCCGAACGAACCGCCGAAGGTGACTTCGATGGTGCCGTTGCGGCAGAGGAGGACCTTTCCCGGGCTGTCCCCGTCGATGGTGGACCAGGTGCTGATAGCGAGGTTGCTCATGGACCTCTCCTTGCGTCGGTGGCTGGTGGGCCGGCGAGGCCGCGGGGGCGGATCGACCCGACTCCTGAGGGATCCGGTGTCGGCGTCGAGCCCGCGACCTCGCCGACTTGCGCAATCTATATCGCGCATGTTGCGCTGCGCAGTAGCCTGATCGGGTACTGGTTGGGACTACGGAGCGTCGTTAGGGTGTCGCCATGCCATCGGAGAGGAACCGCCGCAAGGTCAAGCTCGGCAAGTACATGGCCGCACTGCGCAAGCGCGCCGACCCGGAGTTGATGCCGGAGCGGGTCGGCAACCTGATGGAGGTGGCCATGACCACCATCACCAGGATGGAGAGCGGCCACCAGGTGCCGAACGTGCACCTGCTGCACGCGATTCTCGGTCTCTACAAGGTGTCCGACGCCGAGCGGGTCGAGGCGGTCCGCCTGTTGAAAGCGGCCAAACAGCGGGTCGCCACGGTCGAGCACGCCGCCGACCTGGCCTCGACCTATGTGGACTTCCGCCGCAACGAGTCAGAAGCGACGACGGAGCGCACGATGGAGTCCGCCGCGATTCCCGGGATGTTGCAGACCGCTGGCTACGCCTCAGCCATCGCCGACGCGGCCTGGCCGTTCAACCAGAAGCGGCCCGCAGGGTGGGAGAATCGCGCCGCAGACGAACGACAAGGTCGACAGCGGTTGCTCACCAAGGACAACCCGCTCCAGTTGCACGCCGTGATCGATGAGGCGGTGATCCGCCGGGTGGTGGGTGGTCCCGCGATCATGGCCGAACAACTCCGACACCTGCTCGCCGCGAGTGATCAACCAAACGTGACCATCCAGATCGTGCCGTTCGACGCGGGCGCCTACGGCGCGATGTCCGGATCGGCGATCATCCTTGGATTCGATGACGACGATGATCTCGGAACTGTCTACCTGGAGTACGCGGCAGGCGGTGAGTCGGTGGAGAATCCCGAGGATGTGGCCGCGTTCGTCACCACGTTCGATCATGTGAGTGGGAACGTGGCGCTCCAGCCGGATCGGTCGGCGGATCTGATCCGGGAGGCACTGAACCGACTTGAGGGATGATGACCTGGCGAAAGAGTAGCTTCAGCGGCAACGCCAACGCCTGTGTTGAGGTGTGGCGGAAGTCAAGTCTCAGCGGCAACGCCAACGAGTGCGTCGAGGTGGTCGGGTCGCTGGACCGGTTGCGGGACAGCAAGAATCCGACCGGACCGGTGCTGCGGGTCGACCTCACCGCCCTGCTGGCCGAGATCAGGTCCGGCCAGTTCGCCCGGTAGCGGCCACCCCGGCTGAGTCGATCGGTCGCCGGGTAGGTAGGACTACTCGACTTCCGTTCACACCCCGCCTTGGCGGGTTCCTCGGTGCGACGATGGGGGGCACGTCGACAGGGGGGCCATGAGCGGGTACGGAGTGCAGATCGAGGAGATTCGCGCTGCAGCGCGAGCGGCGCACTCGGCCGCGCGGCAGCGGGGCGCGGTTGACGAAGCCGGGTTGCTGTCCGGCGTGCGGCTGGCGATGGTCGGTTCTCGGTCGACCGAGTTGTTGGCCCGGGTCGGTGTGTCCTGGCGCCAAGCCGTGGACTACTGGTGCGGCACGATGACCGGCCACGCCGAGGCGCTCGGACAGTCGGCGGACGCCTATGCGGCCAACGAGGAAGCGGCGGCGCGAGACTTCCGGGTGATCACCGGGGCAGACGGCACCGCGAGGCCCGTGTGACGGCCGGATTCGGTGAAGTGCGGATGTGGGACGCCGAGCCGCTGCACACCGCCACCGGCGAACTCAACGGCCGGTGCACGCTGCTACTCGGCCTGGCCGACGAGGTGGACGCAGTCGCGGCGACGCCGAGTTGGATGGGTGAGACGGCGGTGTCGGCAGCAGACCGGCTGAGGCTGCTGCGCGACGGTCTTGAGGACGACCTCGCCGAGGTCGCCGCGCTGCGCCAGGCGATGGGCGAGACGGCCGACGCGGTCAGCGGACTGCGGAACGGCATCGCGGAGATCGACTACCTGGCACAGGCACACGACTTCCGGGTCGCCGACGACGGTGTCGTGCATGACAACGGTCCCCGCGATGTGCCCGGCGACGAGCGGGCGCGCGCTGATCTCGCCCGCGAGCGGGAGCGGATCAGGGTCGAGTCGGCAACCTCGACGGCGTGCCCGCCGCAGACCGGGACAAGGCCAACCGCGCCCGCATCCCATCGAACGGGCGCGACTGGAGGCCGAACGCGACCGCGTCCAGGCATCCGGCGATGCCGAGGCGTTCGAGCGGGTGATGGGCAAGCTCAAGGCCCTTGACGGCATCGAGACCATGCTGGCCAACGGCGATCGGCACCTGCTCGTGCTGGACACCTCAGGCGACCGGACTCGTGCCGCCGTCGCCATCGGCGATGTCAGCACCGCCGACCATGTCGCGGTGTTCACCCCCGGCATGAACTCCAGCGTCGGCGGCAACATGCCCGGGTACGACAACGACATGAACGAACTCAGGGAACGGACCGAACAGGAACTCAAGTATGCGAACCGGCCGCAGGAAACCGTTGCTGTGGTGACCTGGCTGAACTACGAGCCACCAACGACCGACAGCATCTGGGAGTCGGCGGGTTCGCTGTCGGACGACCGGGCCACCGACGGCGCGAACCGGCTGGCGCCGTTCCTGGAGGGGATCAACGCGAGCAGTCGAACCGATCCGCACCTGACCGCGCTCGGCCACTCCTATGGCTCGCTGACCACCGGAATCGCGCTGCGTGACCATCCCAACACCGGGGTGGACGAGGCGGTGTTCTTCGGCTCGCCGGGTCTCGGTGTGGACAGTGTCGCCGAACTGCACATCCCGCAGGACCACGGCTACAACATGGCCGCGTTCGACGACCCCGTGACCCATGTCGGGCTCACCGAGCACCACGGCCCGGCTCCCCACGCAATCCAGGACATGACTCAACTGTCCACAAAGGAACACATCGCGCCGGACGGCAGGCGATTCGATGCGTCATCCGGTCACAGTGAGTATCTCCGGGCAGGTGACGACTACACCACCAGTGAGTGGAACATGGCCAATGTCATCGCGGGCACCGGCACCGGTGCGCGCTTGTGAAATCCGGCGACGCACGAGAGGAGAGTCGGGTGTTCGGCAAGTCCGCACGGAAGTCAGCAGTGTTCGCGGCCAGACTCGTGGCGGTGCTGGCGTTAACCGCTTGCGGATCATCCAACGGCCGGACGCCCGTCACAACGATGGAAACCACCAGCGCCGACAGCGCCGACCAATACCGGGAAATGCAGACACGTCCTGACATCGAGGAGATCACCCGACGCTACGAGGAACTCACCTCAACTATCCGGCGACGCACCGTCACCGACCTCGGATTGCCGCCATGGATCACCAACGACAAGCTCAGCAGGTCGGGCTGCCGCGCCTACCCGGGGGTCAGTCAGAACGATAAGGAGGCTCGCGGTCTGCCTATCTGGTACGTCGAGGCGAACATTGCTGACGAGAAGTGGCCGGACGCTGTTCGAATCGTGACTGAGATCGCGAACGGCTATGGGTTTGGCGACGTGACGACCGTGGTCGATGGACCGGGACGTCACGAGATCTCGATTACCGATCGGTACGGCGGCGAACTCATCTTCGGGACCAGGATCAATACCGCGTTGTCCGTGCGTACCGGCTGTCACCTGCGGCCCGCGAGTGGTGAGACCCCGACCACGTCGTGACCGTCGTGGCGCACAGAGGGTCGCGGTTCGCGCTGTGAGCGGCGTCCTACCGAGAGGAGAGTCGGGTGTTCGCACGGAGGTCGGCAGTGTTCGCGGTGGCGGTGCTGGCGTTGGCCGGATGCGGATCGTCGACCGGCAGGCCACCCGTCACCACCATGGAAACCACCAGCGCTGACAGCGCAGCCCAGTACCAGGAGATGCGGGCCCGCCCCGACATCGAGCAGATTACCCAGCGCTACGACGAGTGAGAGCCGCTATCCGAGAGCGGCTCGTGACAGTCGGAATTGGCCCCTGGGTTCAGCTCGACAAGATCAGCAGGTCCGGGTGTCGGGCATACCCGGGAGTCAGTCAAGACGACAAGGAGGCCCGTGGTCTGGCCGGTTGGTACCACGACGCGAGCATCTCTGACGAGACGTGGCCCGAAGCCGTGCGAGTCGTCGTCGAGATCGCGGGCGGCTACGGATTCGATGATCTGACTACAGTGGTTGACCGGCCGGGCGACCACGAAATCTCGCTGACCGACCAGTACGGCGGCGAACTGATCTTCGGTACCAAGCTCGCCACGATCCTGTCCGCGCGCACTGGCTGTCACCTGCGGCCCGAGAGTCGTTCGTCGGGTGCGGCTCCGACGACTTCGTGAGCGCCGTGGCGCCCGGGGGGTCGCGGTTCGCGCTGTGAGCGGCGTCCTACACTGTGGCCCGAAAGTCTGTGGAGCGCTTCACAACTCAGCGGTCTCGCTTGTGAATGTTTTCACAAACTTCGCCTCGATCGGTTAGGTCCGCCTAACAACCAGTGGTGCGAACCGCGACCCCTAGGGTTCGGCCGGAGGAAGCGGGAAAGGACGCCGAAGTGTCGATGCTCGTGGCCCAGTCAGCGGACGTGTCGTCGGACCTGGGGGTTTACCTTCCCCTGGTCGTGATGTTCGTCCTGGCCGCGGCGTTCGCGGTCTTCTCCGCGCTGCTCGGGCCGCTGCTCGGGCCCAAACGCTACAACCGCGCCAAGTTCGAGGCCTACGAGTGCGGGATCGAACCTTCGCCGCAGCCGGTGGTGGGTGGCGGTCGGGTGCCGGTCGCGTACTACCTCACGGCGATGCTGTTCATCCTGTTCGACATCGAGATGGTGTTCCTCTACCCGTTCGCGGTGTCCGCGGACTCCCTCGGTCTGTTCGGACTGGTCGAGATCTTCTTGTTCATCGCCACGGTCGGCTTCGCGTACGCCTACGTCTGGCGGCGCGGCGGCCTGGACTGGAACTAACCAGCGGGGAAGGGAGGCAGACGTCATGGGCATCGAGGAGAAGCTCCCCAACGGAATCATGTTGGCCAGCTTGGAAAAGCTGGTGAACTGGGGCCGGAAGAACTCGTTGTGGCCTGCCACGTTCGGGCTCGCGTGCTGCGCCATCGAGATGATGACCACCGGCGGCCCGCGCTACGACATCGCCCGGTTCGGCATGGAGGCGTTCCGCGCCTCGCCGCGGCAGGCGGACCTGATGATCGTCGCGGGCCGGGTCACCAACAAGATGGCCCCGGTGCTGCGCCAGATCTACGACCAGATGGCCGAGCCGCGCTGGGTGCTGGCGATGGGCGTGTGCGCGTCCTCGGGCGGCATGTTCAACAACTACGCCGTGGTGCAGGGCGTCGACCACATCGTGCCGGTGGACATGTACCTGCCCGGCTGCCCGCCGCGCCCGGAGATGCTGCTCGACGCGATCCTCAAGCTGCACGCCAAGATCCAGGACGAGCCGATCAACGCCACCCGGGCCGCGATCCGCGCCGCCAGCGGGGCCCGCACCGAGCTGATCGCGTCCACCGTGAAGTTCGCGAAGAAGTGATTCGGACATGACTGAGAACCCCACCACCGGCGGCGAGGGCTCCAGCGCCCAGCGCCCGGACGACGGCCTGGAGCCGAACGTCGAGCTGGCGCGCCCGGCCGAGCACCAGGCGCCGGTCGTCACCGGCAAGGCCCGCGAGGGCATGTTCAACATCCAGGGCACCGGCGACACGTCGGGCTTCGGCGGCCTGCGGCTGCCCGCGTACAGCCCGGCCCCGGCCGAGCGCCCCTACGGCGGCTGGTTCGACGAGTTCACCGACGACCTGCGCGCCGCGATGGCCAAGCGCGAGATCCCGGCCGAGGCGATCCAGCAGGTCACCGTCGACCGCGGTGAGATCACCTACTACCTCCACCGCGAGCACCTCGTCGCGCTGTGCTGGACGCTGCGCGACGAGCCCGCGCTGCGCTTCGAGCTGTGCAGCTCGGTGTCCGGTGTGGACTATGGCGTCGACGTCCCGCAGCGGCTGCACTCGGTCTACCACCTGACTTCCATGACGTTCCGCAGGCGCATCCGGCTGGAAGTGGCCGTCGAGGTCGAGGACGCGCACATCCCGTCGGTCGTGGAGGTCTACCCGACGGCGGACTGGCACGAGCGCGAGGCGTGGGACATGTTCGGCATCGTCTACGACGGACACCCCGCGCTGACCCGCATCCTCATGCCGGACGACTGGGACGGCCACCCGCAGCGCAAGGACTACCCGCTCGGCGGCATCCCCGTGGAGTACAAGGGCGCGGAGATCCCTCCGCCCGACCAGCGGAGGTCGTACTCGTGACCACGAACGAAGCCACCGAGGAGTCCTACGCCGACGCGCGCGAGACCACCGAGGGCCGCGTCTACACGGTCACCGGCGGCGACTGGGACGAGGTCCTGGAAGACGCGATCCACGACGAGCGCATCATCATCAACCTGGGCCCGCAGCACCCGTCGACGCACGGCGTGCTGCGCCTGGTGCTGGAGCTGGAGGGCGAGACCGTCACCCAGGCCCGTTCGGTGATCGGCTACCTGCACACCGGCATCGAGAAGAACTGCGAATACCGCACCTGGACCCAGGGCGTCACCTTCGTGACGCGGATGGACTACCTGGCGCCGCTGCACAACGAGGCCGCGTACTGCCTGGCGGTGGAGAAGCTGCTCGGCGTCGAGGCACCGCGGCGCGCGCAGGTCATCCGGGTGATGCTGATGGAGATCAACCGGATCAGCTCGCACCTGGTCGCGCTCGCGACCGGCGGCATGGAGCTGGGCTCGCTGACCGCGATGACGTCGGGCTTCCGCGAGCGCGAGGAAGCGCTGCACCTGCTGGAGTTCCTCACCGGCCTGCGGATGAACCACGCGTTCATCCGGCCGGGCGGGCTCGCGCAGGACCTGCCGGACGGCTTCGAGGTCAAGGTCAAAGAGTTCCTCCAGGTGATGAACAAGCGCCTGCCGGACTACGACAAACTCCTTACGGGGCAACCGATCTGGCGCAACCGGCTCAAGGACGTCGGCTACCTCCCGGTCGACGCGTGCCTCGCGCTCGGCATCACCGGGCCGATCCTGCGGTCGGCCGGGCTGGCCTGGGACCTGCGCAAGACCGAGCCGTACCTGGGTTACGAGGAGTACGACTTCGAGGTCCCCACCTCGAACGCCGCCGACTCCTTCGCCCGCTACCTGCTGCGGCTGGAGGAGATCCACCAGTCGCTGCGGATCATCAACCAGGCGCTCAAGAAGCTGGAGCCGGGGCCGGTGATGGTCGAGGACCAGAAGATCGCCTGGCCCGCCAAGCTGACCATCGGCAGCGACGGCATGGGCAACTCCCTTGAGCACGTCCGCAAGATCATGGGCCAGTCCATGGAGTCGCTGATCCACCACTTCAAGCTGGTGACCGAGGGCTTCGCGGTGCCCGCGGGCCAGGTGTACGTGCCGGTCGAGTCGCCGCGCGGCGAGTTGGGCTACCACCTGGTGTCCGACGGCGGCACCCGCCCGCTGCGCGTGCACGTGCGCGAACCCAGTTTCGTGAACCTGCAGTCGATGCCCGCGATGTCCGAGGGCGGCATGGTCGCCGACGTGATCGCGGCCGTCGCCTCGATCGATCCCGTGATGGGGGGGTGTGACCGTTGAGCGCGGAACAGACGCACCAGGCGACCGTGCCGGACACCGACGTGGTGGGCATCGCCCCGGTGCCCGCCGGGCACCTGGTGACCGAGACCGCGGCGGACCTGAGCGTGTTCGGCGCGGACATCACCGCCAAGGCGCTGCAGATCGTCGGCCGGTACCCGCAGTCCCGCTCGGCGCTGCTGCCGATGCTGCACCTGGTGCAGTCGGTGGAGGGCAAGGTCAGCCAGGCGGGCATCCAGTTCTGCGCCCTGCAGCTCGACCTGAGCGCGGCCGAGGTCAGCGCGGTCGCGACGTTCTACACGATGTACAAGCGCAAGACGTGCGGCGAGCACCTGGTCAGCGTGTGCACCAACACCCTGTGCGCGGTGCTCGGCGGCGACGCGATCTACAAGACTCTCGGTGAGCACCTGGGCGAGGACGGGAAACGCCTGGGCCACAACGAGACCGTGGGCGAGCCGGGCACGCCGGGCTCGATCACGCTGGAGCACGCCGAGTGCCTGGCGGCCTGCGACCTCGGCCCGGTGCTCCAGGTCAACTACGAGTTCTACGACAACCAGACCCCGGAGTCGGCGGTCGCGCTGGTCGACGCGCTGCGCGCGGGCGAGCGGCCCGCGCCCACCCGGGGCGCCCCGCTGCGCGACTTCCGCACCGCGGAGCTGGAACTGGCCGGGTTCTCCCCGGTGGACGAGTTCGTCTACCGGTCCGGTGTGGACGGTCCGTCGGCCGCGGTGGAGACGCTGCGCGGCGCGCAGTTGGCCGCCGACCGGGGCTGGACCGCCCCTGTCATGCCGAACCCGCCTCTGCCTGCCGAAGAATCGCCTGCGGGTTCGAGTGTCAAAGCAGGGGAGCAGAAGTGACCACGCCGAACAAGCCCGCCCCGGTCACCCCCGTGCTGACCAAGCGCTGGCTTTCCCCGAAGTCCTGGACGATCAAGACCTACGAGCAGTTGGAGGGCTACACCGCGCTGCGCAAGGCACTCGCGGGCACCCCGGAGCAGCTCGTCCAGGTCGTCAAGGACTCCGGCCTGCGCGGCCGCGGCGGCGCGGGCTTCCCGGCGGGCGTCAAGTGGTCGTTCATGCCGCCCAACGAGGACAAGCCGCACTACCTGGTGATCAACGCCGACGAGGGCGAACCCGGGACGTGCAAGGACATCCCGCTGATGATGGCCGACCCGCACTCGCTGATCGAGGGCTGCGTCATCGCCGCGTACGCGATGCGGTCGCACCACTGCTTCATCTACGTGCGCGGCGAGGCGCTGCACTGCATCCGCAGGCTCAACGCGGCGGTGAGCGAGGCGCACGAGGCGGGCTACCTGGGCACCGACATCCTCGGCTCCGGGTTCGACCTGGAGATCACGGTGCACGCGGGCGCGGGCGCGTACATCTGCGGTGAGGAGACCGCGCTGCTCGACTCGCTGGAGGGCCGTCGCGGCCAGCCGCGGCTCAAGCCGCCGTTCCCCGCCGCCGCCGGTCTCTACGCGGCGCCGACCACAGTGAACAACGTCGAGACCATCGCCAGCGTGCCGTTCATCGTCAACGGCGGCTCCGACTGGTTCCGCACCATGGGCACCGACCGCTCGCCCGGTCCGAAGATCTACTCGATCTCCGGGCACGTCGAGCGGCCCGGGCAGTTCGAGGCGCCGCTGGGCACCACGCTGCGCGAGCTGCTGGAGCTGGCGGGCGGCATGAAGGACGGCATCCCGCTGAAGTTCTGGACCCCGGGCGGCTCGTCCACCCCGATGTTCACCGCCGAGCACCTCGACGTGCCGCTGGACTTCGAGGGCGCGGCGGCGGCCGGGTCGATGCTGGGCACCACGGCGGTCATGGTCTTCAACGAGACGGTGTCCGTGCCGTGGGCCGTGATGAAGTGGACCGAGTTCTACGAGCACGAGTCGTGCGGCAAGTGCACCCCGTGCCGCGAGGGCACCTACTGGCTCGCGGGCATCCTGCAGCGGATGGTCGCGGGCCAGGGCACCGAGGCGGACATCGAGACGCTGCTCGACATCTGCGACAACGTGCTGGGCCGGTCGTTCTGCGCGCTCGGCGACGGCGCGGTCAGCCCGATCACCAGCGGTATCAAGTACTTCCGGGACGAGTTCCTCGCCTTGTGCGACCAGAACGCCAAGCCCGCACTCGCAGGAGCGCACCGATGACCATCGCGCCGGAGAATCCGTCCACAGTGGACAAACTGCCCGTGCCCGATGGGCATGTGGCCTTGGTCGTCGACGGGGTCGAGGTGGTCGCGCCCAAGGGCGAACTGGTCATCCGCACCGCCGAGCGGCTCGGCATCCAGATCCCACGGTTCTGCGACCACCCGCTGCTGGAGCCCGCGGGCGCCTGCCGCCAGTGTCTGGTCGAGGTCGAGATGGGCGGGCGCCCGATGCCCAAGCCCCAGGCCTCGTGCACGATCACCGTCGCCGACGGCATGGTGGTCAAGACCCAGCTCACCTCGCCGGTCGCCGACAAGGCGCAGCAGGGCGTGATGGAGCTGCTGCTCATCAACCACCCGCTCGACTGCCCGATCTGCGACAAGGGCGGCGAGTGTCCATTGCAGAATCAGGCGATGGCCCACGGCCGCACCGAATCGCGGTTCGTCGAGACCAAGCGCACCTTCGCCAAGCCGCTGCCGATCTCCACCCAGGTGCTGCTCGACCGCGAGCGCTGCGTGCTCTGCCAGCGCTGCACCCGGTTCTCCGCGCAGATCGCGGGCGACCCGTTCATCGAACTGCTGGAGCGCGGCGCGCAGCAGCAGATCGGCATCGCCGAGGAGAAGCCGTTCCAGAGCTACTTCTCCGGCAACACCATCCAGATCTGCCCGGTCGGCGCGCTCACCAGTGCGGCGTACCGGTTCCGGTCGCGCCCGTTCGACCTGGTGTCCACCCCGAGCGTGTGCGAGCACTGCTCGTCGGGCTGCGCGGAGCGCACCGACTGGCGGCGCGGCAAGGTCATGCGCAAGCTCGCGGGCGACGACCCCGAGGTCAACGAGGAGTGGATCTGCGACAAGGGCCGCTTCGCCTTCCGCTACGCGCGGGCCACCGACCGGATCACCCGGCCGATGGTGCGCGACGCGAAGACCGGTGAGCTGGTCGAGACGAGCTGGACCGACGCGCTGCAGGTCGCGGCCGAGGGGCTGACGAAGGCCCGCGCAGGCAAGGGCGCCGCGGTGCTCGCGGGCGGTCGGCTCACCGTCGAGGACGCCTACGCCTACGCCAAGTTCGCCCGGATCGCCTTGCGCACCAACGACATCGACTTCCGCGCCCGGCCGCACTCGGCCGAGGAGCTGGACTTTCTCGCCTCGACCGTGGTCGGCACCACCCCCGAGCACGGGGTCACCTTCCGCGGCATCGAGTCGGCCCCCGCGGTGCTGTGCGTGGCCTTCGAGCCGGAGGAAGAGGCGCCGATCGTGTTCCTGCGGCTGCGCAAAGCGGCCCGCACGAACAAGACCACGGTGTTCCACATCGGACAGTGGGCCACCCCGAGCGTCGAGAAGACCGGCGGCACGCTGCTCGCCTGCGCCCCTGGCGCCGAGCCGGGCGCGCTCGACGGCCTTGCCACGCACGCCCCGGACGTCACCGACGCACTGGGCAAAGCGGGCTCGGTGATCCTCGTCGGCGAGCGCGCCGCCGCGGTGCCGGGCCTGTTCACCGCGGTGCTGCGGCTCGCGGCGGCCACCGGGGCCAAGGTCGCGTGGATTCCGCGCCGGGCGGGCGAACGCGGTGCGCTGGACGCGGGTGCCGCGCCGAGCCTGCTGCCCGGCGCCCGGCTCGTCGCCGACGCCAAGGCCCGCGCGGTCGTCGAGCAGGTCTGGGGCCTGGCCGAAGGCGCGCTGCCCGCCGAGCCGGGCCGCGACACCGACGCCATCCTCGCCGCGGCGGCGGACGGGCAGCTCGACGCGCTGGTCGTCGGCGGTGTCGACCCGTTCGACCTCGCCGACCCGGTGCTCGCCGAGCGGGCGCTCGCGGCCGGGTTCGTGGTCAGCCTGGAACTGCGGCACAGCGCGGCCACCGCGCACGCCGACGTCGTGCTCCCGATCGCCCCGTCGGTCGAGAAGTCCGGCAGCTACCTCAACTGGGAGGGCAGGCGCCGCGAGTTCGGCAGCACCCTCGACGGCACCAGCGCGATGCCGGACTGCCGGGTGCTCGACTCGCTGGCCGTCGAGATGGACGCCGACCTGTTCACCCAGACCCCGGCCGCCGCGGCGGCCGACCTGGCCCGGCTCCCCGCGGTGGCCCGCACCGCGACCGCCCCGAACGTCGCGGCGCGTCCCGCGGCCGAGGGCCAGGTCGTGCTGGCCACCTGGCGGATGCTGCTGGACAACGGGTCGCTGCAGGACGACGAGCCGCACCTGGCAGGCACCGCCCGCCCGGTGGTGGCCCGGCTGTCGCGCAAGACCGCGACCGACTTCGGCGTCAACGGCACGGTCAGCGTGTCCACCGACCGGGGCGCGATCACGGTGCCGGTCGAGGTCGCCGACCTGCCGGACGGCGTCGTCTGGCTGCCCGCCAACTCCGGCGACTCGGCCACCCGCCGAGTGCTGGGCGCCGGTCACGGTGACGTCGTGACTGTTGATCCAGGAGGGAACGCATGACTCGGGCCCAACTGCTCGTCGACGACCCGATCTGGCTGATCCTGATCAAGGCCGTCGTGCTGCTGCTGCTCGGCGCGCTGATGACCATGTTCATGATCATCTGGGAGCGCAAGGTCGTCGCCAGGATGCAGCACCGGCCCGGCCCCAACCGGGTCGGCCCGAACGGCTGGCTGCAGTCCATCGCGGACGCGATCAAGCTCCCGTTCAAGGAGCAGATCATCCCGGACACGGCTGACCGGAAGGTCTACTTCCTGGCGCCGATCATGTCCACGATCCCGGCGTTCCTGGCGTTCTCGGTGATCCCGTTCGGCCCCGAGGTCTCGATCTTCGGCGAGCGCACGGTGTTGCAGTTGGTCGACCTGCCGGTCGGCGTGCTGGTGATCCTGGCCTGCTCGTCGATGGGCGTGTACGGCATCGTGCTCGCGGGCTGGGCCTCCGGCTCGCCGTACCCGCTGCTCGGCGGCCTGCGCTCGGCGGCACAGGTGATCTCCTACGAGATCGCGATGGGCCTGTCGATCGTGGCGGTCATCCTCTACACCGGCTCACTGTCCACAGGCGACATCGTGGACGCGCAATCCAGCGGCTGGTACTTCTACCTGCTCGTACCGAGTTTCCTCATCTACTTCGTGTCGATGATCGGCGAGACCAACCGGGCCCCGTTCGACCTGCCCGAGGCCGAGTCGGAGCTGGTCGGCGGCTTCCACACCGAGTACAGCTCGATGAAGTTCGCGCTGTTCTTCCTCGCCGAGTACGTCAACATGGTCATCGTCTCGGCGTTCGCCACGACGCTGTTCCTCGGCGGCTACATGGCCCCGTGGCCGCTCTCGCAGATCAACGACAACATGTTCAACACCGGCTGGTGGCCGGTGCTGTGGTTCTTCGCCAAGACGTTCTTCTTCCTGTTCGTCTTCATCTGGCTGCGCGGCACGCTGCCCCGGATGCGCTACGACCAGTTCATGCGGCTGGGCTGGCGCATCCTGGTGCCTGCCAACCTGGTGTGGATCGTGCTCGTGGTGGCGCTGCGCGCGTTCCGCAACGAGGCGTCGATCTCTCCGACCACCATCCTGGTCGCGGGCGGCATCGTGCTGCTGCTGCTCATCGGGCTCAGCTTCCTGCTGCCCGAGCGTGCGGTGTCGGACCCCGGCGACCAGAGCGTCCCGGTCACCGGCGGCGGCTACCCGGTTCCGCCCCTGGACCTGCAGATCCCGGCCAAGCCCTCGGACAAGCCGGTCCGCCCGCGCCGCGCCCGGCGGGAACGGGCCGCGGTCGGCGCCGGTCCCGAGAAGGAGTCAGAGCAGTGAGCGTCTTCGATCCCTTGAAGGGATTCGGGGTGACCTTCGCGACGATGTTCAAGAAGGTCGTCACCGAGGAGTACCCGGAGAACTTCCCCGGCACCGCGCCGCGCTACCACGGCCGCCACCAGCTCAACCGGCACCCGGACGGGCTGGAGAAGTGCGTCGGCTGCGAGCTGTGCGCGTGGGCCTGCCCGGCGGACGCGATCTTCGTCGAGGGCGGCGACAACACCGACGACGAGCGCTACTCGCCCGGCGAGCGCTACGGCGCCGACTACCAGATCAACTACCTGCGCTGCATCGGCTGCGGCCTGTGCGTCGAGGCGTGCCCCACCCGCTCGCTGACCATGCTCAACGACTTCGAGCTGGCCGACGACGACCGCCAGCGGCTGATCTACACCAAGGAGCAGCTCCTCGCGCCGCTGCTGCCGGGCATGGAGCAGCCGCCGCACCCGATGCGCCTGGGCGACCACGAGCAGGACTACTACGTCAACGGGCCCGAGCTTGCCACCGGGGAGGCGAAGTGAGCACGAAGTCACCGGCCGTCCGCGAGCGGCGGCACGGAGTCTGCGAGGGGGCGGCGTGAGCGCGTTGCTGTTGGCCCAGGAGGCGGCCACGGTCAGCACCGGTGAGGCAATTGCCTTCTGGGTGCTCGGCCCGCTCGCCCTCGCGGGCGGTCTCGGGATGATCTTCGCCCGCAGCGCGGTGCACTCCGCGCTGTTCCTGGTGATGACGATGCTCAGCCTCGGTGTGATCTACATGGTCCAGCAGGCGCCGTTCCTCGGCTTCGTGCAGATCATCGTCTACACCGGCGCGATCATGATGCTGTTCCTGTTCGTGCTGATGCTGGTCGGCCGCGACTCGTCCGACTCGGTGGTCGAAGTCCTGCGCGGACAACGGTTGTGGGCAGGCGTGCTGGGGGTCGGGCTCGCGGTGCTGATCGTCGGCGCCGTCGCCCGCTCGCTCACCGACGTCACCCCCGCCGGGCTCGCGGGCGACCTGGCCAACGGCGGCGACGGCAACGTCGCCAACCTCGGCCGCCTGATCTTCACCGACTACCTGTTCCCGTTCGAGCTGACCTCGGCCCTGCTGATCACCGCCGCCATCGGCGCGATGGTCCTGGGCTACGTCGACCCGCACACCCGGGGCAAGAAGACGCAGCGCGAACTGGTCGAGGCCCGCTTCCGCGGCGAGCACGACCGCCCGTCGCCGCTGCCCGGACCCGGGGTGTTCGCCACGTCCAACTCGGTGGCCACCCCCGCGCTGCTGCCGGACGGCTCGGTCGCCCCCGAGTCGCTGTCGCGGCTCATCGAGGCCACCGCGTCGGCGAAGCTCGACGAGGAGCGCAAGGCCGTCGCGGGCACCCTGCCCGGCCCGAACGCCCGCTCGCTCGCCCCCGGCAAGGAGGTGGCCGAATGACTCCGACGTACTACCTGCTGCTTTCCGCGCTGCTGTTCACCATCGGCGCCGTCGGTGTCCTGGTGCGCCGCAACGCCATCGTGGTGTTCATGTGCATCGAGCTGATGCTCAACGCGGTGAACCTGACGCTGGTGACGTTCGCGCGGATCAACGGCGACCTGTCCGGCCAGGTGATGGCGTTCTTCGTGATGGTCGTGGCCGCCGCCGAGGTCGTGGTGGGTCTGGCGATCATCATGTCGATCTTCCGCACCCGCCGGACCGCCTCGGTCGACGACTCCAACCTGCTGAAGTACTAGGGGATCTCCGTGACGGGAACCATGAACCTGGCCGCCGAGGTCCAGCAGGCATCCGGGGCCGCGAGTTCGGCGTGGCTGCTGCTGGTGCTGCCCGCGATCGGCGCTGTCGTGCTGCTGGTCGGCGGCAGGCGCACCGACAAGATCGGCCACCTGCTCGGCAGCGGCACGGTGATCGCCGCGTTCGGCTACGGCGTGATCCTGTTCCTCGGCAGCACCTCGCTGCCCGCTGGCGAGCGGCTGCAGAACCTGCACGTGTTCGACTGGATCTCGGTCACCGCGCTGCAGATCGACTTCGGCCTGCGGATCGACCCGCTGTCGCTGACGTTCGTGCTGCTGATCACCGGTGTCGGCGCGCTGATCCACATCTACTCGATCGGCTACATGGCCGACGACCGCGACCGGCGCCGCTTCTTCGCCTACCTGAACCTGTTCATCTCGGCGATGCTGCTGTTGGTGCTGGGCAACGGGTTCGTGACGCTCTACTTCGGCTGGGAGGGCGTCGGTCTCGCCTCCTACCTGCTGATCGGCTGGTACCAGGGCAAGGGCTTCGCGGCCACCGCGGCGAAGAAGGCGTTCCTGATGAACCGGGTCGGCGACGTCGGCCTGGCGCTGGCGATCTTCCTGATGTTCAAGACCATGGGCACCACCCAGTACACCGAGGTGTTCGACCGGATCGGCGAGCAGTCGACCACGACCGTGGTGGCCATCGGCCTGCTGCTGCTGCTCGGCGCGTGCGGCAAGTCCGGCCAGTTCCCGTTGCAGGCCTGGCTGCCGGACGCGATGGCGGGCCCGACGCCGGTGTCCGCGCTGATCCACGCGGCAACCATGGTCACCGCGGGCGTGTACCTCATCGCCCGCTCCAGCCCGATCTACTCGCTGCCCCAGGCCGCGGACGCCCGGCTGGTCGTGATGATCGTCGGCGCGGTCACCCTGGTCATCGGCTGCGTGATCGGCTGCGCGTACGACGACTTCAAGAAGGTGCTGGCCTACTCCACGGTCAGCCAGATCGGCTACATGATCCTGGCTGTCGGTCTCGGCCCGGCCGGCTACGCGTTCGGCATCCTGCACCTGCTCACGCACGGTTTCTTCAAGGCCGGGCTGTTCCTCGGCGCCGGGTCGGTCATGCACGGCATGAACGACGAGGGTGACATTCGGCGGATGGGCGGGCTGGCGCGCAAGATGCCGGTCACCTTCATCACCTGGACGCTGGGCTACCTCGCGCTGATCGGCTTCCCGTTCCTGTCCGGCTACTTCTCCAAGGACGCCATCATCGCCGCGGCGTTCGGCGAGCCGGGTACCCGCGGCTGGATCTTCGGCGGCGTCGCGCTGCTGGGCGCGGGCCTCACCGCGTTCTACATGACGCGCCTGCTGATCCTCGTGTTCCTGGGCAAGCCCCGCTGGGAGAACCTGAAGTCCGAGGACGGTCGCAGCTACCACCCACACGAGTCGCCAGCGACCATGACCATCCCGATGATCGTGCTGGCCGTCGGCTCGGTAGCGGCAGGCGGAGTCCTCATCGGACTGCTGCCCGACTGGCTCACCCCGTCGATCGGCGCGCTGGTCGAGGTCGAGGGCCCGCTCTCGCACGGCCTGATCGGCATCCTCACGGTCGCCATCTCGTTGCTCGGCGCGGCCGTCGCGTTCGCGATCTTCGGCCGCGGCGAGCAGCCGGTCACCCGGCCCGAGCGGGTGTCGTTCCCGGTCCGCGCCGCGCGCGCCGACCTCTACGGCAACCACCTCAACGAGGCGCTGTTCGGCAGGCCGGGAATCTGGCTCACCCGGGCGCTGGTGTACGTCGACAACCGGGGCGTCGACGGGTTGGTCAACGGCATCGCGGCGGGCCTGGGCGGTAGTTCCGGCCGGTTGCGCCGGACCCAGACCGGTTTCGTGCGCTCCTACGCGCTGTCCATGCTCGGAGGGGCGATCCTGGTGGTCGCCGCACTGCTGATGGTGAGGTTCGCATGACATCCGGTACGGGGTCATGGCTGCTGGCAGTGCTGCTGCTGCTGCCACTGGTCGGCGCGGGCGCGGTCGTCGCCCTGCGCGCCAACGACCGGGTCGCCAAACTCACGGCGCTCGGGGTCTCCATCGCCGAGTTCGTCGTCGCGGCGGTCGCGTGGGCGAGCTACGAGCCGAGCGGTGCCCGGTTGCAGTTGGCGTTCTCCTTCGACTGGATCCCGTCGTTCGGCGTGCACATCTCCTTCGGCGTCGACGGCATCGCGCTGGTCATGATCGCGGTGATCGCGCTGCTGGTGCCGCTGGTGATCGGCGCGGGCTGGGCGGACAAGCTGCCAGAGGGCCGCACCGCGGGCGGGTTCTTCGCGCTGATCCTGCTGGAGCAGGCGCTGACCGTCGGCGTGTTCGCCGCGACCGACGTGTTCCTGTTCTACGTGCTGTTCGAGATCATGCTGATCCCGATGTACTTCCTGATCGGCTCCTACGGCGGGGCGCGTAGGCAGTACGCGGCGATGAAGTTCTTCCTCTACTCGTTCCTCGGCGGCCTGATCATGCTGGCCTCGGTCATCGGCTGTTACGTGCTGGCGGCCGACGAACTGGGCCAGGGCACCTTCGACTGGGCCACCCTGGTCCGCGTGGTCAGCGACGCGCCGCTGTCCACCCAGATCTGGCTGTTCTTCGGCTTCTTCATCGCCTTCGCGGTCAAGGCGCCGCTGGTGCCGCTGCACACCTGGCTGCCCGACGCCACCGCCGAGGCGCCCATCGGCGTCGCGGTGCTGCTCGTCGGCATCCTGGACAAGGTCGGCACGTTCGGCTTCCTGCGCTACCTGCTGCCGATGTTCCCCGCGGCAAGCGCCAAGCTCGCGCCGCTGGTGCTCATCCTGGCCGTCGCGGGCATCATCTACGGTTCCCTGCTCGCCACCGGCCAGACCGACATGAAGCGGTTCGTCGCCTACGTCTCGATCGCGCACTTCGGCTTCATCGCGCTGGGCATCTTCGCGTTCAGCTCGCAGGCGATGGCGGGCTCGGTCACCTACATGGTCAACCACAGCATCGCCACCGGCATGCTGATCCTGGTGATCGGCATGGTGGTCGCCCGCGGCGGCTCCACCCGCATCGCCGACTACGGCGGCATGGCCAAGCTGACCCCGCTGCTCGCGGGCATGCTGCTGATCGCGGGCCTGAGCACGCTGTCGCTGCCGGGAACCGGCTCGTTCGTCAGCGAGTTCCTGGTGCTCATCGGCTCGTACCCGAACGCGCCGGTCTACACGATCATCGCGACCATCGGCATGATCTTCGCCGCGCTCTACGTGCTGTGGCTCTACCAGCGGGTCATGACGGGCCCGCTGCGGGGCAGCGCGTTGCTTCCCGATGAACCGCTTGCGGGTTCGAGCATCAATACCGATGAACCGCTTGCGGGTTCGAGCATCAATACCGATGAACCGCCTGCCGGGTCGAGCGGTGCCGCTGGTGGTGTCGGGGTGCTGGCCGACCCGCGGGTCGGCGCGAAGAAGGCGATCTTCGACCTGAACGTCCGGGAGAAGGCGGTGCTCGCGCCGCTCGTCCTGCTGATCGTCGGGCTGGGTGTGTTCCCGAAGCCCGTGCTGGACACGGTGACGCCGTCGGTGGCGGACACCATGTGCGAAGCGCGGCTGGTCGACCCGGTCCAGTCCGCAGAGAGGCAACTGCAGTGTCCGTGATCTCTTCGGTCTTCCTCCTCGCGCAGGAGCAGCCCGCACTGCCGAAGGTGGAGCCCCCGCCGCTCAAGCCCGTGGTGCCGATCCTGATCGTGCTCGGCGCGGCGTGCGTCGGCGTGCTGTTCGAGGCGTTCCTGCCGCGTCATCAGCGCTGGCCCGCCCAGGTGGTGCTGTCGCTGGCCACCCTCGCGGCCTCGGGTGTGGCACTGGCGATCTACCTGACCGATGCGCCTGCCGCGGGTGAGTTGGCCCTGTACGGCACCATCGCGGTCGATCGGCCCGCACTGTTCCTCTGGGGCACGCTGCTCGCGTTGTCACTCGGCGCGATCCTGCTCATCGCGGACCGCTCGGTCGAGCCCGGCGGCGCGTTCGTGGCCAGTGCCGCGATCCGGCCGGGCACCGTGCAGGACCGCGCGCAGGTCGCGTCCACCGGCATGCAGACCGAGGTCTTCCCGCTGACGCTGTTCGCGCTCGGCGGCATGATGATCTTCTGCTCGGCCAACGACCTGCTGACGATGTTCATCGCGCTGGAAGTGCTGTCGCTGCCGCTGTACCTGATGTGCGGCCTGGCCCGCCGTCGCAGGCTGCTGTCGCAGGAGGCCGCGGTCAAGTACTTCCTGCTCGGCGCGTTCGCCTCGGCGTTCTTCCTCTACGGCGTGGCCCTGCTCTACGGCTACGCGGGCTCCGTGCGGCTCGCCGACATCGCCGCCGCCGCCGCGGGCACCGACCGCTCCGACACGCTGCTGTTCGGCGGCATGGGCCTGCTCGTCGTCGGCCTGCTGTTCAAGGCGTCGGTCGGCCCGTTCCACACCTGGACACCCGACGTCTACCAGGGCGCGCCGACCCCGGTCACCGCGTTCATGGCCGCCTGCACCAAGGTCGCCGCGTTCGGCGGCATCCTGCGCGTGCTGCAGATCGCGTTCCAGTCGACGAGCTGGGAGTGGCGCGGCGTGCTGTGGGGCGTGGCGATCGCGTCGATGGTCATCGGCGCCGTCCTCGGCCTCACCCAGACCGACGTCAAGCGGATGATCGCGTACTCCTCGGTGGCGCACGCGGGCTTCCTGCTGGTCGGTTCGATCGCGCTGACCGACAAGGGCCTGTCCGGCACGCTGTTCTACCTGCTCACCTACGGCTTCACGACGCTGGCCGCGTTCGGCGTGATCAGCCTGGTCCGCGACTCCTCCGGTGAGGCCACGCACCTGTCCCAGTGGGCGGGCCTGGCGAAGCGGTCGCCGCTGGTCGCCGGTGTGTTCACGTTCCTGCTGCTCGCGCTCGCGGGCATCCCGCTGACCAGCGGGTTCGTCGGCAAGTTCGTCGTGTTCGAGGCCGCGCTGGCCGACGGCATGGCCCCGCTGGTGGTGATCGCGCTGGTGGCCTCGGCCGTGGCGGCGTTCTTCTACCTGCGGGTGATCGTGCTGATGTACTTCAGCGAGCCCGCCGCCGACGGCCCCACGGTCACCGTGCCGGGTGCCTTCACCACGGCCGCGATCACCCTGGGCGTGCTGGTCACGCTGCTGCTGGGCATCGCGCCCGCGTTCGCCCTCGACTGGGCGGCGGGCGGCACGTTCGCCATCCGGTAGCCGAGCGTCACGTCCCGAAGGCCACCTCCACGCCGGGGGTGGCCTTCGAGACATTCGGGGCAAGTCGTGGTCGGTTGACAAGTAGGCTCGGCAGTCAGTAGCCAAGCCAATCGAGGGTGCCGCCGACGTGACTGCCACCGACGACTCCGCCGTTCCCGAGCTGACCGCCTCGCTGGGGCTCGACAGCGCCGATCCCGCGCTCGTCCAGGCCGTCGTGGATGGGCTGGGCAGGGTCGAGGAGCTGCTGCGCACCGTGGTGCACAGCGACGTCGATTTCGTCGACCAGGCCGCGCTGCACCTGGTGAAGGCCGGTGGCAAGCGCTTTCGGCCGCTGTTCACCGTGCTGTCCGCACAGTTCAACGAGGGCAACACCGACAGCGTGATCGCCGCGGCCGCCGCCGTCGAACTGGTCCATCTCGCCACCCTCTACCACGACGACGTCATGGACGAGGCCACCATGCGCCGCGGCGACGCGAGCGCCAACGCCCGGTGGGACAACTCCATCGCCATCCTGACCGGCGACTTCCTGTTCGCGCACGCCTCGATGCTGGTGGCCGATCTCGGCGCCGTCGCCACCAGGGTGATCGCGGAGACCATGCGCGAGCTGGTCACCGGCCAGATGCGCGAGACCGTTGGCCCCCGCGACGACGACCCGATCGAGCACTACCTGTCGGTCATCGCGCAGAAGACGGGCTCGCTCATCGCCACCTCCGGCCGCTACGGCGCCATGTTCTCCGGCGCGACCGCCGCGCAGACCGAGACGCTCTACCGGTTCGGCGAGATCATCGGCGCCGCGTTCCAGATTTCCGACGACGTCATCGACATCGCCTCGCCCGCGGCCGAGTCCGGCAAGACGCCCGGCACCGACCTGCGCGAGGGCATCCGCACCCTGCCGATGCTCTACGCCCTCGCCGAGGACGCCGATCACCGGCTGGCCGAGCTGCTGGCCGGGCCGATCGCCGACGACGAGGGCGTCGAGGAGGCACTCACCCTGCTGCGGAAGTCGCCGGGGCTGGAGCGGGCGCGGCAGACTCTCGACGAGTACGCCGACCGCGCGTTCGCCGAACTCGCCGCGCTGCCCGCCGGCCCGGCGCGCGAGGCGCTCGAACTATTGACACGTTATGTAGTCGCCCGAACCCGTTAGGGTACGGTCACGACACTATCTCGGTGGAGAAACTGTAAAGTCTCGCCGAATTTGGTGGCTCTCTGCCGGTGGCTCACTCGACCGCAGTAGCCTCCCCTAGGCTTGGACGACGGTATTACGCGTCACCGTGGCGCGGCCGGGAGGGAGTTAAGGCCGATGCCGTTCTTCGGTCAGGTGTGGCTCTGGAGCCTCGCCGGGTTCCTGGTCGGCGCGTTGCTCTGCTGGGCGCTGATCGCGAATCCGGCCCGCAGGCGCATCGCCGACCTGGAGAACAGACTCGCGGCTGTGCGCAGGCGGGGAGCGGAGCCGGTCGAGCAGCGACCCGACGCCGACGACTTCGGTGCCGCCCGGTACCCGGCCGCCGCACTGGTTCCCGGTTTCGCCGACGACGTCCGCGACGAGCCGCGGCACGAGCTCGACCGCTATGAGCGTCCCCGGTACGACGACGACGAGCCCGAGGACGAAGCCGCCCAACGCGGCGCCCTGCAGCTCTTCGAACCGGACCTGGACGAGCGTGACGACGACCGGCAGGCGGGCTCGTTCGACGGTGGCCTGTTCACCCGGCCCGGACAGCCCGACGAGGCAGTCGAACTGGCCGAGGCCACCCAGTACATCCCCGCCGCGCGGCTCGCGCCGGACGAGTCGGTCGAGGCACCCGCCGAGCTGGACGACGACGACCGCCGCGACTGGTTCGTCGGCGACGGCTCCGACGACCGCTCCGCCGACCAGCACCTGGTGGACGACCTGGACGACGACGACGGCGACCCGGGCGACCAGACGCTCTACGCCGACACCGGCGGCACCATTTTCACCCAGCACACCACGCCGATCCCGGCCGAGCTGATCAGCCGGATCGACGCCGAAGGCAAGGCAGAAGCAGCCGCCAAGGCCGACTACGCGCTGGTGGACGACCTGGCTGACGAGTCAGAAGCGGACGGTGCCGAGCGGAACGGCACCGACCCCGCGGACCACCACCACGAGCACTTCGCGGGCGCCATCCCGGCCATCGCGTCGGTCGACGCGGCCACCCAGTTCGTCCGACCCGTCCAGGTCGACGAGCCGGACGACGCCGAGCAGGACGCCGAGCAGGCCCACCAAGCACACACCCGGGTACTTCCCACGCCGCCCAAGCCCGTGTGGGCGGAGGTGGGCGGTCGGTCGGGAGAGTTCCCCGAGCCTGCTTCGGACGAGCCGGAAAGGACGCAGGCCGTGTTGCCGAAGCGGGTTCCCGCCAAGCCGCAGAACCGACAGCCGTTCGGTGTCGAGACCTCGCCCGCCGCCCCGGCGCGGCCGCTCGCCGCGGGCGAGGACGCCGGTGACCGCGAGCGGTCGCTGTTCGAGCCGGTGCTCCCGGCCGACGAGGTGACGAACTCCACACCGCTGCCGCAACTCCCGCAGCGCCCGCAGGGTGCCCGCACCCTGCAGTCGCCCACGGGTGGTCTCGACCCGTTCGTCGCGTCCGGCCCGTTCGGCCCCGGCTCGGCGCTGCCGCTGCCCGGCGGCCAGTCGCCGTCCGGCGAGTACAAGATCAAGGCCAGCGTCACCGCGCTGCGCTACTGCTCGCCGGAGTCGCCCAAGTTCGACCGGACGGTCGCCGAGGTCTGGTTCCGCACGGTCGGCGACGCCGAGCGAGTCGGATTCCGCCCACTCGGCTGACTTTGCGGAGCCGTTCGGTCACGTCGAGTGGCGATGTCCGATCAGGACTGATAGAAGACACCGTGTGCGCACCTGGCCTAGGCCGAGAGGTGGCGTTCGAGATCGTCCAATCGGGCGATCGGCGGTGTTCGTCCTATTCGGAGCGGCCATGCCAGGTTCCGCAGCAGATTTGCTCTCCCCCGGCGAGACACTCGTCCGCCACACGACGACGACCACGTACCCGAAGCGCGGCGGCTGGCTGCCCTGGCTGGTCGGCCTGGTGCTGATCACGGCCTTGCTGGCGGTGCTGGCCACGCTCGCGCCGTTCGGCGAGCGCGCCGCGGTCCAGGACGACCTCGGTGCGAAGTCCCGCGCGGCGCTCGTCGCCGCCGGGATCACCGGCGCGGACGTGCGGATGGACGGCGTCGTGGCCGAGGTGACCGGTGTCCAGCCAGGACAGGTCGACGCCGCGCGCGCCGCTGTCGAGTCCGTCGACGGCGTGTGGTCGGCGAACGTGGTCGGCACCGCGGCGGCGCCTGCCCAGCCGGGCACCGCCACCCCCGCGCCCGCTGTCGCGGGCGTTCCGTTGGGCTTCGCGCTCAAGGACGGCACGGTCACGCTCACCGGGTCGGTTCCCGACGAGGCCGCGCGGGCGGCGCTGGTCTCGTCCGCCACCGAAGCCGCGGGTGGCCGTCCGGTGGTCGACCAGCTCACCGTGACGCCCGGCGTCACCCTGCCCGCGCGGCCCGCGGAACTCGGCAAGGCCGTCGGCGCGCTCGGTGCGTCGGCGGGCGAACGGAGCGTGCGCTGGGACGGGGACACGGTCACCTTGTCCGGCAGCGTCGCGGGCGAGGCGGACAAGGCCGCCGCCGCGCGACAGGCGGCCGCCCTGGCGCCTGGTGCGACGGTCGACAACCAGCTCACCGTGGCGGCGCCCGCAGTGGACAAGCAGGCCGTGCAGCGACAGCTTGACGCGCTGGTCGCCGCGCAGCCGATCACCTTCCAGCCGAACACGGCCCTGCTCACCCCGGCCGGGGCGCAGACCGTGCAGGCCATCGCACCGCTGCTGTCCGGGGTGGCCGTGCAGGTCAGCGGCCATGTCGCGGGCACGCCGGGCAGGACCCTGGACGCGCAGGTGCTCAGCGAGCAGCGCGCGGCCACCGTCCAAGCGCGACTCGTGGAACTCGGCGTCGCCGCCGATCGCATCACCGCCAAGGGATTCGGCGACACCGCCCCCTTGGCACCCAACGACACCCCAGCCGGTCAGGCGGCCAACCGCCGGGTCGAGATCACCGTTGTCTAGGAGACGAGCTATGACGTATCTGTTCGGGCAGGTGTGGCTTTGGCTGCTGTTGTCCTTCCTGCTGGGCTCGCTGGTCACCTGGCTGGTCCTGAAGCTGTTCCGCAAGCCCAAGGTCGAGGTGACCGAGGAGCGGATCAGCGCGCCCGCGCGGCCGCGCGCCGCCGCGGGTGCGCACCGCGGCAACGGCGAGGCGGCCCAGGACCGGGTCGAGGTTCGGGATTCGGCGCTGGGCGCGCTGGACGACCAGGAGCGCACCTCTGTGCTTCGCTCGTCGGCGGACATCGACCCGCCGACCGGTGAGATCCCCGTGCTGACGGCGGACGGCCCGGCCGTCGAGTCCGAAAAGGACAAGTCCGCAAAGGACGGTGGCGCGCTGTCCGGCACGCTCGACGAGCCGGACACCGTCCGCGGCTTCGTCGCGCCTGTCGCGGATGTCGATGACACGCCGACCTGGGAGCCCGGCGACTACGAGGGTTCCGCGCGGCCGCTCGCCGACGGCTCCGCCCCGGCCGAGGAGTTCACGATCAAGGGCAACATGGACTCCATGCTGTTCCACACCGAGGAGTCCTCGTTCTACTCGGTCACCACGGCCGAGGTGTGGTTCCGCACGGGCGACGACGCCGAGCGGGCGGGTTTCGCCCCGTGGAACCGGGTCGGCCCGCGCGACCGGGGCGACGCGGAGGTCCCGGCGCAGGCGACCGCGCCGGAGCCGATGTTCCTCGCGACGACGACGCCCCCGTACGGTCCGGGTTCGGCGCTGCCGATGGCCGACGGGTCCGCCCCGTCGGACGAGTACACGGTGAAGGGCAACGCCGACTCGATGCTGTTCCACACCACCGACTCGCCGTACTACGGCCGCACCAAGGCCGAGGCATGGTTCAAGACCGCGGCCGACGCCGAGCGGGCGGGCTTCACCGCGTGGGATCGCAAGCGCACCACCGCGACCTGATCGCGGACAGCGAAACGGCCACCGCCCGCGGGCGGTGGCCGTTTCGGCGTCTTGAAGTGGATCAGCCGATGACGGTCCAGGTTTCCTTGCCGCGCAACAGACCCTGCAGGTCCGCGCGCTTGGCCTGCTTGGCCCGGGCCACCTGCTCCCGCGCCAGGTCGTCGTAGGTGTCGCGGCGCACCGACCGGAACACGCCGGTCACCGTGTGGCTCAAGTCCTGAGTGGACAGTCGGGACAGCGCGAACGCGTAGGACGGGTCCTCGGCGTGCGCGTCGTGCACGACCAACGCGTCCTCGCCGACCTCGCTGACCTTCGCCACCTCAAGGGACCCGAAGCCCGCACGGACCACGCCGTACTCGCCTTCGCCGCCGAACCGGATCGGCTGCCCGTGTTCGAGCGGGATCAACCGCTGCTCCGCCGCGCCCGGTTCCTTGAGCACGTCGAACGCGCCGTCGTTGAAGATCGGGCAGTTCTGGTAGATCTCGACCAGCGCGGACCCGCGGTGCTCGGCGGCCTGGCGCAGCACCTCGGTGAGGCCCTTGCGGTCGGAGTCGAGCGCGCGGCCGACGAACGTGGCCTCCGCGCCCAGCGCCAGCGACACCGGGTTGAACGGGTGGTCCAGCGAGCCCATCGGGGTGGACTTGGTGACCGTGCCCGGCTCGGACGTCGGCGAGTACTGGCCCTTGGTCAGCCCGTAGATCCGGTTGTTGAACAGCAGGATCTTGAGGTTCACGTTGCGCCGCAGCGTGTGGATCAGGTGGTTGCCGCCGATGGAGAGCGAGTCGCCGTCGCCGGTGACGACCCACACCGACAGGTCGGGCCGCGCGGTCGCCAGGCCGGTCGCGATCGCCGGGGCGCGCCCGTGGATCGAGTGCATCCCGTAGGTGTTCATGTAATACGGGAAGCGCGACGAGCAGCCGATGCCGGAGACGAAGACGATGTTCTCCCGCTTGAGCCCGAGCGAGGGCAGGAACGACTGCACCGCGTTGAGCACGACGTAGTCGCCGCAGCCCGGACACCAACGCACTTCCTGGTCGGACTTGTAGTCCTTGGCCTTCTGCGGTTCATCGCTGGTCGGAACGCCCGCGAGGCCGCTCAGGCTCGGAAACCCCAAGTCGATGGCTGTCACGTGACATCCACCCCCTTCACGATCTCGGCGAGCACGTCCTGCAGTTCCTCGGCTTTGAACGGTAGACCCGTGACCTTCGTGTAGCTGATGACATCGACCAGGAACTTTCCGCGCAGCAACAGCGCGAGCTGGCCCAGGTTCATCTCCGGCACCACGACCCGGTCGTACGCGGCGAGCACTTTCGCGAGGTTGGCCGGGAACGGGTTGAGGTGGCGCAGGTGTGCCTGCGCCACGTGGTGGCCGAGCTTGCGCACCCGGCGGCAGGCCGCGCCGATCGGGCCGTAGGTCGAGCCCCAGCCCAGCGCCAGCACCCGGGCCGCACTGGACGGGTCGTGCACCACCAGGTCGGGCACATCGATGCCGTCGACCTTCGCCTGCCGCAGCCGGACCATGTGCTCGTGGTTGTCCGGGTCGTAGGAGATGTTGCCGGTGCCGTCCTGCTTCTCCAGGCCGCCGATGCGGTGTTGCAGGCCGGGTGTGCCGGGCACCGCCCACGCGCGGGCCAGCGTCTCCGGGTCGCGCAGGTAGGGCCAGAACTCGCCGGAGCCGTCCGGGGCGTTGGGCTCGGTGGCGAACTCGACCGACAGGTCGGCCAGGTCGTCCACGTCGGGCACCAGCCACGGCTCGGACCCGTTGGCTATCGCGCCGTCGGAGAGCAGCAGCACCGGCGTGCGGTACTTGAGCGCGATGTGCGTGGCCTCCATCGCCGCCGCGAAGCAGTCGGCGGGCGACTGCGGCGCGACGATCGGCACCGGCGACTCGCCGTTGCGCCCGTACATCGCCTGCAGCAGGTCGGCCTGCTCGGTCTTGGTCGGCAGCCCGGTCGACGGGCCGCCGCGCTGCACGTCGATCACCAGCAGCGGCAGCTCGGTCATCACGCCGAGGCCGATGGTCTCCGACTTCAGCGCCACCCCCGGCCCGGACGTGCTGGTGATGCCCAGCGCGCCGCCGTAGCTGGCGCCCAGGGCCGCGCAGATGCCCGCGATCTCGTCCTCGGCCTGGAAGGTGGTGATGCCGAACTGCTTGTGCTTGCTCAGCTCGTGCAGGATGTCCGAGGCCGGGGTGATCGGGTAGGTGCCCAGCAGCACCGGCAACTTCGACTGTTGCGCGGCCGCCACGATGCCGTAGGCCAGCGCGGTATTGCCGGTGATCTGGCGGTAGGTGCCGGGGTTCAGCTTCGCCGGGGCCACCTGGTAGGTGACGGCGAACGCCTCGGTGGTCTCGCCGTAGTAGTAGCCCGCGCGGAAGGCCAATACGTTCGCCTCGGCGATGTCGGGCTTCTTGGCGAACTTCTCCCGCAGGAACCGCTCGGTGCCCTCGGTCGGCCGGTGGTACATCCAGGACAGCAGGCCGAGGGCGAACATGTTCTTGCAGCGCTCGGCGTCCTTCTTGCCCAGCCCGGTCTCGGCCAGCGCGCCCTGGGTCAGCGTGGCCATCGCGACCTCGTGGACCTGGTAGGTCGCCAGCGAGTCGTCCTCCAGCGGGTTGGCCGCGTAGCCGACCTTGGTGAGGTTGCGCTTGACGAACTCGTCGGTGTTGACGATCAGCGTGCCGCCCGCGGGCAGGTCGGCGATGTTCGCCTTGAGCGCGGCCGGGTTCATCGCGACGAGGACGTCGGGCCGGTCGCCCGGGGTGAGGATGTCGTAGTCGGCGAAGTGCACCTGGAAGCTGGAGACGCCGGGGATGGTGCCCTGGGGGGCGCGGATCTCGGCCGGGAAGTTGGGCATGGTCGACAGGTCGTTGCCGAACGCCGCCGCCTCCGAGGTGAACCGGTCGCCGGTGAGCTGCATGCCGTCGCCGGAGTCGCCCGCGAAGCGGATCACCACCCGGTCGAGCTTGGTCACCGACGAGCCGCCAGTGTCACCGCTTGTGCTCATGTGCCCGCCGATCCCTCGCTCTGACCGCCGCACCGGGTAGGTAACCCATCATCAACCCGTCTCCCACCCTCTAACGGTAGGCATCGTGCCGTGCGCCGCCCTCGCAACGCGCCAGAGATCACAGTCAGGACACCGTGACCCGATTTCGAGTATCCCCGACAAACCTGACATGGACCTGATTTTAGTGTAACTTGCGGTTACACTATCCCGGATCGTGGGCAGCCACGTCCGGTGTGTGGATAATCCGCTGGCCACTGGAGATCCGGGCCCGCAACCGGGCCAGCAAGGCCGCGAACTCGGGCTGCTCCATCGAGGCCAACTGGGCCACCAGTTCGGTCTCCACGGCGTCGGCGTGCTCCGTGCGCCCGGCCGTGATCCGCATCGTCCGCTTGATGGACAGCACCAGGTCCCGCGGCCCGGCCACCGCGGGCGCGGCCAGCACCACCGCCGCGTCGATGAGCGCGTCGTGGTCGCCCGCCACGGTGTGCAGCACCAGCCCGGCTCGCTCCGCCTCGGCCGCGTCCAGGATACGGCCGAACAGGGTCATCGCGGTGGCTGTCTGCGGGCCGACGATCCGCTGGAGCATCCACGTCATGCCGCCGCCGGGGTGGATACCCAGTTGCAGGAACCGCGGGTCGAACCGGGCGGCCGGTCCCGCCAGCCGCACGTCCGCCGCCAGCGCGAGGTTGAACCCGGCGCCGACCGCGGCTCCACCCACCGCGGCGATGGTCGGCAGCGTCGACCGGGCGACCGCCAGGAATCCCGCGTAGATCGCCCGCAACCCCTTCTCCCGCGACTCACCGAGCACCGTCAGGTCGGCCCCCGCGCAGAACGCGGGCGGTGTGCCGGTGACGACCAGCGCGGACACCGCCGGGTCGGCCTCGCACTCGGCCACCAGCTCGGTCAGCCGCGCGGACATCGGCAGCGTCAGCGCGTTGCGGCGGCCCGGGTCGTTCAACGTGATCACGGCGACGCCGTCGCGTCGCTCTAGCAGGACAGGGTCCGAGGTCATGGCTGCCGACCCTATCCGGGCTCCGGCGCGGGCGGCCGCTCCAGGAGCGTGGAGAGGACCACGGTGGAGACCGTGCGGGACACCATGTCCAGGCCGCGCAGCCGCTCCAGCGCGTCCTCCAGGTGGTGGATGTTCGCCGCCCGCAGGTGCACGATCGCGTCGGCCGCCCCGGACACCGTGTACGCCGCGACGACCTCGGTCAGCGGTTCCAGCCGCCTGCGGATCCGGTCGGGGGAGACATTGCCCTGGCAGTGCACCTCGACAAAGGCCTCCGTGCCCCAGCCCAGGGCCTCGGGATTCACCACCGCGGTGAACCCGCGCAGCACCCCGGTCTCCAGCAGCCGGTCCACCCGCCGCTTCACCGCGGGCGCCGACAGCGACACCACCTTGCCGATCTCCGCGTAGCTTGATCGAGCGTCGGCCACGAGCCGCGAAATGATTCGCTGATCTATCACGTCCACACGCAACATTCTGCATGCTTCAGTGCACGAAAGCGACATTGTCTGTTGGTCGACACTGGCCTTACATTTCGATCCATGACGTCCGCACCTGCGCGCACCTCCCTAGCGCTTCCCGGCTCGACCGCGTCCGTCGAGGTCGCGACCGAGGCCCGAGTGCCCACTGTTCGCAGGTACCTCATGTGCGAACCGAGGTACTTCACGGTCGAGTACGTGATCAACCCGTGGATGGACCCCGACCAGCCGGTGTGCACGGAGACGGCGGTCAAGCAGTGGACGGTGCTCAAGGAGACCTACGAGCGCCTCGGCCACCGGGTCGAGACCATCGCCCCCCAGCCCGGCCTGCCCGACATGGTGTTCTCGGCCAACTCGGGCACCGTCGTCGACGGACGTGTCCTGGGTGCCCGCTTCCGCGCGCCCCAGCGCGCCGCCGAGGCGGACCACTTCCGCCGCTGGTTCCTCGACCACGGCTACCGCGATGTCGTCATGCCCGCCCGGATCAACGAGGCCGAGGGCGACTTCACGTGGACGGGCGAGGTGCTGTTGGCGGGCACCGGCTTCCGCACCGACCCCGGCGCGCACGCGGAGGCGCAGGAGGTCCTCGGTGTCCCGGTGATCTCCCTGCAATTGGTCGACCCGCGCTATTACCACCTCGACGTCGCGCTGGTGGTGCTGACGGAGGCCACTCCGTCTTCGCGGGCGGAGATCGCGTACTACCCGGAGGCGTTCTCTCCCGGGACTCAGCGTGTTTTGCGGCGGTTGTTCCCGGATGCTGTTGTCGCCACCGAGGAGGACGCGGCCTGCCTCGGTTTGAACGCGGTGTCCGACGGCCGCAACGTGGTGCTTCCGATCGAAGCGACCCGACTGGCTGACGTCCTTACGCGGCGGGGGTATGAGGTTCACCTGGTCGACATCGCCGAACTCCGAAAGTCCGGCGGCGGGCCAAAGTGCTGCACGATGGAACTTAGGGACTAGTCGACAACTCTCCGTATCGATCAACGCCCAGCGACTGGCCGCTTTCGCCGGACACTGCTGCGTCATTGCTCACCTTCCGGGTGTGCAGCGCAGGCGACCCGCGTGCGGACTTAACTGACGACTGTCTCCATAGGAACAATGCGAGACTCACCGAGTCGACGGATGAGGTGTGCGGCGACGACCCATCGAATGGCCGGGTCGTCGAACTCCACGGACGCCGGACCGATGGCCAGGGGCGGAAACCCAGCCTGATAGAGGACGCCACCGACCCCGGCAATCGGGCAGCGTCCGACTCGAACCACCACCGCACGGCGACGCAACGCCGGACACAAGCGCACCGATAGCCCTACGCAGGGCACGCACACGGGCGGTTCGGTGACGCCCATCCGGTTCGGCCAGCCCGGCCAGTCCTCCCGGTGGTCCTGGAGCAGCCACAACACGCCGTCGCTGGACTGGTCTGCCGGGCCGCCGCACACCTGACACAGCAGCCGACGCATCGCGCGCCGCTGGCGCAACGGATGCACCTGAGCGAAGGCCGGTCGGCCAGCTCCCTGGCGCAACGTCATCCGCCGCCACAACACACCATGCTCGTCACGGTCGAACCTGCACTCGTCCGCGTAGCCGATCCCGCCGGGATGCGCGACGAGCACCGACGACGGAGCCTGCTCCGTACTCCAGGCCGTCACGTACGGCGCCACAACGGGCCGCATCGACGGTTGCGACGGCGAATCGAGAACATCAGCGCTATTCATCAGCCGGACCACCCCCGTCGTGAAGCAAGTGCCGAGGGTGAGTTGGGGCCGGATCGACCAGGTCGGCCAGGTGGGTGGCTTCCTGAGCCAGTTCATGACAGAAGGCGGCCAGGTCGTGTTGCGCGGCGACGGTCGGCGGGCACTGGATGGTCATGTTGACCGGGTCGAAGTACACGACGAGGACCGGCACGCCGCCGGGCAGGAGAGACACCGCAGCGGCAGCGTTCGGGCCGGGCGCGCACGCGACCTGGTAGGTGGTGCTGTACCCGGTCATGATGGCGACCTGCCCACGCTGGTCGACTTCGTACTACGCGCGCCGTGAGGTATAGCCATGTCGTTCGTCCTCTCCAGACGGCTCGTTGTCGCTGTTCAAGGAGGGTCAGTGGCCCTCCCTAACCGTGACGTAAGTGATCTTGTGCGTCAGACAATCCGATCGTATACGTAGCTTCGTATACGCACAAGGTCTGCGTATACGAAGGCTGTTAAGCTGCGGTCGCTGGCCACCGATGAGGGCGTGAACGATGCCCACGGCGAAGGGATCAAGATCGATGACTGAGCCTGCCTACGTTTCGATCGCAGGCGAGTACGCGCGACGAATCCGAGGAGGCGAGCTGCCGCCCGGAACCCAACTGCCGAGCTATGCCGAGATCGCCAAGCAGTTCGGCGTCTCCGACATCGTTGTTCGAAAGGTGATCGAACTGCTCCGCAGTCAGGGCTTGGTGCGGCCCGTGCGGCGTCGCGGAATCTTCGTAGCTGACCGCCCGAACCTGGTTCGAATCTCGCCAGAGCGTCAGTTGCAGGTTCCCGAAGTCACGTTCGGAACTGAGTCGGAGCGCGAGATTCACGTCGAGCGGGAGGCTGCAAAGGTTCACGCCACCGACGAACTTGCCGAAGTCTTTAGCCTCGCGGCAGGCGACGAACTCACCCACGTCATCACTCGTGTCTCCGAGAGCGGCCGGCCGATCTCGATCTCGGACACCTATCAGCCGCTGGGCATGACCGGCACCGCAGGTGCGGAAGTGCTCGAAGAGACCATCACCGAGCAATTGCCAACGCCGGCGCATGCGGAGTGGTTGCGCACGTCTCCCGGCGACCTGGTCAAGTCGATCCGGCAGCAGTTCGTGGCCGCCGATGACCGGGTGATCATGATCTCGAACGTGTCCTACCCACAGGATCGATACGACGCATTCGTGTTCAGGATGAAGCTCACGCCGGACGCCTGAGCATGTCGATCCAGGGCTGCTAGCGACGCACCCAACCCTGGGCGACATCCAGCAAGTTCCACCAGGACACGAACTGCGCGTCCTCTGACTCCAGCTCCCACTCTGCGGACAGGGCATTGAAGAAGGCGTCATCCCCGGTCATCCCGCCCTGAGGCTGACCGATGAAGATCAGTTTTCTGCCGCCGGACTTCTCGAACGCGGCAAGAGCCTCGGAGGCCATCGTGTTGCCCCAACCGGGCGGCCAGCACAGCAGCAGGACCTGATCCGTCCGGTTTCCGAGAGCAACAACCTTCTCGACCTGGTGCCAGACATCCTCCTGCTTTCCTGAACGAGGAAAGGAGCTGTTGTCAACCTTGTCGGGCGGCTCGGAATCGTATGCCTTGACCTCTACACCTGCGCGCGCCACCTGGTCCGCCCAGTACCCGCGACCCGCCCCAAGCTCCACTATTGGGTGACCGTCGCAAAACGCAGACACCCACTCCAGGGTCTCCGGCGAGGGGATCGCATACGAGTAGGTGGCTTGCAGCATCATCTGCGCGTACGCAAGCCGAGCGCTTCCCTCCGGGTTGCCACCGTTCACAACCCGACGGCCTTCATGCTCGGACACTGAAGGCGCCACGACGTCCCAGTACGGGTTGGGGCTCACCGCCGTACCGCCAGTCATGTAGTGGACCAGCCGCAGATCGAACGCCGCATCCCGTTGAACATCGCCCGTTCCGGCGAGGCCGGGCGCGGTGTCCAGATACTCACTGACTTTGGGGTACTCGGTACGAAGACGCTGCCCGTCATCCAGCAGCGCAAGCAGCTCGGCGCGGCGCTCCGGTGTCAAGGCAACCATGAATTCGATCCTTCCAGATCCGCACCGTGACCACCTCTCCAGCAGAGGATGCAAGCAGTCCGAGACGAACTGGTCCGGTGCCGCAACGGCTACCGCTGTACCGCGGAAACGATGGCCCGGCACCGAACATCGACCTGGCCTGGGAGAGTTCCGCGCACGGAATCGTTCCAGGCCAGGTCGACAGGTGACCGACTAGAAGTTTCGTACCGCCCAGTAGTAGGTGTCCGCCAGGAAGTCGCACGGCGGCTGGTAGGCGAAATCACCTCCGAAGAAGTACGCGCACTGCTGGTGCAGCAGGTTTCGGAAGGCGTTGTCGCAGGCCAGGTTTCCGTATCCGACCCGTTGTTCGCAGAGGTCGTGATTGGCGCACGGGCCCCGGAAGTCGACTCTCCGGGAAAGGCCCCCGACTATGGGAATGATGTTGGGCTGGTCCGGCGACCTGGTGCAGTAGTCGTGGAAGGCGCCCAGGTTCGGGTTGTAGACGTAGTTGCGGGGAATGGGTACGAAGCTGGCCGCCTGAGCGGTTCCAGCGAACAGGGTCAATGCCCCCATGGTGACCGCCAAGACCAGCGCGAATCGCTTCGTCACCGACCGGAACGGGCGTCTGAAGCGCTTTCTGCGCGCGGCAGGCGCGGTGCTTTCCATCGATTCCCTGGACATGATCACACTGCCTTTCGGGGAGTGTTCGAGCAGTAACGGAAACGTAGACCAGTCCTGGTTGTACTGGTGTCGGCTGATCGACCCTCACGAACCCCTATTCGTGTGCGGTTCGCCAGATAGCGATCATGGAATAGATCGGCCAGGCGCCCGGTGGAACCTGGCCTGCCCGGCCGCGTCCTTCACCCTGACCAACTTTGTAGCGTTTTGGGGGTCAACAGCGAACCCAGGATGCAGGGGTTCAAGGCTAGGGGCGGGATGAGCGAGCAGTTCGGGCCCTACCGGATCGAGGGATTGCTCGGCCGTGGCGGCATGGGTGAGGTGCACCGCGCCTACCACCTGGTGCTGCAGCGGTACGTGGCGCTCAAAGTACTGCCCGCCCAGCTGGCCGAGGACGAGGAGTTCCGGGCCCGGTTCCGGCGCGAGGCGAAGCTGCTGAGCAGGCTGAGCGCCCCGCACGTCGTGCCGATCAACTCGTTTGGTGAGATCGACGGGCGGATGTTCCTGGACATGCCGCTCATCGACGGCCGCGACCTGCAGAAGGTGCTCGAAGACGGGCCGCTGGGGCAGGACCGGACCGTCGCCGTCATCGGTCAGGTGGCGCAGGCGCTCGACGCCGCGCATGCGGCCGGGCTGGTGCACCGGGACGTGAAGCCGTCCAACGTGCTGATGTCCACTGTGGACGGCGCGGATTACGTCTACCTGCTGGACTTCGGAATCGCCCGCAGCACCAGCGGAACCACCGGCCTGACCAGCACCGGCATGGCGATCGGCACCCTGGACTACATGCCGCCGGAGCGGTTCGCGAGCGGGCGGGCCGACACCCGGTCCGATGTGTACTCGCTGGCCTGTCTGCTCCACGAATGCCTCACGGCCACCAAACCCTTCCCCACCGGCGATCTGCCCGCCCTGATCCACGCGCACCTCTCCTCGCCGCCACCCCGCCCCACCGCGCACCGGCCGGACCTGCGGGTCGGGTTCGACGCCGTGGTGGCCAGGGGGATGGCCAAGGAACCCGGGAACCGCCACGGCAGCGCCGGGGAACTCGCCGCGGCCGCACGCGGCGCGCTGGCGGGCGACTACGTGCCGCCACCGCCGGTACCCGTGCCGATACCCCCGCGGGCACCGCTCGGCTCGCCGACCACCGTGCACCCGGTGCGGGCTCCGACGCGGCTGGGCGGGCCGAGCGAACTGATCCCCGCCCCGGTCTTCCTCGCCCCGCCGCCACCCGGCAACTCGCGCTCGCGAGTGCTCCTGGTCGTCATCGCCGTGGCCGCGGTGCTGCTCAGCGCCACGGTGACGTCGGTCGTGCTGCTGTCGGACAGGACGGGCGCCGCCGGCGACGGCGGCACGACCACGAGCACGACATCGGCCACCACCCCGTCGCGCACGACCAGCCCGACCACCACGACCAGCCCGACCACAACGACCAGAACGACAACGTCGAGCCGGAAGACCACGTCCCGCACGACGACCGAGAGCACCACGACCAGCCGCAGGCGCACCACCACCGCCACCCCGTCGGCACCGCGGGCGAGGGGAACGGCGGACTTCCACTCGTGCACGGCCCCGCTCCCGGCGAGCAACCTGGGCCGGGAGATCTCGTTCACCGTCCTCAACCGGACCGACGGGACGCTCTACATCTACTACCTGGACACCACCGGGACCTGGCGGCCGTGGTACCAGCTCGCCGCGGGCGCGACGTTCTCGAACCTGACCGCCGAGGGCGGCTGGTGGCAGGTGGTCGGCGCGAACAGCTCGTGCATCACGATCTTCCGCTATCCCAGTCAGATCGTCATCGAGTGACGTCTGCCCGCGGCAGGCAGATAACGCACGGCGAGCGTGGCCGCGACCAAGGTCACCACGGCGCAGGACAGGGCCACGATGCCGATCGCCTCCGTGTACGCGGTGGCGGCACCGGTTCTGAGGACAGCACCGGTCTGGCCGCCGATGCGGTCCGCGACCGTCATCGCGTCGGACACCGAAGACGTCGCGTCCGGGTCGATTGCCAGCCCGCCGATGTCCGCCGAGACCTTGGCGTTATAGGCGAGATTCGCCAGGGAGCCGATGATGCCCACCCCCATGACGCTGCCCACGTGCCGAAACATGGTGATCAGTGCTGACCCGAGGCCGGCGTCTTCCGGTCGGAGTACGGCCATGGCGAGGTTCGTCGCCGGTGTCTGCGCCAGTCCGACGCCTATTCCGATGAGGCCGAGCGAGAGCACCGTCAGCCACAGTCCGGCATGCCAACTCAGGAAGGAGAGCGATATCAGTCCGACGGTCAGCAGGCCCAGTCCGCAGGCGACCACGCCGCGCACGGAGTAGCGGTCCGCGACTTTGCCGGACACGAGCGACGCCAGCAACAGGCTGAGGGCCAGGGGCACAATCACCAGCCCCGACTCGGTCGCGCTGAAACCGATCACCACCTGGAAATAGACCGGTGCCAGGAAGAGTATGCCCATCACCGAGAAGAAGAGCAGGAAGATCGTGGTGCAGGCCCAGCGGAAACCGGGATTTCGCAGTGGCGACCAGCGCGCGTGACGATCGGCCCTCCGCCGCCAGAGTCGGAGGCCGATCACCGAGGCGATGCCGACGCACGCCGCCAGCACCGTCGTGCTGGTCAACTGCCCCCGGCCCACCGTGATGACGCTGTACGCCATCGCCACGATGACCACGCTGACCAGCACTGTTCCCGCGAAGTCGATCCGCACGGCATGCCCGCCGACCGGTGCTTGCTGGACGAGAGCCGCGAACCCGAGCAACGCGAGGCCCGCGGCCAGACCGCTGGTCAGGAAAATCGCCGCCCACCCGAATTGGTCGACCAGGTAACCACCCGCGATGGGCCCGAGCGGCATTCCCAACGCTGTCGAACCTGTCCACACCGCGACTGCCCGGCCCTGAACGGATGCGGGCAGGCTGGTGCGAATGATTGCCAGCGTCATCGGGGCGACTATGGCGCCGCCGATCCCCATGACGGCTCGGACCACTATCAGCGTGTCCGCCGACGATGCGAATACACCCACCAGCGCGGCGGCGGCGAAAATGGCCAAACCCCAGACCAACGTGGTCTTGTGGCCCCATCGGTCGCCCACCAGACCGGCGATGAGCAGGATGGAACCGCCCGCGATGCTGTAGGCGACAATGATCCATTGCAGTTGGTCGGTGCTCGCGCCCAGAGTGCTCGCGAAGTCGGGCAACGCGACATTTGCCGCTGTGCCGTTGAATGCCAGGATCAGCATGCTCAGGCTCGACAACCCGAGTATCAGCCAGTGCCGCATCCGGGCCGTTCCTCAGTTCTCCGACGACATGCCGCGCATGCTCCAGAGCAGTGTCCGCATGGACCGCGGCTGGCTGGTGACCGTGTGCACCATCTCCGCGACGTCCTCCGGTCGCAGCATCTCCGACAGACCGGCCATTTCTGGACAACGTCCACGCGACAACGCGAACTCGGTGGCGATCGCGCCCGGACACAACGTCACCACGCGGACATCGCGCCCGCGCAGCTCGCGATCCAGGGACCCGGCGAGCCCCACCAGGCCGTGTTTGGTCGCGGCGTAGACCGCCTCGTCCGCACGTCCCCGCAGCCCCGCCACCGAACTCACCAGGACGATGTCCCCGCCCCGTTCGAGCAGGTGCGGTGCCGCCGCCCGCACGCTCCAGATCGTGCCGGTCAGGTTGGTGTCGATGATCTGCTCGATCTCCTCGTCCGAATAGTCGAGGATGCCGCCGTAGGCGCCGATTCCGGCATTGGCCACCAGGATGTCGAGGCCGCCGAACCGCTCGACGGCGGTCTCGACCAGCAAATGGGCGTCGTCCGACCGGCGGATATCGCACTCGACCCAGGCGGTTCGGTCCGCGTCGAGATCCGCGGTGAGCTCCTTGAGCCGATCGCCGCGGCGCGCCCCCACCACCACGTTGACCCCGGCCGCGTGCAGCCTCCTGGCCGTGGCCGCGCCCACGCCCGAACTCGCACCGGTGATCACTGCCACCTTTCCGGTCACGTTACGCACCCGCCTTCGGTGTGGTCGCCATGATCAGCTCCGCGAGCCGGAGATCCCGCTCGATCGTGATCTTGAAGTTGTCCGGGTCGCCCGGGACGACGAGGACGTGGCCGCCGCTGTTCTCGACCGCGGCGGCGTCATCGGTGTGCGTCTCGCCGGACTCGTCCGCCAGGCGGTAAGCGCGCATCAGGCACGCCCGGCAGAACAACTGCGGCGTCTGCGCCGCGCGCAGGGAGTCCCGGTCGAGGGTGCCCGTCGAGCTGCCGTCCGGCTCGACCCCGCGAATGGTGTCGAACAGGCGAATCCCGGGGACGACGCCCGCCGGTCCGGGCGAAGGACCGTCCAGGAGACACCGGAACATCCGGTCGATCACACCCCTTGGCACGAACGGCCGGGCCGCTTCGGCGACGGCCACGTAGCGCAGGTCCGGGTCGAGGGCGTCCACGCCTCGGGCCGCACTCCGCTGCCGAGTCGAGCCGCCTTCGACAACCTGGACTCGGCCTCCGTCGGGAAACGAGTCCACGACGTCGCGGGTGGCGGCGACGGTCTGCCGATGGGCGACAACCACCACGTCGCCCACCTCGTCATTGGCGAGAATCGAGTCGAGCGTCCACGCCAGCAGGGGCCGGTCCGCCACCGACACCAGCGCCTTCGGCCCATGGCCGAGCCGCTGGCCATCGCCCGCCGCGAGTACCACGACACCGACTCGCCCGTCTTGATCCGAGCTGTTCATTCGACCCCCTGGTCGACCAGCAAGTCGTACGCCCGGTTCAGCACCGCCGCCACGTCGGGCCAGTCGAAATGCGTGCCATTGTGTCCGCTGTCGAGCAGCAGCGACCCGTCGTCCTGTGTCTGGCAGATAATGCTCAGCCGCGGAAACTTGATGAGAACGTCCTCCTGGTCGAACCAGGTGAACTCGCAGCCCAGCCCGGGCAATTGCGGGGCGCGCTGCGGCGGCATCATGTTGAGATAGAGGTACGGCCCGGGTGCCGGCAATTCCAGGTGGGCGAACCGGTCCTTGATGGCCTGAAACGGCGCATACGAGTGTCGCAGTGCGCCGAGCGTGGCTTCCCGGACCACGCCCGCGGCCGCGTCGAGCGTCATTCCGCGCGTCAATTCGACGCGCAGGAGCAGCGGGTTGTTGTAGTAGCCGATCCCCTGCCGGGTGCGGACATTGTTCCGTCGCGATATGGGCAGGATCAGACCCAGATCCACCTCGCCGGTCACCTGGTGGAACGCGGTGAAAAGGGCGGTGCTGATCAGTGTGAACGGCGTCAGACTGCCGAGTCGCGCGCACTTGTCGGCGAGCGTGTCGGCGGAGATCTCTCGGTTCCACGTGCCGCTCGCCGCCGGTTTGCCGACGACATGGCGCAGCGGAAGTCGTGGCGTCGGCCCGAGTTCGGCCCACCTCGGCCGCCAGTACTCGAACGCGGCGTCCGCCCTGGCGCCGCGCAGCCACTCGTGCTCGGCCGCGGCGAACGCGGCGAAGTCCGACACCTCGGTGTCGGGCAGATCGTCACCGGTCGAGAGTTGGCGCCACACGGTTTCGAGGTCCCGCAGGAAGACCGGGATCGACGCGCCGTCGAAGATGATGTGGTCTATCGCGATCCCGAGCGTGCAGTACTCGGGGTGTCGAATGAGCAGCGCCCTGGCCAGCGGCGGAACGGAAAGCTCGAAAGGGTGACGCAGTTTGTCGAGCGCGTTGTTCTCGTGCGCTTCCCGGTGTCCCGGTCCACTTGAGGACAAGTCCACGACGTCCAGCGGACAGCTCACCGAGTCCGCCGCCGCGCACAGGGCGAAGTCGACGACGTCGCGATCTGGAAAGAAATAGCGCAGCGCGCTGTGCCGTCGCACGATGGCGGTGAGCGCACGCCCCAGCAGCGTCTCGTCCACGTCGCCATGGATGCGGAGTCCGAAGATCACCGGATGTCTGCGCCAATTGGCCGACTCGGTGTCCGAGGCCAATCGGCCCGCTTGGTTCGCGACCGTGTGCACGCGTCGTGCGGTGGTTCGATAAGACATGAATCGCTATTCCCCTCCGTTAGCGATGACACTCTGCCGTTCAGTGTTCGTCTGGCACGACCTTCGGACCGTCGACCGGCCCGTACGCGTACTCGGCGCGCCGACACAGCGGTAACTCGGCCAACTCGGCCGCCATGTCCCGCGCGTGCGCTTCGTCGCGGCCGAGAAAGGCGCAGGTCGGCCCGGTCCCGGACACGATCGACCCGAGCGCTCCCGCGGTCGAACCCCAGTTCAGGAGCGTTCCGAGGTGCGGCGCGAGCGTCAGCGCCGCCTGCTCGGCGTCGTTGCTGAGCGCCTCCCCGAGCGCGACCGGATCTCCCGCGTCGAGCGCGTCAAGCAGCGGCTGGGCGAGTTCGATGGGGTCGACGTCGGCGCCGCGGAGACGGTCGAGTTCGCGGTAGACGCTGGGCGTCGACAGCGGGTGATGAGCGAACGCCAGCGCCCAGTGGATCGGCCGAAACGTCGGCAGCGCCTTGAGGATCTCGCCCCGGCCCTCGCCCACCGCGGTCCCGCCGAGCAGGGAGAACGGGACATCGCTGCCCAGCCGGGCCGCGATGGGGTGCAACTCCTCGGTACTGAACCCGAGTCGCCAGAGTGTGTTGCAGGCCACCAGCGCGGCCGCGGCGTCGGCGCTGCCACCCGCCATGCCGCCCGCGACCGGGATTCGCTTCGTGATGTCGATGCCGACCAGGGGAACCATGCCGACTTCCTCGGCCAGCAACTCGGCGGCCCGCGCCGCGAGGTTGGTGCGATCGGTGGGGACCGCGTCGGTGCCCGCGCCCGCCACTCGGACGGACAGGCGATCCGCGGCGGTCACGGTGACCTCGTCATAGAGCGAAACCGCCTGGAAAACCGTGACGAGATCGTGGTAACCGTCTGCGCGCAAGGCGCCGATCGAGAGCTGAAGATTGACCTTGGCCGGGACACTCACCGACACGCGGTGCGACAGCTCGTCCCCAACGAGCGGAGTCACCTGTTCCTCCAGACGCGATCAGCGGTGGTCCTGCCCGACCCTAACCCGCCGCATGCCGGCGAATCTTCTACAAAAGTTGGCACCCCGTTCGCCTTCGACCCGTTCGAGGAAGTGCTGGATCTGCGAGTCGTCCGCGAGATCACTCGGCCGCGGGGCCGCAATCGCGTACAGTCGGTGTCGACCGGCCTTGATCGCCGTGTCGGACAGCGGTCGCAGCCGCGTCCATGAGATTCCCCCGCGCTTCCCCTCGATCGAGGGCCATGCGGGCTACCACGAAGGAAAACCATGACCGAAGACAAGAAGTCGACCCCGGTGGTCGAACCGCGCCGGTCACGCGTGCCGCTGCCGGTGTTCCAGGGCATCCCCGACGACGCCGAGACCGCGGCCGCCGCGCCCGTCGTGCGCGCTGTCGCCGCCATGCCAGGACCGGTTTTCACCTCGCCGCAGTCCTAGGACGCGGCCCTCACCAGCTCGTCTGGGGCCGCTCGGCGGCCTCGTCAGCCGTACTGTCCCCTCCCGAGTCCGACCCTGCCCGCGAGAGTGTGGCCGGTTAGGTCGTGACTGGCTGGGCGGGCGAGGATAGCCGGTGTGAGTGCTAATTCCCCAGCCCCGGCCCGCCGCCGCTCGCGCAGGCAGGAGACGCGGCTCTGGCGTGTTCCGGTTGTGCGGGTCGAGCGGGTGACGCCGCGGCTGGCACGGGTGACAGTGCGCGACGACTCGCTCGCCGAGCTCGCGGGTGCGGGTACCGACCAGCACGTGATGATCTACCTCTACCCCGGCGACGTGGTGCTTCCCGAGCCGCTGACCTTGGAGTCCGCGCGTGGGCTGTGGTCGCAGGTCCGCCCGATGACCCGCACCTACACCGTTCGCCGACACGACCCGGTCACCAACGAGGTCGACTTCGACTTCGTGCTGCACGGCGACTCCGGCCCGGCCTCGGCGTGGGCCGAGCGGGTCGGCGTCGGCGACGAACTGATCTTCGTCGGCCCGTCGCCCGCCTACCAGCCTGATCCGGCCGCCGACTGGTACCTGCTCGCGGGCGACGAGACCGCGCTGCCCGCGATCGCCTCGATCCTGCGCGTGCTGCCCGAGGACAAGCGCGCGCTGGCGTTCGTCGAGATCGCGGACGCCGCCGAGGAGCAGCCGGTGCCGGGCATCACCTGGCTGCACCGCGGCGGTGTGCCCGCGGGTGAGTGCACTGTTCTGGTCGACACGATCCGAGCCGCCGAACTGCCCGGCGGGCTGCCCGAGGTGTGGATGGCGGGGGAGCGCGCGGCGATGCTCGCGGTACGCGCCCACCTGCTCGACGAACGCGGCTTCCCGCGACAGCGGGTGCGGCCGACCACCTACTGGCGCCTCGGCGAGAGTGGCAACTGACGCACTGTCCGGTTGGAACTTCTCGACCCGCGGACGCGTTGGTCAACCGGACTGAACGTCGACTTCACACCAGGGGAGGCGCACTCGTGCACAGCCACGTCAACGGGCTCAAAACCGCGCTTCTCCTCGGCGGTCTGAGCGCGCTGATCGTGGCGATCAGCTCGCTGTTCGGCCGCACGGCGCTGTTCGTCGGCATCGGACTCGTCGTCGTGATGAACGGCTACGCGTACTTCAACTCCGACAAGCTCGCGCTGCGCGCCATGCGGGCCCGGCCGGTGTCGCAGGCCGAGCAGCCCGCGCTGTACCGCATCGTGCGCGAACTGGCGACGGTCGCGCGCCAGCCGATGCCGCGGCTGTACGTCAGCCCGACCCAGGCCCCGAACGCGTTCGCCACCGGCCGAAACCCGCGCACCGCCGCCGTCTGCTGCACCACCGGCCTGCTCGACCTGCTCGACGAGCGTGAACTGCGCGGTGTGCTGGGCCACGAACTGTCGCACGTCTACAACCGCGACATCCTCATCTCCTGCGTGGCCGGGGCCCTGGCAGGCGCGGTGAGCATGCTCGCGAGCCTCGCGGTCTTCGCGGGCGTCTTCGGTGACGACGACGAGGACCGCGCCAACCCGATCACGCTGCTGCTGATCGCCCTGCTCGGGCCGGTGGCCGCGACGATGGTGCGGATGGCTGTCAGCCGCTCCCGCGAATACCAGGCCGACGAATCCGGCGCGCGACTCACCGGCGACCCGATGGGCCTGGCGTCCGCCCTGCGCAAGCTGGACGACGGCATCCGCGCGGCCCCCCTCGCGCCGGAACCCGCGCTGGTGTCCCAGTCGCACCTGATGATCGCCAACCCGTTCCGGCCGGGCGAGCAACTCGCCCGGCACTTCGCCAGCCACCCGCCGATCGAGGACCGCATCCGGCGCCTGGAGCGGATGGCAGGCGACTAACGCGCGCCCGCCGCCTGCGCCACGGCCATCACGTACTCGCCGTAGCCGGACTTCGCCAGCTTGGCGCCGAGCGCGTGGCACTCGTCCGGGGTGATGAAGCCGCGCTCCAGCGCGATCTCCTCCAGGCACGCCACCCGCACCCCCGTGCGGTGCTCCAGCACCTGCACGAACTGGCCCGCCTCCAGCAGCGAGTCGTGCGTGCCGGTGTCCAGCCAGGCGAAGCCGCGGCCAAGGTCCAATAGGCGCGCGCGGCCCTGGCGCAGGTACTCCATGTTGACGTCGGTGATCTCCAGCTCACCGCGCGCCGACGGTGTGAGGCTCTTGGCGATCTTGACCACGTCGTTGTCGTAGAAGTACAGCCCGGTGATGGCCCGATTGGACTTCGGCGCGGTCGGCTTCTCCTCGATCGAGACCAGCTTGCCCTCGGCGTTGACCTCGCCGACGCCGTAGCGCTCGGGATCCTTGACCCGGTAGCCGAAAAGCACGGCGCCGTCGGCCCCGCCGTCGATGGCCTCGGCGGCCGCGTGCAGCCGCTGGGAGAAGGCGTAGCCGAAGAAGATGTTGTCGCCCAAGACCAACGAGACCGAGTCGTTGCCGATGAAGTCCTCACCGATGACGAACGCCTCGGCCAAGCCGTTCGGCTCGGGCTGCTCGGCATAGGAGAACCGCATCCCGAGTTGACTGCCGTCACCGAGCAGGCGCCGAAAATTCGGCAGATCGACCGGGGTGGAGATGATCAGGATCTCCCGAATCCCGGCCAGCATCAGCACCGACAGCGGGTAGTAGACCATCGGCTTGTCGTACACGGGAAGAAGCTGCTTGGACACCGCCTGGGTGATCGGATGCAGCCGGGTCCCGCTGCCTCCGGCAAGGACGATGCCCTTCATCGCGGCTCCTGTCATGTCTGCTCTTCCATCGAGTACCGACCGCGATCGTGTCCCACCCGCTCGCGTTCAGCCCGAAGTGTGCGCAACTCGGCCCGCACCGCGCACGCCCGATGAAACCGCGGCCGGTCCCGCATCGCCAGCGCCAAGTCGATGGCCCGGCCAACACACGCCAGCCTGCGGTCGATGTCCTCCACGGCCAAGCTGTCCGGCATGACAACCTCCGAGTTCGGTGGTTGCCACTATCCCGCCGGCGCCGCCCGCGACGCTGCTCCCAGCGTGCGGATTAGCGGTAGTTGGTGAACTGCAGCGCGATGCCGAAGTCAGCCGACTTGAGCAGCGTGATGACGTCCTGCAAGTGGTCCTTCTTCTTGCCGGTCACCCGCAACTGGTCGCCCTGGATCTGCGCCTGCACACCCTTGGGACCCTCGTCGCGAATCCGCTTGGCGATCTCCTTGGCCTTGTCCGTCGCGATGCCCTGCACGAGGGTGCCGGTGACCTTGTAAACCTTCCCCGACAGCGCCGGGTCCCCGACGTCGAACGCCTTCTGCGAAAGATTGCGCTTGATCAACTTCTCCTTGAAGACCTCGATCGCCGCCGCGCAACGCTCCTCGGTCCCCGCCTCGAAAGTGATCGCCTCCTCACCCGACCAACTCACCTGCGCCCCGGTGTTACGGAAATCGAACCGGGTCGACAACTCCTTCGCCGCCTGGTTGAGCGCGTTGTCAACCTCCTGCCGGTCGACCTTGCTCACCACGTCGAATGACGGGTCCGCCACGTGCCTCGCACCTCCGCGTTCAGGGATCTCAGTCCGCTGGATGCTACCGCCGCACACCAGTAGGGGGACCCATCGGAACCCACCCGAACCGGTTGGGTATGGTTCCCCCCGTCCAGCGACGCTGGACATCCCGGCGGGTTGCCCGAGCGGCCAATGGGAGCGGACTGTAAATCCGTCGCGAAAGCTTCGAAGGTTCGAATCCTTCACCCGCCACAGGCTCAGGTGACGTGTGTCCGCGGTATGCGCGGACCGGGTCGCCTGTCCTTTTTTTCGGGGGTGCTACCCCCGGGCCCCGCCCGGAGGGCTTCGCCCCCGAACCCCCGTCGCGGTCGCGTACGGGGGGATGGGGGCCTTGGTCGTTGGCCTTCCGCTGTTGGGGTGTCTGGGATCGCTGTCAGGGTTTCCGGGGGACTGCTGTTGGGGTTTGGGGACTGCTGTTGGGGTTTCGGGGACTGGGTGGGTGGGGGCGTTCTGGTGTGGTGTGGGTGGGGCGGGCCCGGCCGCGTCCCAGCAATGCGCCGCCGGGCCCGGCGCCCGCATCGCCCGCGCGGGCCGCGCCATGAGGGCGCACATTACGCAGGGGAGCCAGCCC